>CAYZCY010000011.1:4000-39931 GCA_964477115.1 uncultured Eggerthellaceae bacterium | reverse complement strand
GAGTCGAGCTTGATCTGAGCGAAGGCGAGGTCACGGGCGCGGGGATCGACTCCGATGGTATATTCTCGCTTGACATCACCTTCGAGGATGAAACGATCCTCTACTACACCTTCATCAGGTAAATCAGGCAAATCAGGCAACCTGTCTCTTTGCAAAGGGTTGTTAAACCGGGGCTGCTGGCTGTGTGCTAGCAGCCCTCTTTTGTGTGCGCCGATTTAATCGGCGACCTCTGCACGGTGAAGCGCGGTCGAATTATTAAGGTGAACCCCCTGAGGCGATGTCTTTGACCATTGGCGTTGGGAAACTGCACCTAGGGCGACCCGTTTGACCACAAGAGGCGGGAAGCTACGCTGCAGCGACTCGTGGCGCTACAGCAGGCGCTACAGCAGCACCTCGGGTGCCACAGACACCCAGACACCCAGACACCCTGACCCCCCAGACCCACCCAGGCACCCAGACCCACCCAGGCGCCCCAGAGACGCCCCCCAGACACCCTGACGCCCCCGGGCATCTGGGGGCGTCAGGGGCGTACCGAGCCCGTTGGGTCTATAATATTCTTTCCGCTTTTCCAGACTGACAATACGCAAAGGACGCGCAAATGCCTATCGATATCGAATCACTCAATCAGCCCCAGCAGGAAGCAGTGCTCACGACGGAAGGTCCGCTGCTCGTCCTTGCAGGCGCGGGCTCTGGCAAAACGCGCGTTCTCACCTACCGTATCGCCAACCTGATCGACCGCGGTGTTGCCCCGTGGGAAATTCTTGCCATCACCTTCACCAACAAGGCTGCTGCGGAAATGCGCGAGCGCCTGGGATCCCTCGTAGGCGCACGCTCCCGCGGCATGTGGGTTTCCACCTTCCACAGCATGTGCGTGCGCATCCTGCGCGCCGACGCCGAAAGGATAGGCTTCACCAATTCCTTTACCATCTACGACACCGATGACATGAAGCGCCTGTACAAGGACATCATGGCCGAGCTCGACATCGATCCGAAGCGATTCCCCGTCAACTCGCTCATGAACCGCATTTCCGCCGCGAAAAACGAACTCATCGTACCGGGGGAGTTTGCCAAGCAGGCTATTGACCCGGTGGGCAAGGTCGCCGCTCGCGTGTACGAGCGCCTGCAACAGCGCCTCAAGGCGGCGAACGCCTTTGACTTCGACGACTTGCTGCTCTACGCCTACCTGCTCCTCAAAAACCACGAGGACATCCTAACGGCGTATCAGCAGCGCTTCCGCTACGTCATGGTGGACGAGTATCAGGACACCAATCACGCTCAGTACGAGATCACCATGCTGCTTGCAGCGGCGCATCGCAACATCATGGTGGTCGGCGACGACGATCAGTCCATCTACTCCTGGCGTGGCGCCGACCTTCGCAACATCCTCGAGTTCGAAAGCGATTTTCCCGAGGCCAAGGTGGTCAAGCTCGAACAGAACTACCGCAGCGTCGGCAACATCCTCGATGCCGCCAACGCCGTTATTGCCAACAATCAGCATCGTAAGAGTAAGAAGCTCTTCACCTCTTCGGAAAAGGGCGACAGGATCGACGTCTACATGGCAACCGATGAGCGCGATGAAGGGCGTTGGATCGCGGGCGAGATCGAAAAGCGCCATGCGCGCGGTTTGAACTATGACGACATTGCCGTCTTCTATCGAACCAACGCCCAGTCCCGCATGCTTGAGGACATGCTGCTGCGCGCCGGCGTGCCCTACCGCATCGTCGGTGGCACTCGATTCTTCGATCGCGCTGAGATTCGCGATGTCATGGCGTATCTCACCCTGGTGGTCAACGGCAACGACGACATGGCGGCCAAGCGCGTGATCAACGTGCCGCGCCGCGGTATCGGCAAGACCACCATCGAGCGCATCGATCAGTTCTCCCGCGAGATGGACATGTGTTTCATGGACGCCGCCGAGCTGGCGGTGGTCGACCCCGAAGTGCGCGCAAGCACCCGGCGCGCGGTGGGGGAGTTCCTCGAGCTCATCAAGGAAGCCCGTACGTATTCCGGTGAGCTGCGCCGCGTGGTGGAGGCACTCATCGACAAGTCCGGCCTCATCGAGGCGCTTGAATCCGAGGGAACCGACGAGGCCCGCAGCCGCATAGAAAACATCAAGGAGTTCCTCTCCGTCGTAGACGAGTTCGCCGAGACCCATGACGAAGAGGAGGCGGTATTCGCGGGCCCTACGGAAGGCGCGCAAGACACAGGCCAGGAACCCGTGCGCGTTCTGCGCGGCGATTCCCTGGCTGACTTCATCGAGTGGGTGCGCCTGCGCACCGACCTCGACAGCGTGACCGAAGACGGGCATGCCGTTACGCTCATGACCGTGCATTCCTCCAAGGGCCTCGAATTCGACTGCGTGTTCGTGGCCGGTATGGAGGAAACGCTCTTCCCGCACATGAACTCCATCGGCGATGCCGCTTCCGTCGAAGAGGAGCGCCGTCTTGCCTACGTGGCCATCACGCGCGCACGCAAGCAGCTCTGCCTCACCTGCGCGCAGAGCCGTCAGATCTTCGGCCAGACCTCATCCAATCCCACCTCTCGCTTCATCGGCGAGATCCCCTCAGAGCTGCGCCAAACCTCAGGTCTGGGAAGCTCGGGGCTGTCGGGTACCGGCTGGGCAAAGCGCGGCAGCCGTCGCGGCATCGCCGGATCGGGAACGGAAGCGGGCGAAGGCCGCGTGTTCGGCCGATCGAGCGCAAGCGGTTCCGGCTCGCGCACCGCGGGCGTGTCCCCGCGTGCCGAACGTAGCGGCTTCGTGAGCTCTAGCGCCTACAAGAAGGATGCGGCAAAGGTGAGCTTTGCCGTGGGTGACACCGTAGACCACAAGACTTTTGGGCGCGGCAAGGTGACGAAGATCGACGGGGATACGCTTCACATCAAGTTCGCCAAGACCGGGCAAACAAAGAAGCTCCTCAAAGACTACGCTCCTATCGTGAAAATCAGCTGAGTAGGATGATCGGGCTTTCTCCGAATCCGTGTAAATGTGACAAAAACCTTTACAGCGGTTAACGAAAACCCTCAATTGCCCGAATAAATACCACATCTCGTCTATGCATGTTGCGTAATCGCGTATCATGGGCGCAATGTCGTTTTAAATGCGCTCGGACATGCGCACGCAGCCCGTCAAAGTGGGCCTTGTTCGGGCAAGAGGGGGATTATGAAGCTCGTAACCGACTCTTCGGTCATGTATTCCGTTGCTGAGGCCGCTCAGTTTGGCGTTGAGGTTTTGCCTCTGTCCGTTGCCATCGAAGGCGAAACCTGGTTGGAATACGAAGACATCACCGCCGCCCAGTTTATCGAAAAGGTTCGCGAAGGCGGTGTTCCCACCAGCTCCTGCCCGCCTGTGGGTCTGACTCTTGAGGCCTACGACACCGACGAGGAGATCATTCACCTGGCGATGGCCGAGGGCCTTTCTGGCGCTTACAACGTGGCATGCGGCCTTGTCGACCAGGCTCGTCACCCCATGCGCGTGCATGTCATCAACACCAAGACGCTGTGCGTTCCGCATCGCATCATGATGCATGCGGCGGTCAAGATGCGCGCAGACGGCCACGACACCGAAACCATCGTCGCCAACATGAAGGCCATGGCCGACACCGCTTTTTCCTACCTCATTCCCGAGGACTTCGACTTTCTGCGCCGCGGCGGTCGTTTGACCCCCATGGCCGCTAAGTTCGCCCATATGCTCAAGGCGGTGCCCGTCATGCGCCAGACCGAAGACGGTAAGCGCATCGAGCGTCTGAAGATCACCCGATCCCTTTCCAAGGGACTTGCCGCCGTTATGGAGGACCTGAAGGCCCGCGGCGTCACGGACAGCTGCTATATCAGCGTCGCACATGCCGACAATCTGTCTGCCGCCAAGCAGGCCATTGAGGCCATCAAGCAGCATTTCCCGAACTGCCAGTGCGGCATCTTCAACCTTGGCCCGGCCTTCATCACGCAGGGCGGCCCCGGCTGCTTTGCCATCCAGTCCATCGACATGTCTCTTTGTCCTGAGGTAAAAGTCTCCTAAAGAGGCTTCGTGGTAAACTGAAGTTCTTCCGGGGTGCCATCTCGCTTTGGGTGGTACCCCGCTCTGTTTGCGCTACAATGTGCGATCTGCTTGAGGAGAATAGGAGCGTAAGGAACATGGCAAAGCCCGTTATCGTCGTCGGTCATCGCAATCCCGACAACGACTCCATCAGCGCAGCCGTCGCCTACGCGTATTTGAAGAACCAGCTTGCCAAGCGCGACGGCACATCCGATGCTTTCGTGTACGAAGCTTATCGCCTCGGAGAGCTTCCTCCCGAGAGCTCCTGGGTTCTCAAGGAAAACGGCATTCCCGCACCCAAGCGCATCCAGCACGTTCACGCCCGCGTCCTTGACGTCATGACGGCAGATCCCATCAGCATCCCGCATGACGCAACGGTGCTTGACGCGGGGCGTCTGCTTCGCCAGGAAAACATAAGGGCTCTGGTGGTCACCAATGATGACGGCACCTATCGAGGCCTTATCACCACGCGCGCCATTGCCAACCGCTATATTTCTTCCACCGACCGCTTGGAGCAGGGCGCGGCAAACGCCATGGCCGTCGCAGCTGATCTCATCGAGTCCCTCGGCCAGCTCGTGAGCGAGCTCACCGAAACCGACGTGCTCGTGCTCGATAAGGAAGGCCTTTTGAAGGACGCCATCGAAGACCTCATGGCATCCGAGCTTCGCGAGGCCGTAGTGCTCAACGACGAGGGCTTCTGCATCGGAATCGTTACGCGCTCTGACGTTGCCACCCGTCCCAAGCGTCGCGTCATCCTGGTCGACCACAACGAAACGCGTCAGGCCGTAGCGGGCATCGAGGAAGCTGACGTGGTTGAGATCATCGACCACCATCGCATCGCCGACGTGATGACGGCAAACCCCATCCAGTTCCTCAACTTGCCGGTAGGCTCCACCGCCACCATCGTGACCATGGAATTCCGCAAGTACGGCATTGAAATCCCTAAGAGCATTGCCGCTGTGCTCCTGTCGGCTATCATGACCGACACCGTCATCCTCAAATCGCCCACGGCAACGCCCATAGACCGTGACCAGGTTGACTTCCTGGCCGGCATTCTGGAAACCGACCCCACCGAGTTTGGCCTGCGCGTATTCAGGGCGCGCGGCGGCGAAGGGGACATCTCCATCAAAAAGCTCGTCGAAGCCGACTCCAAGGAGTTTCAGCTTGGCGATCACACAGTGCTTCTCGCCCAGCATGAAACCGTTGACCTCGAGGCCGTCATGACGCGGGAGGAAGAAATCCGCGCCCATCTGCGAAAGCTCATGGAGGCGCGCGGCTATGAGTTCGTTCTGCTCATGGTGACCGACATCATGGCCGAGGGCAGCATGTTCATCGTCGAGGGCAACCGCCGCATCGTCAACCGCGTCTTCGGCATCCATTGCGAAGGCGAAGGCGGAACCTGGATGCCCGGCGTGCTCAGCCGCAAGAAGCAGGTCGCGGCTCGCATTCTGGGAGCTTACTAATCTCGGGACTCGCTACGCCCGGGAGCCCACTAACATACCTACCTTTTACCTATTCGGGAGTGACGCAATGACTACGCAGCGCATCATCGATAGCTTTGTCGAAATGGCCGGCATCTACAGCCCCACCTACCATGAGGCTTTCATGGCACGCTACCTCGAGGGCAAGCTGACCGAGCTCGGCTTTGCGGTCTACGTCGACGACACCGCGCACCTCACCGGATCCGACACGGGAAACGTCATCGGCCGCCTTGCGGGTACGGCTCCAGGTCACGTCTCCTTCTCGGCGCATATGGACACCGTCGAGCCCTGCGAGGGCATCGAATGCGTCATCAAGAGCAGGGAAGTGGAAGGCGAGGAGTGCGAGGTCATCGCCTCCGCCGGCGACACCATTCTTTCCGCCGACGACAAGGCGGGCCTTGCCGCCATCATCGAGGGCATCACGCGCGCCATCGAGTCCGGCATTCCGCGCCCCGATATCACGGTCGTCTTCACCACGGGCGAGGAGAAGGGCCTGCTCGGAGCGAGCGCCCTTTCGGCCGATGCCTTTGCGTGGCCCGGGTCAGAGGGTGGCGAAGGCAAGCGCCACCCGTTTGCCTGCTTCGTTCTCGACGCGGGCGGTCACCCCGGCACCATAGTGGCGGCCTCTCCTGCGCACTACCTCATGAACGCCACCTTCAAGGGTCGTGCCGCCCATGCGGGCGCTGCTCCCGAGGAGGGGGTATCTGCCATCGAGATGGCCGCATGCGCCATCGCCGCCATGCCGCTTGGCCGTATTGACGAAAAGACCACCGCAAATATCGGCACCATCGAAGGCGGATCGGCTATGAACGTCGTTGCCGCCCAGTGCTCTATCGTTGGCGAATGCCGCTCTCACGATGACGCGGCTCTTGAAGCGCAGCGCAGCGCCATGGATTCGGCTTGCCGCGAGGCGGCGAAGCGCTTTGGGGGAGAGCTCGATATTACCTGGAAGCTCGAATACCCGCGCACCGTTCTCGCTGAAGGCGGCGTCACCGAGCTCAAGCTTCGCCGTGCCATCGAGGCTGCGGGTATGAGCGCAAGCCTTCAGGTTACGGGCGGCGGTTCGGATGCCAACGTGCTCGGCGCGCTTGGGGTGGATGCGGTTGCCATCGGCATCGGCATGGCCGAATACCACACCTGCGACGAATACATAAAGGTGGCCGACCTCGAGGGGTCTGCACGCTTGGTTGAGGCCATCATCGCCGAATACGCGGTTCGCTAGCTCATTTTCGCCAAAAAAGGTTTTTTGAAAAAAATTTCCCGCGCCTGAGACACGTGTCCTTCAGGCGAAAGCCCGATACTTTCCCTGACCTGCGATTTTACTGAAAATGCGGTATAGATACGCCCGGACGCGTGGCGTTTGACAAGCTGCGATAAGGCGCGTAATATTCCCACTTGCGCCTTTCGGGGCGTATATTTTCGTGCGCTTAGTGGTAGCCGCGGAGATAGGCTGAAGCGATTCAGCAAAGAGTAAGACAGGGCTTTTCTGGGACCGAGCAGGATTCAGGAAAGTCCGTCAGAAAGAATAGAAGGAGAAAGTCTTGCCTACAATTAATCAGCTGGTCCGCAAGGGCCGCCAGAAGCAGGTCGACAAGAAGAAGACGCCTGCTCTGAAGGGCAACCCGCAGAAGCGCGGCGTGTGCACCCGTGTGTACACCACCACGCCGAAGAAGCCGAACTCGGCTCTGCGTAAGGTCGCTCGTGTCCGTTTGGTCAACGGCATGGAGGTCACCGCCTACATCCCCGGCGAGGGCCACAACCTGCAGGAGCACTCCATGGTGCTCATCCGCGGTGGTCGTGTTAAGGACCTCCCCGGTGTTCGCTACAAGGTCATTCGCGCCGCTCTCGACTGTGCAGCCGTCGACAAGCGTCGTCAGGCTCGTAGCCGCTACGGTGCTAAGCGCCCGAAATAAGTAAATCGTTAAGTCGCGCGGGTCGATGAAAGATCCTCGGGGAAAGGCCCCGAAGGATGCGGCCTAATGGACAGGAAATAGTCCCGAAGCGCGCAGAGTAAAAGGAGAACTAATGCCGCGTCGTGCAGCAGCAGTCCGCCGCGAAACGCAGCCGGACGCAAAGTACAACAACCGTCTTGTCGCTCAGCTGATCAACAAGGTCCTGCTTGACGGCAAGAAGTCCACCGCCGAGAACATCGTTTACGGCGCATTCGATATGGTCGAGCAGAAGACCGGCCAGGATGCCATCACCGTGTTCAAGAAGGCTATGGACAACGTTCGCCCCACCCTTGAGTGCAAGCCCAAGCGTGTTGGAGGCGCTACCTACCAGGTCCCGATGGAAGTCAACTCTCGTCGTGCTAACCAGCTCGCCATTCGTTGGCTTGTCGACTACTCCCGCAAGCGCAAGGAGCACACCATGATCCAGCGCCTCGCACAGGAGATCATCGACGCTTCCGAGAACACCGGTGCTTCCGTCAAGAAGCGCGAGGATATGTACAAGATGGCCGAGGCCAACCGTGCATTCTCGCACTATCGCTTCTAGGGAATGGTGGGAGAGTAAATGGCAGCAAAGATTGATCTGAGGGATACGCGTAACATCGGTATCATGGCCCACATCGATGCGGGCAAGACCACCACTACCGAGCGCATCCTTTACTACACTGGCAAGACTCATAAGATTGGCGAGGTCCATGACGGCGCTGCTACCATGGACTGGATGGTTCAGGAGCAGGAGCGCGGCGTTACCATTACCGCTGCAGCTACCACTTGCTTCTGGAAGTACCCCAGTGGTGCTGCAGATGGCAAGGAATATCGCTTCCAGATCATCGACACCCCCGGCCACGTTGACTTCACCGCAGAGGTCGAGCGCTCCCTGCGCGTTCTCGACGGTGCTGTCGCCGTGTTCGACGCCGTTGCCGGCGTCCAGCCGCAGTCTGAGACCGTTTGGCGTCAGGCTGACCGTTATGGCGTTCCGCGTATCGCCTACATCAACAAGTACGACCGTATCGGCGCTGACTACTTCAACGCTATCCAGACCATGAAGGATCGTCTCGATGCTCCGGCTATCGCAGCTCAGATCCCGATGGGTTCTGAGGATCGCTTCTGGGGTGTCATCGACCTGGTCACCAAGACCGCTTGGGACTTCAAGGCTGACGACAAGGGTATGACCTACCCCGAGCCGCTCGCTGAGATCCCCGAGGAGTACGCCGACGAGGTCGAGATCCGCTACCAGGAGCTTCTCGACGCAGCAGCTGACTGCGACGACGAGCTCATGGAGAAGGTCATCATGGAAGAGGAGATCACCGTCGAGGAGCTCAAGGCAGCCATCCGCAAGGGTACCTGCGCTTGCAAGCTTCACCCGGTCTTCGTTGGCTCTTCCTACAAGAACAAGGGCGTTCAGGAGCTTCTCGACGCTGTCGTCGAGTACATGCCCTCTCCGGTTGACGTTCCCGCTATCAAGGGCATCGTTCCGGGCACCGAGGAAGAGCAGGAGCGCCCCTCCGACGTGAAGGCACCGTTTGCTGCTCTGGCATTCAAGATCATGACCGACCCCTATGTTGGCAAGCTCACCTACCTGCGCGTCTACTCCGGCAAGCTCGACTCCGGCAGCTACGTCATCAACGCCGTGAAGGACAAGAAGGAGCGTATCGGCCGTCTTCTGCAGATGCACTCCAACCAGCGCGTCGACATCGACAGCTGCGCAGCAGGCGACATCGTTGCTGTCGTCGGCCTGAAGGACACCTCCACCGGTGACACCCTCTGCGCCGAGAACGCACCGATCATCCTCGAGTCCATGCAGTTTGCTGATCCGGTTATCGACATCGCCGTCGAGCCGAAGACCAAGCAGGAGCAGGACAAGATGGCCGTCGCTCTCCAGAAGCTTGCTGAGGAGGACCCCACCTTCCGCGTCTCCACCAACCATGAGACCGGCCAGACCATCATCGCTGGCATGGGTGAGCTCCACCTCGAGATCATCGTCGACCGCCTGCTTCGCGAGTTCAAGGTCGAGGCAAACGTCGGCAAGCCGCAGGTTGCTTATCGCGAGAAGGCCACCACGCCTGCTCTCAACGTACAGGGCAAGTTCGTCCGCCAGTCCGGCGGTCGCGGCCAGTACGGCGACTGCGTCATCAACATGTACCCGCAGGAGCCTGGCAAGGGCTACCAGTTCGAGAACAAGATCGTCGGCGGTGTCGTGCCGAAGGAGTACATCCCGTCCATCGACAAGGGCATCCAGGAGGCTCTCAACTCCGGTGTTCTGGCAGGTTATCCGGTCGAGGACATCCGCGTCGAGCTCATCGACGGCTCCTACCATGACGTCGACTCCTCCGAAGCTGCCTTCAAGGTGGCAGGCTCCATGGCCATCAAGGCTGCTCTCAAGAAGGGCAACCCGGTCATCCTCGAGCCCGTCATGGCAGTTGAGATCGAAACTCCCGAGGAGTACATGGGCTTCGTCATGGGTGACATCCCCTCCCGCCGTGGCATGATCCAGGGCCAGGAGAAGCGTGGCAACGCAACCGTCATCAGCGCACGAGTCCCGCTGAGCAACATGTTCGGTTATGCAACCGACCTTCGCTCCGGCACTCAGGGCCGAGCTGTCTACACCATGCAGTTCGATTCCTATGAGCCGGTTCCGAAGAGCGTTCAGGAAGAAATCATCAGCAAGGCCGGCGGCAACGCCTAAGAGCGCTTCGCAAAAGCTTTATTGGAGGTAAAGTAAGTGGCTAATCAAAAGATTCGCATCCGCCTCAAGGGATACGATCATGAGGCCGTGGACCAGTCCACGAAGCTCATCGTCGATACCGCTCTGAAGACGGGTGCCAAGGTTTCCGGTCCTATTCCGCTGCCGACGGAGCGCAACCTGTATTGCGTCATCCGCTCCCCGCACGTGAACAAGGACTCCCGTGAGCAGTTCGAGATGCGTACGCACAAGCGTCTGGTTGACATCCTCGAGCCGACCTCTAACACGGTCGACTCCCTGATGCGCCTCGACCTTCCTGCTGGCGTCGACATCGAGATCAAGCTGTAAGGAGGGTTACGCATGATTAACGCAATCTATGGCAAGAAGATCGGCATGACCCAGATCTTCGCAGAGAACGACACCGTCGTCCCCGTAACCGTCATCCTCGCAGAGCCCAATAAGGTCTGCCAGGTGAAGACCACCGAGACCGACGGCTACGAGGCTGTCCAGATGGGCTTCGGCGCAATCAAGCCGAAGAAGGTCAACAAGCCCATGGCCGGTCATTTCGCAAAGCAGGGCACCGAGCCGGTGCGCTACCTGCGCGAGGTCCGCGTCGAGAACGCTTCCGAGTACAAGGTTGGCGACCTGCAGACCGTTGCTGCTTTCGCAGAGGTCAAGAAGGTTGACGTCACCGGTACTTCTAAGGGTAAGGGCTTTGCAGGCGTCATGAAGCGTCACGGCTTCGGTGGCGGCCCTGGCTACCATGGCTCTCACTTCCATCGCGCTCCGGGTTCCATCGGCCAGTGCGCGACCCCGTCCCGCGTCTTCAAGGGCGTTCGCATGCCTGGTCACATGGGCTGCGACACCGTGACCGTTAAGAACCTCGAGCTGGTTCGCATCGACGAAGAGCAGAACCTCATCCTGGTCAAGGGCGCGGTTCCGGGCGGCAAGAACGCACTCGTTCGCGTTCGCATGGCTTAGTTCGACTCACGAAAATAGGAGCTGCAGATATTATGGCAACCATTGAGATCAAAGACGTGAAGGGTGGCGCAGCAGGCACTGCTGAGCTTAACCCGGCGGTGTTTGGCATTGAGCCGAACATGCACGTCATGCACCACGTCGTCCGCGCTCAGCGTGCGGCATGGCGTCAGGGTACGCATGAAACCAAGACCCGCGGCGAGGTCCGTGGCGGCGGCAAGAAGCCGTGGCGTCAGAAGGGCACCGGCCGCGCTCGTCAGGGCACGATCCGTGCTCCGCACTGGGTCGGCGGCGGCGTTGTCTTCGGACCGCATCCCCGTTCCTACGAGATCAAGGTCAACAAGAAGGAAGTCAAGCTCGCTATGCGTTCCGCTCTGTCCGCCAAGCTGGCTGACGGCGAGCTCGTAGTCGTCAAGGACTTCGGCTTCGAGAAGCCTTGCACCAAGGACGCCGTTGCAGTGCTCAAGGCTCTCGGCCTCGAGGACAAGCGCATCACGCTCGTCATTGGCAATGAGGACGTCGAGACCTTCCTTTCCTTCCGCAACCTGCAGAAGGTCAACATCGTTCCGGTTGGCGACATCAACACCTACGAGATCCTCGACAACAAGGCCCTCGTTATCGTTGACACCTGCCTTGAGCGCATCGAGGAGGTGCTTGCATAATGAAGGATCCCCGCGAGGTCATCATCCGCCCCATCATCACCGAGCATAGCTACGACATGATGGAGAAGAACACCTACACCTTCGAGGTCGCCAAGGACTCCAACAAGGTCGAGATCGCTCAGGCTATCCAGGCAATCTTTGGCGTGAAGGTCGTCAAGGTGAACACCCTCAACGTTAAGCCGAAGCCGAAGCGCATGCGCTATCAGGCTGGCAAGACTCGCACCTGGAAGAAGGCCATGGTTACCCTGGCTGAGGGCGAGACCATCGAGCTTTTCAACGCCTAAGCGCTGAGAGCGAGATATAAGCTTACTTCGAGAGCGTCTGCGCAAAGCAGGCGCTCTCTTTGTATGCGCGCTCGCCTCCGCCTGACCTGCGCTGCCTCCTTTTGTACGAAACTCCAGACACCTGGGGTTCTTTGTGGTGCTTTTGGATGGTTTGGTCCCTTGCGTTTGCGATACAATACGGCCGATATCAGTCGCCCTGGGATCATCGAGCCTTATCATGACGAGGCCTTTTTCGGGGCAAGCATTTTGAGGAGTTGTTCTGGCATGAAAGTAACCCAGAAGAAAAAGACTGCAGAGCTCATTCGTCTTGACGTTGTTGCCACCGCTGCTGAGGTCAACGGCGCCCTGCACAACGCGCAGATTGCCTTCGCCCAGTCCATGGGCCTGCGTCCTGAAGAGGGCAAGACCGTAGCCCAGGTCGCCGAAGAGAAGATGGGCGTCAAGGACCTCGATTCCATCGTCGAGGCCGAGGCCATGAAGCTGCTCGTGCCCTTCGCGCTCGACAAGAAGAACATCATTCCGATGTTCCCGCCGACCCCTCAGCCGAAGTCGCCTTTCAAGCGCAACACCCAGTTTGCCTTCGAGCTGGAGGTTTCCCTTAAGCCGAGCTATGAGCTTACGAGCTATGAACCCGTTAATATCACCATTCCGCGCTATGTTGTCGACAAGTCCCTCGTCGAGGCTCAGCTTGCTGAGATAGCGCAGAACTACAAGACCTATGCAGCCGCCGAGGACAAGGTGATCGAGTCTGGCGACATCTGCCTTATCGCCATGGAGTGCCTCGAGAACGGCAAGCGTGTCAATAATCTGTGCACCGAAGGTCGCACCTACGTCACCGGCCAGGGATACATGCCCGACGGCTTTGATGAGAACATCATCGGCATGAAGCCGGGTGAGACCAAGAGCTTCAGCTTCGAGGGGCCCAGTTTTGACGATGACTACAATTCCATCATCCAGAAGATCGACTGCACGCTTACCGTGAAGGAAATCCAGCAGGCCGTCATCCCTGAGATCGATGACGAATGGATCAAGGCGAACATGCCCTGGTATCCGAACGCTGCGGCCTTCAAGCAGGACATTTCCCGCAGCATTGATGCTCAGGCTCGCCGCGCCTATGACGTCCAGGTTCGACAGGTTGCGGTCGAGGAGATCTCAAAGCGTTTTGAGGGCAAGATTGCCGACGAGGTGTACGAGGCAACTCGTGACAATCTGGTCAATAACATGCGCAGGAGTCTTCAGGCCCAGGGTAAGAGCTGGGATGAGTTCATTGAGGATAACGGCGGCGAGCAGCAGATGGGAATGCTTCTCATGCTCCAGACGCGTGAAGTGCTCGTTCAGGGCTTTGTGCTCGATGCCATTTATCGCCACGAAAAGCTCTCCATCACCGACGACGATATTAATGAGGCCTGTCTGTCCATTAACACTCAGGCAAATCCCAAACAGCTTCGTGCTGAGTTCGAAAAGAACGGGTCCATGTTCGCACTGCGTGAGGCTGCCCAGCGCATTTGTGCTAACAAGTGGCTTGTCGATCATGCGAACATCACCTACACCGAAGACGATCAGCAGTAAGTCTGGCACTCCGCGCAATTCCGCGCGAGTGACGCCGGCCTTTCATGAGCGTATAAGAGCCGTCCCTTGGGGCGGCTCTCGTCGTATAATTTTCCAGATCAAGAAAGCGAGCGCTACCACGGCGCTTATCGAGCATCAATGTATTGGCATATGTGATTTCGGGAGAGAAGATGTCAAGCAGCTTCGAGCGTGTCCTTCTCATAGTTAATCCTACGGCTCAAAACGGCCGTGCTGCCGCAGCCGCCGAGTATGCGCTTCGTCGCCTGCGCGCGCTTCTGGGCGATGAGGCTGTTTCTGTGCACGAGACCGAATATGCAAGGCATGCGATTGACGTCGCGCAGGCATCCGATGGCTTTGATCTGGTAATTGCGCTTGGCGGAGACGGCTTGGTGCACGAGGTAATCAACGGACTCATGCGCAGGGCTAAAGACGAAAGGCCGGTATTTGGTTTGATCCCCGTAGGATCGGGCAATGACTACGCCGCCAGCTTGGGTGTGTCGACAAAGGTGGAGAAAGCCGTCGACCAACTCCTTGGAGCCCCTGTTCGCCTGGTTGACATCGGCTGCTGCAACGATGAGTTCTTCGCCGAAACCGTGTCCTTCGGCCTCGATGCGGCTATTGCCATAGACACCATGGAGCGTCGTAGGCGTACGGGGCGTACGGGCACTATGCTCTACTTCGCCGCCGGCCTCGACCAGATGCTGCATCACCTGGATCTCTATCATTACCAAGCCAGACTCGCCAGCGGAAAGTTGATAGAAGGGGAGGGCTATCTCTTCGCAATTCAGAACGGTCAAAGCTACGGCGGCGGTTTCAAGGTGTGCCCCGAGGCACGATTGGACGACGGCCTGCTCGACATCTGCATAGCGCATCCACCCCTCACCGCCCTTACGGCAACGGCTTTGTTCGTTTTGGCGAAGGAGGGCAAGCATAAGGATTCGAAAAAGATCGAGTTTCATAAGACCAGCTCACTTCATCTGGAGTTCGAGGCGGTCGTGCCTGCCCAGATTGATGGTGAGATCCTCGAGGGCACCGCTTTTGACATCGGCGTGCAGCCCGCCGCCTTGCGCGTGCTTTCGCCTTCTTATCATTGCTTCGAAGGCGAGGCGGGAGCGAATTATGTGCGCATCCCCGAATAGGAGCGGTCAGCATCCCAAGCAGGGAAGGGGGTCCAATAAGGCTTTCTCGGCTAGCGCCGCCTCCAAGAAGTCCGCGCCAAAAAGGCCCACGACCAAAAAGCCCGTATCCAAAAAGCCTGCAAAGCGCAAGCTTAGCGAGGCAGATTTCCTTCCCACCACGCGCGACGCGGCTCTGGCCCGCGGTTGGGATCAGCTCGATTTCGTCTACGTATGCGGGGACGCCTATGTCGATCACCCCTCCTTTGGGCATGCCATCATCACGAGGCTTCTCGAATCGAAGGGCTTTTCCGTGGGCGTTATCGCCCAGCCCGACTGGAACGATCCGCAAAGCATCGCCGTGTTCGGCGAGCCTCGCTTGGCCTTTTTGGTTTCGGCGGGCAACATGGACTCCATGGTTAACCACTACACGGTGGCGAAAAAGCGCCGCAACCAAGATGCTTATTCGCCGGGTGGCGTGTCGGGAAAGCGTCCCAACCATGCAGCGGTGGTGTATTCGAACCTCATCCGCCGAACCTATAAATCGGCGGCCATCGTTCTCGGCGGCATCGAGGCTTCCTTGCGCAGGCTCGCCCATTACGACTACTGGTCGGACAAGCTCAAGCGATCCATCCTGCTCGACTCCGGCGCCGATCTGGTTTCCTACGGCATGGGGGAGAGGTCGATCGTCGAGATAGCGGAGGCCCTGGCAAGCGGGCTTGCCATAAGCGATCTCACCTTCATCCGGGGAACGGCCTATCGCACCAAATCGCTCGATCATGTCTATGACTACGTCAAGTTGCCCACGTGGAATGAAATCAACGAAGACAAGCTGGCCTTCGCCCGCAGCTTCGATCAGCAGTATCGAAACAGCGATCCCATTTCGGGAAAGTGCCTGGTTGAGCCGTACTCCGATCACGAGTTCGTGGTGGTAAACCCACCGCAGCCCCCCTTGACCACCTCCGAGCTCGATGCGGTATACCGTCTGCCCTACGCGAGGGCTTGGCATCCCTCCTACGATGAGGCGGGCGGCGTGCCCGCCCTGGCTGAGGTGAAGTTTAGCCTCACCAGCTCGCGCGGCTGCTTCGGCGAATGCTCCTTCTGCGCGCTTACCTTCCACCAAGGTCGCATCGTATCCTCCCGCAGCCACGAATCGCTTGTCGAGGAGGCGCGCTCCTTTACGCTCGACCCCGAATTCAAGGGCTACATTCATGACGTGGGCGGACCGACGGCGAACTTCCGCATCCCCGCCTGCAAAAAGCAGCTCGAGCACGGGGCCTGCGTGCACAAGCGCTGCCTGTGGCCTAAGCCCTGCCGTCAGATGAAGGTCGATCACAGCGACTACGTGGGCTTGCTGCGCAAACTTAGAGCCCTGCCCGGCGTCAAGAAGGTGTTTGTGAGATCGGGTATACGCTTCGATTACCTCATGGCCGACAGCGACAGGACTTTTTTGCGCGAGCTGTGCGAGCATCATGTGAGCGGCCAGCTTAAGGTAGCCCCTGAGCACGTGTCCAAGACCGTGCTTGCCACCATGGGAAAACCCTCGCCCAAGGTCTACCGCAACTTCGTGGAGGAGTACGGGAAAACCAACGAAGAGCTCGGCAAGGACCAGTATCTCGTTCCCTACCTGATGTCCTCGCATCCGGGTTCGGGCTGGGCGGAGGCGGTTGAGCTTGCCGAGTTCTGTCGAGACATGGGCTACAACCCCGAGCAGGTGCAGGATTTCTACCCGACGCCCTCAACGGTGTCGACCTGCATGTACTACACGGGCGTCAATCCCCTTACCATGGAGCCGGTATACGTTCCCAAGTCGCCTCACGAGAAGGCTCTGCAACGCGCCTTGATCCAGTATCGCAATCCGAAAAACCGCGATCTGGTCATCGAGGCCTTGCACAAAGCGGGACGCGAGGATCTCATCGGCTACGGCCCGAAATGCCTTGTGCGACCTAAGAAAAAATAGTTCTTGAATATTGAATAACTCGAAACTATAATGTCTCTTTGCGTCTGTGTGTACGTATGGATACACCCGGGCGCGTGGTTAGACGGAGTCGCGATAGGAAGCCTCCCTTCCTACCGTTCGGCAATCGCCTGGCCACTAGTAAGGGGATCCTTTGGTGTACGGAGAGGCGTGCGAGCAAAGGTTCCGAGGAAGGGTTCTCAATATGGGGAGCGTGGCGATTGGGCCGAGCAAGCCTAGAGAGAACCAAATAAGGGGTTTTTAGCGTTCCCTCATTGACGTGAAGAACCGCTTGATTCGAGCTGGGCGGCCTTGGTGCCGCGTGCGAGGGAAAGCGGGATCAAAACGGCAAGGAGGCTGACGATAAAAAGCCCGAGAAAGGAAAGTAATGGGAGTCAAACAGTATAAGCCGACGAGCCCCGGCCGACGCTTCCAGACGGTCTCTGATTTCGCTGAGATCACGACCGACAAGCCGGAGAAGTCGCTGCTCGCTCCGAAGCCGAAGAAGGCGGGTCGCAACAACTACGGCCGCGTCACCACCCGTCATCAGGGTGGCGGTAACAAGAACCGTTACCGTATCATCGACTTCAAGCGCAACAAGGACGGCGTGCCCGCTAAGGTCGCTACCATCGAGTACGATCCGAACCGTTCCGCACGTATCGCCCTTCTGCACTACGTTGATGGCGAGAAGCGCTACATCATCCACCCGAAGGGTCTGCGCGTGGGCGATATGGTCATGAGCGGTGCCGAGGCCGACATCAAGCCGGGCAACGCGATGCCGCTGGCCAACATCCCCGTCGGTACGCTGATCCACAACGTTGAGCTGCAGCCCGGCAAGGGTGCTGCGCTCGCTCGTTCCGCAGGCACCAGCATTCAGCTGATGGGCAAGGAGGGCAACTACGCCATCCTTCGTATGCCGTCTTCCGAAATGCGCCGCGTTCTCATCACCTGCCGCGCCACCATCGGTGAGGTTGGCAATGCAGAGCATGCCAACATCAAGATCGGCAAGGCTGGCCGTAACCGCTGGAAGGGCATCCGCCCGAGCGTTCGTGGTACCGTCATGAACCCGGTTGACCATCCGCACGGCGGCGGCGAGGGCAAGAACAAGTCCGCAGGCCGTCATCCGGTTACCCCGTGGGGTATCCCGACCAAGGGTCATCGTACGCGCAACAAGAAGAAGGCTTCGAGCCGTCTCATCATCCGTCGTCGCAAGAAGTAGCCTAAGGAGCAATAGTGAGCAGAAGTTTGAAGAAGGGTCCTTTCGTAGAACCGCGCCTTCTGGGTCGTATCGAGGCTATGAATGCAGCCGGCGAAAAGGACGTCATCAAGACCTGGTCTCGTTCGAGCACCATCTTCCCGGAAATGGTGGGTCACACCATCGCCGTTCACGACGGTCGCAAGCACGTGCCGGTTTACGTTACCGAGTCTATGGTTGGCCACAAGCTGGGCGAGTTTGCCCCGACCCGTACGTTCAAGGGTCATGCAGCCGACAAGAAGAAGCGATAGGATAGGGGTGAAATCATGGAAGTCAAAGCAGTAGCACGCTTCGTTCGCGTTTCTCCCCGTAAGGCACGCATCGTCGTCGACCAGGTTCGCGGCAAGTCCGTCGAGCAGGCTCGCGAGATTCTCGCCTTCACCAATCGCGCAGTTGCAGAGGACGTCGAGAAGGTCCTCAACTCCGCAGTCGCGAATGCAGAGCACAACAACCACCTGCGCGCCGACAACCTGGTTGTCAAGGCCGCTTTCGTCGACGAGGGCCCCACGCTCAAGCGTATCCGCCCCCGCGCAAAGGGTTCCGCTGCGCGCATCCGCAAGCGCACCAGCCACATCACCATCATCGTTGCACCGCGAGAGGAGGCATAGTCCATGGGTCAGAAAGTTAGCCCTACCGGCTTCCGTCTTGGCATCACCGAGGATCATCGTAGCCGCTGGTACGCCGGCAAGGATTACGCCAAGACGCTTGAGAACGACCTTGCAATCCGCAAGTTCCTGGACAAGTATCTTGCCCGTGCTGCCGTTTCCCGCGTGGAGATCGAGCGTGCAGGCGACAAGACCAAGGTCATCATCACCACGGCTCGCCCGGGTCTGGTCATCGGCAAGAAGGGTGCAGAGATCGACACCCTTCGCAAGAAGCTTGAGAAGATCGCTACCGGCACCGTTTCCGTTGAGGTCATCGAGGTCAAGCGCCCCGAGCTCGACGCAGTGCTCGTCGCACAGTCCATCGCAGAGCAGCTCGAGGGCCGCGTTGCCTTCCGCCGCGCAATGCGCAAGGCTGTTCAGTCCGCTATGAAGTCCGGCGCCAAGGGCATCCGTATCCAGTGCTCCGGTCGTCTGGGTGGCGCTGAGATGAGCCGTCGCGAGTGGTACCGTGAGGGTCGCGTGCCGCTGCACACCCTCCGCGCCAAGATCGACTACGGTTTCGCCACCGCTTCCACCACCATGGGCGCCATCGGCATCCAGGTGTGGATCTACCACGGTGACGTTC
The DNA here is from genome assembly GCA_964477115.1 of uncultured Eggerthellaceae bacterium. GTDB lineage: Bacteria > Actinomycetota > Coriobacteriia > Coriobacteriales > Eggerthellaceae > RGIG3135. The sequence continues at coordinate 20,735 of CAYZCY010000011.1, read as the reverse complement.
TGCCGGGCCAGAAGGCTCCGCAGCCGGCTCTCGAGGGCAGCTCCCGTCCGAGCCGCCGTCGCAACGATCGCAACGAGAGGGGTGCAAAGTAAATGCTCGTACCTAAGCGCGTAAAGCACCGCAAGGTGCAGCGTGGTTCCATGAAGGGCAAGGCCAAGGGCGGCACCCGTCTGAACCACGGTTCCTATGGTATCCAGGCTCTCGAGGCTCATTGGATCACCAACCGCCAGATCGAGGCAGCTCGTATCGCCATGACCCGTCACATGAAGCGTGGCGGCAAGGTTTGGATCACGATCTTCCCCGACAAGCCGATCACCTCGAAGCCCGCTGAGACCCGCATGGGTTCCGGTAAGGGCAGCCCCGAGGGTTGGGTAGCAGTTGTCAAGCCCGGTCGCATCATGTTTGAGATCGACGGCGTTGACGACGAGACCGCACGCGAGGCACTCCGTCTTGCTATCAACAAGCTGCCCATCAAGTGCAAGATTGTCACCCGTGAGATGGAAGGGCAGGAATAGATGAAAGCAGCAGAGATTCGTGAGCTTTCTGCCGAGGACCTGCAGGTCAAGCTGAAGGAGGCGCGTGAGGAGCTGTTCAACCTGCGTTTCCAGATGGCAACCAGCCAGCTTGACAACACCGCTCGTGTCAAGCAGGTCAAGAAAGATATTGCGCGCATCCAGACCGAGATGCGTGCTCGTGAGCTGAGCGCGTAGCTGAGGGAGGATGGAGAAAATGACTGAAGAGCGTAATCTTCGTAAGGTTCGCCAGGGCATCGTTGTCAGCTCTGTCAACGACAAGACCATCGTTGTTGCTGTTAAGGAGCGCAAGCCGCATCCGGTTTATGGCAAGATGATGACCACCACCAAGAAGTTCCATGCTCATGATGAGAACAATGAGTGCGGCCTCGGCGATACCGTCCGTATCATGGAGACCCGCCCGCTGTCCAAGATGAAGCGTTGGCGTCTTGTTGAGATTGTAGAGAAGGCCAAATAGTCGTCGTTTCTGGCGGCACGGCAGACGTGCTGAGCTCTGGTCGTTGGTCTAAGCCAGCTTCCGCCGCTCATCACACCTGACGTACTCGCCAGAAGCACCGAGCTATAACTAAGAGGAAAGTTAGGTAAAGCATATGATTCAGATGCAAACCATGCTCGCGGTGGCCGACAACTCCGGCGCTCGCAAGGTGCAGTGCATCAAGGTCCTCGGTGGCTCTAAGCGCCGCTATGCGGGCCTCGGCGACGTGATCATCTGCAGCGTCAAGGAAGCAGCGCCCAATGGCAACGTCAAGAAGGGCGAAGTTGTCCGCTGCGTGGTCGTGCGCGTCAAGAAGGAAGTTCGTCGTGCTGACGGCTCCTACATCAAGTTCGACCAGAACGCTGCCGTTCTGATCAACAACGACGGCGCTCCGAAGGGCACCCGTATCTTTGGCCCTGTTGCTCGTGAGCTCCGCGACAAGAAGTACATGAAGATCGTGTCTCTGGCACCGGAAACGCTGTAAGGGAGGTGGCTTACATGAAGATGCACGTCAAGAAGGGCGATACCGTCAAGGTTCTCTCCGGCAAGGACAAGGGCAAGCAGGGCGAAATCAAGCGCTCCCTTCCCGAGAAGCAGCGCGTTGTCGTCGAGGGTGTGAACATGATCACGAAGGCCATGCGCCCCACCCAGGCAAACCCGCAGGGCGGTCTGTCCAAGCTCGAGGCTCCGATCCACGTTTCCAATGTCATGCTCGTTTGCCCGAGCTGCAAGGAAGCAACTCGCGTTAACAAGAAGGTTAACGCCGAGGGCAAGAAGGTTCGCGTTTGCAAGAAGTGCCAGCACGAGTTCTAAAACTCTTCTGGTAAAACCGCATAAGTATTGACTGAAGAGGAGGCATCTGGTAATGTCTCCTCTTTGGGTGCGCAAAGCACTTATGGCCCCAAAAAAATGGGGACGCAGGGTCAGCAATCCTGCGTTTAATTCATCGGATGAGAGGTAATACCGAACATGACTACTCCTCGCTTGAAGGAAAAGTACAACAAGGAGATCGTAGAGAAGCTCTACAAGGAGCTTGAGCTCGACAACGTTAACAAGGTTCCGCGTCTCGAGAAGATCGTTGTGAACATGGGCGTTGGCGCCGCCGCTGGCGACTCCAAGCAGCTCGATGCCGCTATGAACGACATGCGCATCATCACCGGTCAGCAGCCCTGCATCACCCGCGCAAAGAAGTCCATCGCAGGCTTCAAGATCCGCGAGGGCATGGCTATTGGCTGCAAGGTCACCCTTCGTGGCGACCGCATGTGGGAGTTCCTCGACCGCCTGCTGGCAGTCGCTCTTCCCCGCGTTCGTGACTTCCGTGGCATCAACCCCAACAGCTTCGACGGCCGTGGCAACTACTCTCTCGGCATTACCGAGCAGCTGATCTTCCCGGAGATCGAGTACGACAAGGTTGACCGTACCCGTGGTATGGACATCACCTTCGTTACCACCGCTGAAGACAACGACAGCGCATTCGCGCTGCTCTCCGCTCTCGGCTTCCCGTTCAAGAGCAAGTAAAACAAGCACAGCCGTCCTTTTTCTGAAAAGGGCGGCTTGTTTGCGTAACCTCGGTATTTGGACTCGCAAAAGGAGCGGGTCTAGATAATAGAAAGAAGGAAATGCATGGCTAAGAAATCGATGATCGCCAAGGCCAAGCGTGAGCCGAAGTTCTCCACGCGTCAGCACAACCGCTGCACGCGTTGCGGACGTCCTCGTGCTTACTACCGCAAGTTCGGCCTCTGCCGCGTTTGCGTGCGCGAACTGGCCAACAAAGGCGAGCTGCCCGGCGTTACCAAGGCTTCCTGGTAAGACTGTAACGCTTCAGGGTGTGCCGGCGTAATAGGCGGAAGCGCTAAGGGCGCTGACGAACCGGACGCTCGGCTCATCACGGATCAAAGGAGAAAACAAAAATGACAATGACCGACCCCATTGCAGATATGCTTACGCGCGTGCGTAACGCACAGTCTGCAGGCAAGCCGACGGTTTCCATGCCGTCGAGCAAGAAACTCGTCGAGATCGTTCGCATCATGGAGCAGGAAGGCTATGTCCAGCGCTATGACGTCATCGACGGCGAGCCTCGTGCCACGCTTGAGATCACCCTCAAGTACGGTCCCAAGAAGGCCAAGACCATCCGCGGTATCAAGCGCATCTCCAAGCCTGGCCTGCGTATCTACGCTGGCAAGGACGAGCTGCCCCGCGTTCTCGGCGGCCTCGGTACTGCAATCATTTCGACGAGCCACGGCGTTATGACCGACCGTGACGCCCGCAAGAAGGGTGTCGGCGGCGAGGTTATCGCTTACATCTGGTAGGAAAGGGAGGGATTCAATATGTCTCGTATTGGTAAGATGCCCATCGCCATTCCTGCTGGCGTCGAAGTCATCATTGACGGCACCACCGTCACCACCAAGGGCCCCAAGGGCGAGCTCACTCGCACCTTCCAGCCCTGCATGACCATCACCCAGGAGGGTGCTGAGATCATCGTTACCCGTCCGGACGACACCCGCGAGTCCAAGAGCTTCCACGGCCTGACCCGCACCCTGATCGCCAACATGGTCGAGGGCGTCTCCAAGGGTTACTCCAAGAAGCTCCAGATGGTCGGCGTTGGCTATCGCGCCGTCATGAAGGGCAAGGACATCGAGATGTCCCTCGGCTACTCCCACCCGGTGTACGTCGTTTGCCCTGAGGGCATCACTTTTGAGGTTCCTACTCAGACCGAAATCGTTGTTTCCGGTCCGAGCAAAGAGCAGGTCGGCCAGGTTGCGGCAGACATCCGCAAGTGGCGTAAGCCGGAGCCCTACAAGGGCAAGGGCATTCGCTACGAGGGCGAGCATGTACGTCGTAAGGCCGGCAAGGCTGGCAAAGACTAAGTCTTGAGAGTCTGAGAAGGGATTTATTCAATGAACAAGCTTCAGAAAAAGCAGGCTGGTCTGGCTCGCCGTCATCGTCGCGTCCGCGGCAAGATCTCCGGCACCCCGGCCCGTCCGCGTCTGTGCGTTACGCGCAGCAATTCCAACATGTACGTTCAGGTCATCGACGACGTCGCTGGCAAGACCATCTGCGGTGCATCCACCCTCGGCCCGGACTTCAAGGCCACCGGTGTCAGCGGTGCTACCGTTGAGGGTGCTTCCGTTCTCGGCGGCATCATCGGCAAGCTCGCCCAGGAGAAGGGCGTTACCGAGGTCGTCTTCGACCGTGGCGGTCACCTGTATCATGGTCGCGTCAAGGCTCTCGCCGAAGGCGCCCGTGAAGCTGGCCTGAAGTTCTAAGAAAGGGGTATGAAAGCACATGGCTCGTAGACAGCAGCAGCAGGAAGCCGGAGTACCCGAGCTTCAGGAGCGCGTCGTTTACATCAACCGCGTTTCCAAGACCGTCAAGGGCGGTCGTCGTATGCAGCTCACCGCACTTGTCGTCGTTGGCGACGGCAACGGCCGCGTGGGCGTTGGCATGGGCAAGTCCCAGGAAGTCCCGAACGCCATCAAGAAGGGCGTCGAGGCTGCAAAGAAGAACATGTTCTCCGTTGCTATGACCGCTGAGAAGACGGTTCCGCACGAGATCCTCGGTGAGTACGGCGCAGGCCGCGTTCTCATCAAGCCGGCTGTTCCCGGTACCGGCGTTATGGCTGGTGGCCCGGTTCGCGCCATCATGGAGCTTGCTGGCATCCAGAACGTCATCACCAAGTCTCTTGGCACCAGCAACGCCATGAACATCGTCAAGGCAGCCGCTGAGGGCCTCAAGAACATGGAGACCCCCCAGCAGGTCGCTGAGCGCCGCGGCATCTCCGTCGCCGAGGTCTTCGGCTGGAAGGAGTAACAGCAATGGCAGACGCAAAGAAGACGCTTCGTCTTACCCAGGTTAAGAGCGCTACCGGCTTCAAGGCCGACCAGGGTGCAACCCTGCGTGCACTGGGCCTCGGCAAGATCGGCCGTACCGTTGATCAGGTTGACAACGAGTCCGTTCGCGGCATGATCTTCAAGGTTCAGCACCTCATCACCGTCGAAGAGATCTAGTATTTCGCTCGTTGCTAACGCAACGAGCGAACTTATCGACGCTGCGAAGCGCCGATGCGCCCCGTCTTGCTGCTTTTTTGCTTTCCGTCGTGCACCAAAGTGCACTCGGCTGCAAAACACAGCAATCCGGGGCATCTCAACGCTTCTCGCTGACTTGGTGACGCTATGTGGGCTAGCTATTGAGCAGGGAAGCATGAATTGAAACCTTTGGCGTGTTCGAAAATCGGGCACGCCTTTGGCATAGTAAATGGAAGTTTGCTGACGGCGAGCTGTCAGCGCGAAACGCAAGAGTCGTTTCGAAGTAGCGAAAGCTAGGTGAATTTAAACAATGGAAATCAAAGATCTTAAGCCTGCAGAGGGTTCTACCAAGAACCGTAAGCGCGTTGGCCGCGGTGCTGGTTCTGGCACCGGCAAGACCGCTGGTCGTGGTCTGAACGGTCAGAAGTCCCGTGCTGGTGGCGGCAAGGGTGCCGGCTTCGAGGGTGGTCAGACTCCGCTCGCTCGTCGTCTCCCGAAGCTCCCGGGCTTCCGCAACATCAACCGCGTTGAGTATCTGCCGGTTAACGTGAGCCGTCTCGAGGAGAAGTTCGAGGCTGGCGAGGTTGTCGATGGCGAGTCTCTGAAGGCTAAGGGCATCATCAAGCATGCTGACGCTCTCGTGAAGATCCTTGGCGACGGCGAGATCACCAAGGCCCTCACCATCAAGGTTGACAAGGTGTCCGCTTCTGCCAAGGCGAAGATCGAGGCAGCTGGAGGAAAGGTCGAAGAGCCTTGCTAAGCTCCATTATTGATGCGTTCAAGATTCCCGAGCTGAGGAAGAAGATCCTCTTCACGCTCGCGATTCTTGCGATCTACCGATTCGGCGCCTACGTGCCGGTTCCGGGCATCCCCTTCCACGAGTTCGCGACGGCGTTTGCCGACACGGGCGTGGCCATGACGATGCTCGACCTGTTCACGGGCGGCGCGCTGTCTAACTTCTCGGTGTTCTCGCTTGGCATCATGCCCTACATCACGGCCTCCATCATCATGCAGCTCATGCAGGGAGTCATCCCCGCCGTGGGCCGCTGGGCCAAGGAGGGCGAGACGGGCCGCCGCAAGATCACCCAGGTCACCCGTATCCTCACGCTGGTGCTCGGCCTCATCAACGCGATCGGCTACCTCTTGCTCTTCAAGTCTGACGCCTACGGCGTGGTCTTCAGCACAGAAGTCCCCGAGATGCTCACCAACGTGGTCATCGTATTCACGCTCGTGGCGGGCACCGCGCTCATCATGTGGATGGGCGAGCTCATCACCCAGCGCGGCGTGGGTAACGGCATGTCGCTCATCATCTTCGTGAGCATCGTCTCCCGCGTGCCTAGCGCCATCTTCAGCTCCGTGCAGATGACCTCGAGCCTCGCCTCCGGCATCGCGCTCACGGTGCTCATCGTGGCGGTCGTGCTCGTGTGCATCCCGCTCATCATCTACGTCGAGCGCGCCCAGCGCCGCATCCCGATCAACTACGCGAAGCAGGTCAAGGGCCGCCAGATGATGGGTGGCACGTCCACCTTCCTGCCGCTCAAGGTCAACTCCGCGGGCGTCATCCCGATCATCTTCGCAAGCTGCATCCTGTACCTTCCGGCTCAGCTCGCGGCGATCTTCAACGTGGGTTGGCTCACCACCTTTGCGAACTGGGTGTCCACGGGCTGGCTCAACTGGATACTCACGCTCGTGCTCATCGTGTTCTTCGCGTACTTCTACACCTCCATGGTGTTCAACCCCGAGGAGACGGCCAACCAGATCCAGAAAAACGGCGGCTTCGTCCCGGGCATTCGTCCCGGCAAGAACACCGCTCAGTACATCAAGGACACGATGAAGCGCGTCACCCTTCCCGGCGCCATCTTCATCGCCGCCATCGCGGTTGTCCCGACCATTATTTTCTACTTCACGGGCAACCAGCTCATCCAGGCCTTCGGCGGCACCTCGATCCTCATCATGATCAGCGTCGCGCTCGACACCATGAGCAAGATCGAGTCCCAGCTGAAGCAGCACAACTACAAGGGCTTCTTCAAGTAAGCTGAAAGGAACAGGTGCTATGAACATCGTACTGTTGGGCGCACCGGGCGCCGGTAAGGGCACTCAGGCAGCTCTGCTCGTCGAGGATTGCGGCCTCTGCCACATCTCCACTGGCGATATCCTTCGTGCCGCTGTGAAGAACCAGACCGAGCTTGGCATCAAGGCTAAGGGCTACATGGATGCTGGCGAGCTCGTTCCCGATGATCTGATCATCGATCTCATGCGCGAGCGTTTCCAGGAGCCTGACACCGCTAAGGGTGTCATCCTCGATGGTTTCCCGCGTACCACCACTCAGGCAGTCGCACTCGACACCATGCTCGCCGAGCTTGAGCGTCCGCTTGGTGCCGCACTGCTGATCGACGTCGACTTCGAGGTTATCGTCAATCGTCTCTGCTCCCGCCGTATGTGCAAGGAGTGCGGCCATATCGGCACCGCTGCCGACGCCGCATGCCCGAAGTGCTCCGGCGAGATGTATCAGCGCGACGATGACAACGAAACAACCGTTCGCAACCGTCTCGATGTGTACGAGAAGTCCACGAGCCCGCTGATCGATTACTATCGCGGCTGCGAGCTTCTGGTCACCATCGACGGCGACCGCGATCCTAAGCTTGTCTACGCTGACGTAAAGGAAGCGCTCGGCCTTTAAGCGCAAGCATTGAGTCTTATCGAGGACCCGCATCATCTAAGCATGGTGCGGGTCCTTTTTGTATAATCTCCCTTATGCCCAGCATTCGACACAACATAGCCTACGCATGCAAGCGCTTTGATGATCGCCATCATGCGGTGATCGTTCACTTCGTCAAATCCATTTCCCTCCTTTTGGCTTTGGCGCTTTTGCTTGAGGTACTCCTCTTCAATTGCAATTACTTCATCTCCTCCTCATATAAGCCGGTAAGCCTCAATGACAGGCTGAACTTGCAGCAAACAGCGGATGGGGAATACCTGATAAGCGAAGTAAATCCCGTGATTGAGTTTTCGGGCCTCAATCTGGAAGTGCATGATCTTTGCATTGATTTCTCTTCCGATCAGCCCGCTCAAAACTTGGGCATCAAAATTCAGTTCACGGACAGCGCTCATAAAAACTACTTCGACTCTACCGAATATACGGTTGGCGTTCCTGTGGTGGATGTTTCCACCCTGTCTGACCGCAGCGAGCTCATTATGCTCACCACGTCGGGCTATGTGAGCAATCTGAGAATCGAGATTACGGGCGACGAGGTGCAATACCCTATCTATCTTGAGGGCATCAGCGTCAACGAACCCTATCCCTTCGAGTTCAAACCCCTGCGTTTCGTCCTTGCCTTCGGCCTGCTGCTTCTCTGCTTTGCCTTCCGGCCAAAGTCTGCGATTTACCGAATCAAGATTTGCGAGAACCCTCGTAAGTCCAAGGCGGGCGTCATCACTGCCATGGTGATAGAAATTGCGCTTGCGGGCGCTTTTATGTTCTACGGGTCCAACTTGGTCGGCGTTGCCACTTCGAGTTACAACTATGGCGCTTGGACGGGGGAGAGCATCGTCAACGTGTTCGAGGTTGGCGGTGACAACGCCCAGCAGTATGCTGAGTTGGCTAAGTCCATGGCGCAGGGGCAGCTCTATCTCGAGGAAGAGCCGCCGGAGTGGCTGCAGGACATGGAAGACCCTTATGACAAGGGCGCTCGCGACGAGCTGCAGAAGGAAACGGGCGAGCCTTATCTCTTCGATGTTGCCTACCACGACGGGCATTACTACGTCTACTTCGGCGTGGTTCCCGTGATACTGTTCTACCTGCCGTTCTACTTGCTGACAGGATCGAACTTCCCAACGGCTTTAGGCGTACTGTTCATGGCCATAGCCTTTATCGTGGGTTGCTCGACCTTGCTCGACCGTTTTGCCCGCTATCACTTCAAAAACGTAAGCTTGGGCCTGTACCTCATGCTTCAAATCCCGCTGGTGACCTGCAGCGGCGTGCTGTATCTGCTGAAGTTCCCGACCTTCTATTCGCTGCCCATCATGTGCGGTTTGGCCTTGTCGGTATGGGGTCTGTACTGCTGGCTTGTGGGGCGAACCGCCAAGCATCCGATTGGCTGGTATCTGGCCGGCTCGCTTTGCATGGCCCTTGTGGCGGGGTGCCGCCCCCAGTTACTCGTGTTGTCCTTTATAGCCTTCCCGCTGTTCTGGCGCCCCTATATCTCTGAAAAGCGCATCCTCACGAAAAAGGGCTTCTGCGAGTTTATCTGCCTTATCGCGCCGTACCTCATCGTTGCCGCCGGCCTCATGTGGTACAACTACGCGCGATTCGGCTCGCCCTTTGATTTCGGGGCAAACTACAACCTGACGGTCAACGACATGACCAAGCGCGGCTTCGAGCTCGGGCGGCTTGCGCCCGCGTTCTTCTCCTACTTCCTGCAGCCGCCCAACGTAACGGGTACCTTCCCCTTCCTGCAGGCTACCGACTTCAGCACCACCTATATGGGCCAAACGGTGAAGGAAGTCACCTTCGGCGGCATATTTGCTTGCCTGCCGATCCTGTGGGTGCTTCCCTTCGCGGGGCGCATACTCAAGCTTCGCATACGTGAGCGATCCACGCGCACTGTTATGGGAACGGTGGCGGTTCTGCTTGCCTCTGGCGTCATAGTGGCTCTCTTCGATGCTCAGATGGCAGGTATCCTCCAGCGCTACTATGCCGACTTCAGCTTCATGTTCCTCGCCTCCGCGGTGCTGCTCATCTTCATCGCAAACGAGAACATGGATCATGCAAGCGAGGCCTACGATGTGGTCATGAGAGTGATCCTGACCCTGGTAGTTACAAGTTTGTTATATAGCATCCTGCTTTGCTTCGTGCCTGAAACAGGGTGGTATTCTGACGTTTATTCGTGGGCTTATCAGTTCCTCGTTGAGGACTTCCAATTCTGGACCTAGGACAATTGCTGCGTGAGCAAGACACAGAAAGGACGAACAGCATGAGGATCATCATCGCCGAAAACTATGAGGAAATGAGTCGTGAGGCGGCAAACATCATCGCCGACTGCATCAAGGAAAAGCCTGACTGCGTGCTTGGCCTGGCAACGGGTTCTACCCCTATCGGCCTGTATGCCGAGCTCGTGAAGGACAACAAGGCGGGCGAGATCAGCTTCCAGGACGTCATGACCTTCAACCTCGATGAGTACCGCGGCCTTGATCCCAAGCATCATCAGAGCTATCGCTACTTCATGCAGGACAATCTCTTCAATCACGTGGATGTAGTTCCCGAAAACACCCATGTTCCCAATGGTTTCAACCCCGACGCCGAGGCGGCATGCGCGGAATACGAGGAAAGCATCGCCCTAGCTGGTGGCCTCGACCTTCAGCTTCTCGGCCTCGGTCACAACGGCCACATCGGCTTCAATGAGCCTACCGATCATTTCCCGCTGACCACCAACTGCGTTCAGCTTACCGAGAGCACCATCCAGGCCAACAGCCGCCTGTTTGATTCCATTGACGAGGTGCCGCGTGAGGCTTATACCATGGGTATCGGAACCATCATGAAGGCGAAGAAGATTCTCGTGGTGGCTAACGGCGAAGGCAAGGCCGAAATCGTGAAGAAGGCCTTCTTCGGTCCGGTTGTGCCGCAGGTTCCGGCTTCGGTGCTGCAGCTGCACCCCGACGTGACTGTCATCGTGGACGAGGCTGCCGGATCCTTGATCCCTTAAGCTCATTGAGCTCGAGCGGTGTTTAAGTACTTACGGAAAGGATGAGGCGTGGCTTATATCAGGGGTGGTTTGGTATTTGAAGGCGATTCTTTTGTCGAGCGTGATCTGTACTTTGACGAAGGCGTTTTCGTCGATCATGCAGAAGGTGAGCGCATCGACGCTACGGGATGCTATGTCATTCCCGGCTTGGTAGACCTTCATTTCCACGGTAGCGCGGGTGCTGACATTTCTGACGGTAGTCTTGAGGGTTTGCACAAGATGGGGGCTTACGAGGCTTCTCGTGGCATTACAGCTATGTGTCCGGCTACGATGACCCTGTCTGAAGAGCAGCTGATCCAGGCGGCGAAGGCTGCGGCAGCCTATGTTCCCGCGGACAGTGAAGCCGATCTTGTCGGCATCAACATGGAGGGCCCGTTTATCTCTCCGAGTAAGGTGGGCGCGCAGAACCCTGATTTCGTGCGCAATCCGAGTGCTGCGGAGTTCCGTCGTTTGCAAGATGCGGCGGGCGGCCTGTTTAAGCTGGTCGATATTGCACCCGAAGAGCCTGGTGCCGATGAGTTTATCCAGGAGCTTGCGGGCGAGGTTCGCATCTCCCTCGCGCATTCCTGTGCTGATTACGATCAGGCAGCTCATGCTTTCGAGCTCGGTGTGCGCCATCTCACCCATCTGTACAACGCCATGAACGCCATGCATCATCGCAAGCCCGGCCCTATTCCCGCCGCCGCAGAGCGCGATGACGTCACGGCCGAGATCATCGCCGACGGCGTTCACATTCACCCGGCTATGGTTCGCCTTGCCTTCAACATGTTTGGCGATGACCGCATGATCCTCATCAGCGACACGCTGCGCGCCGCAGGTCTTGAGGATGGCGTTTACGACCTTGGCGGTCAGGATGTCACGGTGAAGGGCCCGGTGGCCACCATCGACAACGGTGCTTTGGCAGGTTCCGTAAGCGACCTCATGCGTTGCCTTTATGTGGCGGTGAAGGACATGGAAATCCCCTTGGTGAGTGCCGTGAAAGCGGCAACGGTCAACCCGGCTCGCGCACTTGGGCTCGAAGACAAGCATGGAACCCTCGCTGCGGGTGCGGTTGCCAACGCCGTGCTGCTTGATAAGGAAACGCTCGAACTTAAGCAGGTCATCCTGCGCGGCAAGGCTGTCTAAAGTGCCTTCGCAAGCCTTATATGTATAGCTATCAATTACGGGGTCGAAACAATAGCTTTCGGCCCTCTCTTTGCGTTATCAATATTGAACCAAATCGATCACATTGTTGGTTTATGTAGTCGCGCATATGAAGGACACTGATATAGACAAATTGTTGTATTTTGATATTGGAGAACCAGCGTCTTATGAAGAAAAGAATCCTGTTGAGTGCCGATAGCACCTGTGATATTGGAGAGCAGCTACAGCGCCAATATGAGGTGAGATTTTACCCCTATCACATCGAATATCGAGGCGAAAGCTATCTCGATAACGTGAACATTCGCCCCGATGATCTCTATGCGGGTTTTTATGAAGATGGGAGTTTGCCGAAGACGTCGGCAGTTAACGTGGTCGAGTACCAAGAGTACTTCAAATCGCTGCTGACCGAGGCAGACGAAGTCATTCACTTCAACCTCGGCAGCGCATTGTCGAGCTCTTATGAGCACGCGCTGCTCGCCGCGCGTGATATGCCCGAAATACATGTCATCGACAGCTGTAACTTGTCTACGGGCATGGGGCAGCTTGTCATCCGGGCGGGGCGCATGATAAAGGAAGGCATGCAAGCCGACGATATCGTGTCAGCCGTGGAGGAATTGAAGCCCTGCGTGCAGGCTTCCTTCGTGCTGGAGACCCTCGACTTCATGGCTGCTGGCGGGCGTTGCCCGCAGGTGCTTTCGCATGTGAGCGATGCCTTGAATTTAAAGCTGGAGATTGTCGTAGATAATTCTGATGGGTCGATGCATGTAAGCCGCATGTATCACGGCTCTATGCGCAAAACTTTGCGCGAGTACGTGCGAAAGCAGATTAAGAGGCATCCCGTCATACTTCAAGACGATGTTTTCATCACTCATTCGGGTGGCATCGACGATGAGAGCATAGAGATAATTCGAGCGGAACTGCTTGAGCAGTTGCCGAAGCTCGAGCGCATCCATGTGACGCAGGCGAGCTGTACGATTTCGTCCCACTGTGGTCCTGGAACCATTGGCATTCTCTATCTAACGCAGGAATAGCGCATTTCGAATACACCGGTCTTGCGCATAAAAGAGAAGAGCCGTCTTTTTTTGACGGCTCTTCGGGCAGTTGACCTTAGCTTTGCAATTAGCTACTTGATCTCCGGAAGAGATGCAGCGGCAACAGACTGGCCAACGCGGCGCATCATTTCGTCGGGCAGGGTGACGTTTACCTGCTCGGCAAGTGCCGGGTACTCCTCGGCAAGCACACGGTTGCACTCGCTGATGATGAGGTCTCCGCCAACGCCGGAGGTGACGCGACCCAGGATCAGCAGGGTCTCGATCTCGTAGAAGGAGCTGTAGAGGACCAGGGTGTGTGCCAGGTACACGCCGATGGAGCGGAAGATGTCGAGAGCGCCCTCGTGGCCTTCGCTAGCCAGGCCCTGGACTACCTTGAGCTTTTCGGCAGGGGAGAGCTCGGGATCAAGTTCGATGCCAGCAGCCGGAGCCAGCTTGATGACGCAGTCCTGGCTGAAGTACTTGCAGCCAACGCCAAAGTCGAAGGACCACTCGTCCTGCATGGCGTCTGCGGCGAGGTCGACCGGGGCGAATGCGAGCTCGTTGATCCAGCCGAGGACGTTGCCGTCGGCGTTAACGTAGCCGACAGCCTCGGAGGTGCCCATGGCGATGCCGAGGATGTTGCCCTTGCCCGTGCTCATGTAGCCGGCGAGCGCGGTGACGTCGCCGTCGTTGGCGACTACCAGGGGCACGTCGCCGATTTCGGCGGCTGCGCGGGTGTAGATGCTCTTGACCTCTTCGCGACGCTCACGCGGAACCTTGATGAAGAGGGATGCAACCATGGGCTGGTTGTTGACGTAGTCGCCTGCAGAGGAAACGCCGATTGCGTCAACGCGCGGCATCTTGGAGGCTGCGGTCTTGAACGCGGTGACGATCTCTTCGAAGTGATAGGTGGGGTCTTCGGTGATCTTCGGGAACCAAACGACCTCTTCGGAGTAGACGGACTCGCCGTCGATGACAGCGGAGACCTTGCGGTCGGAACCGCCGGCGTCAAAGCCGATGCGGCAACCCTCGGTGTGGCCGCCGATGGCCTTCGGAGCCTCGTTGGCAGCCGGGAAGTCAGCTTCGGAAACGGCGATGACCTCGAGATCCTTCTCGTACAGGTCGTTTACGAAACCGTGGTCGAATGCGCGTTCGCCCTCGGGGGAGTAGACGCCAGCCAGCTTAGCGGCGATGTCGTCGCAACCGCAGATGTAGACGCGGAAGCCGCCGATGCTCCACAGGGAGAACTTCACGAGGCGCTCGACGTAGCGGAAGTCGGCCTCGGCGAATTCGCCGCCGCGGATGAAGCTCTTGCGAACGGAGATGAGTCCATCTTCGCGCTCGACGGCGATGGCGATGGGATGGGTGGCACCCTTGAGGTACTCGTTCATCCAAACGCCAAAGGGAACGAATGCGTCGTCAAGAACCGGCATGTTCTTGACGCTGTACTCAATGCCCAGGTAGTTCATGTCGTTTTGATCCTTTCAGGTAACTTGCCTTCGAATGGCTGCTAGCTTAGTCGCCGATGATCTCGGTCAGTACGCGCTCGGTCATGGCAAGCGCGCGGGGTACGTGGAAGGGGCCCTTGAACGTGGAGCCCTTGGTGGAGGGCATGGTGGGAAGGCCGTCGCGACGGAGGTAGCCGTACCATTCGCCGTAGGTGGGGTCAGCGAAGTGGCCCTTGCAGTAATCCACGGTCTCGAAAAGCCAGTTCAGGAAGTACTCGTCCTTTGTGTCGCGGTAAGCCTTGGAGGCGGCGATCATGATCTCGTTGTGAGGCCACCACAGCTTCATGTCATGCTCGTACGCTTCGGTTGGAAGGCCCTGGCAGTCAATGAAGTAGAGCAATCCGCCGTATTCCTTGTCCCAGCCGGCTTCAATGGCCAGGCGGAAGATGTCGCGAGCGGTGGCGTGCAGCTCTTCGTCGCCGCGGTGATTGGCTTCGTCCATCATGAACCAGCTGCACTCGATGTCATGGCCCGGGTTGACAACGCGGCCGGCGGTATACCAAAGCTCAGGCGTTCCGTCGGGTGCGACGCTTTCGAGCGTGCAGCCGAGTTCGGGGTGATAGTGCAGCTTGACGATGGCATCGATCATTTCCTGGGAGTGCTTGTCGTACTCTGCGGCGTTGTCGGGATCGACGCGGCGCATGATGCCGATGATGTTGAGGAAGATCATCGGCTCGCCCAGACCGCGGGTCTGGCGGGTTTCGGCGATGGTCTTAGGACCGAGGCCCGTGGGATCCTCTTCGGCGCCGGTGATGAGGCCGTAGATGGTCTTGTAGGCCCAGCGTGCGCGACGCAGGTGCTCTGCGTCGCCTGTGACGCCGTAGTACTCGGCGTTGGCGATGCAGTAGAAGCCCTCGGAGAAGCTGTAGCGGCGCTGGCGCAGGGGCTTGCCCTCGGCGGTCACCGTGAAGTAAAGGCGGTTTCCCTGCTCGTGGTTGATGCAGTGATCCTCCAGAAAATCGATGCAGCTCTTTGCCGCCTCGAGCCACTCGGGCTTGGCGCCGTAAAGATGGCACAGGTAGGAGAAGGTCCAGCCGCAGCGGCCCTGCATCCAAACGCTCTTGTCGGTAGAGTAGATCTTGCCCGTGCGATCAAGGCAGGTGTAGCATCCGCCGTTTTCGCGGTCGATGCCGTACTTAAGCCAGAAGTCGACGCAGGTGTCGAGTTCTGCGCGAATCCAGTCGCGCGTCTCGATGATCTTTTGCATGGTGTCAGTCAAGGCTTCCTCCTGCTTACTGGCGGATGGGGGCATCGGGATCCATGAGGCCGCCGGCCTTCAGAACCTCGACGATGGCCTCGACGTCTTCGCCAACGAGCGGCTGGACGGGCTCGCGCATCTGATTGGTGTTGAAGACGCCCATCTGCCACAGCGCCGTCTTGAAGGCGCCGACGCCCGCGCCAAAGCCGACGGTTGCCTTGACGCGACGGGTCATGAACATGAGGCGTGCCAGGTGATCCTGGATTTCCTTGACGCGCGCCCAGTCACCCGCCTGAGCGGCCTTCCACTGCTCGGCATAGCTTGCCGGGTCGATATTGGCAAGGCCAGGAACGGAGCCGTCAGCGCCAGCCAGGTAAGCGCCGTCGACGCAAACCTCATGGCCGGTGAGCAGCTGAAGGGGATGGCCGGCGTCTTCGTTTTCAAGAATGAGCCAGCGGAAGGCAACATCGTCGCCGGAGGAGTCTTTGACACCCTGGATGACGCCATCCTTGCCGAGGCGGACGAGCATGGTAGGGTCAAGCTTGGTGTGAACGCATACGGGGAGGTCGTAGGCGAACAGGGGAAGGTCGGTGTACTCGCGGATAGCGCGGAAGTGGCGCTCGACTTCCTTCGGACCGCCCAGTGCATAGAACGGTGCGGTGGCGACAAGGCCGTCAACGCCGAAGCCGGTGGCACGCTTTGCCTGGTCGACGACGCGCATGGTTTCCATGTCGATGATGCCGGCGAGGACGGGTACGCGGCCGTTGACGATGGCGACGGCTTCCTGCAGAACGTGATAGCGCTGTGCGTCGGTGAGGAAGGCGACCTCACCGGAGGAACCGAGGAAGAACAGGCCGTCGACGCCTGCTTCGATCATGCGGTTGATGCTGCGATCGAAAGCCTCGAGATCGAGGGTCTTCTTTTCGGACAGGGGGATGACCACGGGAGGAATGACGCCGCGGAATTGAGAGGTATCCATATCACGACCTTCTCTAGTTGGTAGTTTGCACATACGCGAAAAAGTATAGAGTAGGCACTCATTCGCTTCAAGGAAAAACAGGCCCCAAGCCCCGTTTCGGAA
>CAYZCY010000011.1:0-3900 GCA_964477115.1 uncultured Eggerthellaceae bacterium | reverse complement strand
TCGACCCGCCATCGACCTGCCTTCGAGCCGCCATCGACCTGCCTTCGAGCCTCCTCGCCCTGAGGGTGTTTCGGTGGACCTTGCGTGAACTCTTGCCGTTTTTGTAATAGCTGTTATAGTGCAGATATAACAAAAATGACAAGATTGGGAAGGGGGAACTTGAAAGTGATCCTTGCAATTGACCAGTCCTCACCCGAGCCCATTTACCTTCAGATACGAGCTTCGTTGGTTGCGGCTATCGCGCGTGGCGAATTGCAGGCGGGCGACAGGTTGCCGTCGGTCCGAGCCTTGGCAAGCGACCTCGGCGTGAACCTGCATACCGTGAACAAGGCCTATGCCATGTTGCGCGATGAGGGTTATGTGCTCATGCGTGGCAGGAGCGGGGCGATCGTGGCCGACGTCTCGCGGGATGTTTCGCCTGAGGTAAGCGCCCGGGTTGATGCACGCCTTGCCGAAGCCATTCGAGATCTCGCTCTCGAAAGCAAAGCGCGCGGAGTTTCGCAAGACGACTTCATGTCTCTAGTGGCCGGCCAGGCTGCACTCGTGTACGCAAACACCTCATCAGATGGAAAGGATGCATGATGAATTCGATAGGCATGTTAACTGCGGTATTTATGGTGCTGCTCATACTTCTTACGGGCATTCTTTTGGCTATCACCCCTTGGCTCATGCGTCGAAACGAGTGCTTTGCGGTCACTATTCCCGCCGACAAGCAAAACGACGAGCGTCTTCTCGCCCTGAAGCGTCGCTATTCCAAGTCGATGATTTTCGTGTCCGCTGCGCTTGCCTTGTTGCTGGGTGTCGCATTCTTTGTGCTGACGAGGCAGCCGGGCGGTGTGAGCGATTCTGCGATCGTGGCCATCGTCTTGCCAGGGGTTCTTCTGCCCGTCGTGATCTCCTTCGTGCTTATGTTGCGCGCTCGTCGCGAGGTGCAGGCGATCAAGGTTCAGGAAGGTTGGCATGCCGTAAGCCAGCGGACGATCACCCTCGTTGCCGAAGATGATGCGCCTGGGGCCGTTTCTCTTGCGTGGAACCTGCTCTACATTCCCCTCGTCGCATCGTGTCTGGTGTTGGCGTGGGTGCTGTATCCCTCCATGCCCGATCAGATTCCCATGCACATGAGCTTTGCCGGTGAGGTTGACTCCTATGTGAGCAAGTGGCCCGCCGTCTTCGCCTTTCCCGCGCTGCTGACCGCCTTCATGGCCCTTACGATGGTGTTTTGCCATTGGACGATTACGCGCTCGAAGCGTCCGACTGATTTGGGCGCTCCGGTGACCTCGGCCTTTGCCTATGGCATGTTCGCCCGCGCCCAGAGCATTTTCCTGCTTGCTACGGGCCTGGTGATCACCGCTGCCATCAACTTCGGTTTTGTTTTTGTCGCGGCGGAGCTTATCACCCTTGGCCAGATGACGGGTGTGATCTTGGTCGCTGCGTTTTTGGTGTTGGTGGCAGCTATCGTTCTATCCGTGGTGTACGGTCAGGCTGGATCTAAGCTGCATGCCACCATGACGAGTAGCTCCGGCGACGGAACGCTTTGCTTCGATGACGATGAGCACTGGGTTCTCGGCGTCTTCTACTTCAACCGAGACGACGCGAGC
The DNA here is from genome assembly GCA_964477115.1 of uncultured Eggerthellaceae bacterium. Taxonomy (GTDB): domain Bacteria; phylum Actinomycetota; class Coriobacteriia; order Coriobacteriales; family Eggerthellaceae; genus RGIG3135. The sequence goes on along the minus strand of CAYZCY010000011.1, from coordinate 2,302 downwards.
GTGTTTCTTCCCGAGCGCTTCGGAATCGGCTGGACTATCAACCTTGCGCGCCCTGCCGCCTGGGCTTTCCTGGCGGTCCTCGTTTTCGTGACCATCGCCTTCTGCGTTGCGGTGTATGTAGTCCTGTAGCTTAAGCTTCACTCCACAGCTTTCCAGACAACGAAAAGGGGCCAGCTTGAGCGAAATTTCTGCACGCTTGCACCTGCGTCCTGAGCACCAGAGGTGGCCTCAAGCAAAAGGGTGTCGGTATTCCATCCTCTTCGTGGGCCAGCGTTCACCACGACGATTTTTTTAGACATGACGTGCTCCTTCGGTCTCAAGTGGCGATCTCTGCATGGCTCTTTTCGCATCAGCGTATGCGGCGCTGTTCGCATCGGCGCACGTGGCGCTCTCGCGTTGGCGTACGTGGCGCTCTCGCGTTGGCGCCGCCTTTGCCTCAGCTTCACCCTGAATGCGCCTCCCACCAGCCGCGATCGAGCCTTCCCGCGCATTATTTCGCCCCCATTGTACTGCTATTAATGGAAGCGGGACCGTTCGCTGTCGTCCCTGACTTAATGTCGCCTCACTGACCGTCCGTCACCTCCATCACCCACCGCTGCTCGCTGTGGCCCCTAGCTCGCTGCTACCCCTGGCTCGGTACCGCCCGCTTTCGCCTGCTGCCTGCTGCTGCCTTTGGCTTGATGCTGTCTGCTGATGTATCCCTTGAGTTTCCCTTGCGTGTCTCAACTTGCTCGTGAGGCGCTATGAATGATTAGCATTTGAAAAATGCCTCCCATCAGGGGTTTTGTAAGCGGCTGATGCATGGTACCGTGCGCCTATGAAACTATGTTTATGCGGAAAATCTTCCATTGATGCGTGGCGCTGCTATGACAATCGCCTCTCGTATGTTCCTGTCTTCGGGCACACTCTCAACGAGGGGCCGACTTTGAAAAGAGCGTTTCCCTCCGTGTGTCTTGAACCCGGCTGTTCTCTTAGTGATTTCAGGCCCGACGTTGATTTTGTTGAGGCGAAAGACCTCGCCCGTTGGGGTGTCCGTGCTGCCGATGCTGTTCACTTGCTGGTTGATCGAAGCATACGCAGCCAGGCTATTCCCAATTGTCGGACGCATGTCATATCGGTGCCTGACAATGCTGCAAGTCTGTTCTTGGAAGTGGAGCCTGGGGTCTGCCTGACATCACCCGAGCTCACCTTCCTCATGATGGCTCATCAGATGGATTTTATGGAACTGGTCCTTTTGGGCTACGAGTTATGCGGATGTTATTCGATTGACCCGGCGTGCGAGGGTGGGCTGAGGTTGCGTCACCCTCTGAGTTCTGTGAGTCATATAAACAAGCTTATTGACGAGATGGGCCATATCAAAGGTTCAGATCGAGCTCGTCGCGCCTTGCAGTTTGTGCTCGATGGATCTGGGTCGCCACGCGAGACGGCGATCGCGGTTTTGCTGAGCCTTCCCAACAAATATGGTGGATTCGGTTTGCCTTCACCGAGGATGAACGTAAGGTTGAATCTCGGGGCTTCGGCGGCTTCGGTGTGGGCCCGCAGCAATGCCTTTGACCTGGTATGGAAAGAGTCGAAGCTCGTTATGGAATATGACGGCAGATACGGTCACACGTCATTTGAGCAGACGGACAGGGACAACACGCGCCGCAGTGCCCTTGTTGTTGAAGGTTATACCGTATTTGCGATCACAGCTAGCCAGCTAGAGAACGTCGAGGGTTTTTATTCGATAGCTCGATCGGTTTCGAAGAAGTTGGGGCATAGGATACGTCTGAGGGACGAGAACTTTTGGGGTAAGCATCTGTTGCTGAGGGACAAGGTGCTTTCGAACAGCTGGAAGTAGCTTGTAAGGGCTGCCTAATTACGAAATTTGGCATTTACAAGGCTCGGTGTGGACAAAAAACCGACTTGTGCTGGCTTTTCCCCGGAAATGTGCCGTTTTTGGCGCGGAAATCTCGTCGTCTGATCGACGTCTTCGGCCGCTAGAATAAGCGATTTAGTATTATACATATATAAGTATAATGATGACCAGCGCTTTTGCTTGCCATGGGTTAGTGTACTGCTGCAACCGAGAGATCGAAGCGAGATGCTGGCTGGTCGAGACGCCTCTTCGAGTCTTTGCGGGCGGCTAATTTCCAGCACAAGTCGACTTTTTGTCCAAGTCGTTAATTGGCGCCGTGTAAATGGCAGTCACAGGTGGTGGTCTCAGGTAGCTGCGGCGACACGAAAGGGCTTAGGGGTAAAAAAGGGGCCAGCTTGAGCGAATCAAGCTGGCCCCTTGGTTTCGATGGCGGGCGCGTATCGA
>CAYZCY010000010.1:17301-46108 GCA_964477115.1 uncultured Eggerthellaceae bacterium | reverse complement strand
AAGCGTCTCATGGAGATCGGTTGCTATCGTGGCCTGCGCCACCGCAAGGGCCTGCCCGTTCGCGGACAGCGCACGCACACGAATGCCCGCACTCGCAAGGGTCCCAAGAAGCAAATCGGCGGCAAGAAGAAGTAGTGAGGAAGCATCGTGGCTAAGAAAAACGTACGTACGCGCATTAAGCGTTCCGAGCGTAAGAACATTGCCGTGGGCGCTGCTCACATCAAGTCTACGTTCAACAACACCATCGTCAGCATCACCGATCCTCAGGGTAACGTGATCTCCTGGCAGTCCGCTGGCACCGTCGGTTTCAAGGGCTCCCGTAAGTCCACTCCGTTCGCTGCTCAGATGGCTGCTGAGGCTGCTGCAAAGACCGCCATGGAGCATGGTCTTCGCAAGGTCTCCGTCTTCGTGAAGGGCCCGGGCTCTGGTCGTGAGACGGCTGTCCGTTCTCTGCAGGCTGCTGGCCTCGAGATCGCTAGCATTCAGGATTGCACCCCTATCCCGCACAATGGCTGCCGCCCCAAGAAGCGCCGCCGCGTGTAACTGAAAGGATCGATGAAACATGGCAATTAACAGGACCCCGGTTCTGAAGCGCTGCCGCCAGCTCGGTATTGATCCGGTTGTGCTCGGCTACAGCAGCTCTAAGACCTCCAATCGCCAGCCCAAGCAGCGTCGCAAGGAAAGCGAGTACGGCGCTCAGCTGCGCGAGAAGCAGAAGGTCAAGTTCATCTACGGCGTTCTTGAGAAGCAGTTCCGCGGCTACTACAAGAAGGCCAAGGCTATGCCCGGCATTACCGGCGAGAACCTGATGCGTATCCTCGAGTCCCGTCTCGACAACGTCATCTTCCGCCTGGGTTTTGCCCGCACCCGCAAGGAGGCCCGTCAGATCGTGACCCACGGCCACATCACCGTGAACGGCCGTCGCGTTGACATTCCCTCCTACCGCGTTACCGCCGGCGACCTCGTGGCCGTCGCTCCGAAGTCCAAGGACCTGCTCGTCATCAAGAGCGCGCTCGTCCGCAACGAGGGCTTTGTCGTCCCCGCTTGGCTCGAGGTCGACATTGAGAAGCTGCAGGGTAGCGTGCTGGCCCTTCCCGAGCGTGACCAGATCGACCTGGACATCCGCGAACAGCTCATCGTCGAACTTTACTCGAAATAATAGCGGCATAGTAAGGAGGCTATATAAACATGACCGAGTTCATGAGGCCTACTGTTACAACGGAAGAAGTCAACGACACGGTAGCTCGCTACATCGTCGAACCGCTGGAGCGAGGCTATGGCAGCACTCTTGGCAACAGCATGCGCCGTGTGCTGCTGTCCTCCTTGGATGGCGCGAAGGCGACTGCTATCCAGATCGAAGGCGTGCAGCATGAGTTCACGACCGCCGAAGGCGTCATCGAGGACATCACTGACATCGTGCTGAACGTCAAGGGTCTGGTCTTCTCCGCCCTCAACGAGGACGTTGAAGAGGCAACCGCCCACGTTTCTATCGAGGGTCCTTGCACGGTTACCGGCAAAGACCTCGAGGTTCCTACTGAGTTTACGCTCATTAATCCGGAGCATGTCATCGCAACGGTTGCCGAGGGCGGCCAGCTTGACATGACCATTCGCATCGGTATCGGCCGTGGCTATGTTTCGGCCGAGCGCAACAAGCGCACCGAGGACCCGATCGGCGTTATCCACGTTGATTCCCTGTTCTCGCCTGTGCGCCGTTGCACGATGAACGTGACCGACACTCGTGTTGGTCAGCGCACCGACTACGACAAGCTGGTTCTCGAGGTTGAGACCGACGGCTCCATTGCCCCGACTGAGGCAGTGTGCCGCGCGGCTAACATCATCAACCAGTACATGGGCGCATTCCTGAGCCTGTCTGATGCGGCTGACGAGGAAGAGGGCGAAGCACCCTCCATCTTCGCGCCCGAGGGCCAGGAGTCCAATGCCGAGCTCGACAAGCAGATCGAGGATTTGGATCTTTCGGTTCGTTCCTACAACTGCCTGAAGCGCGCTGGCATTCATTCGGTGCGACAGCTCGTCGAGTTCTCCGAGAACGACCTGCTGAACATCAGAAACTTTGGTGCGAAGTCCATCGAGGAAGTGAAGGACAAGCTCATTTCCATGGACCTCAATTTGAAGCTTTAGGAGATACGAGATCATGAGACACTACAAGAAGGGTCGCAAGCTTGGCACCGACTATAGCCACACTAAGGCTATGAAGCGCAGCCTCGTGAGCGCACTGTTCCTGAACGACCGTATCAAGACTGTCGAGGCCCGTGCGAAGGAGATTCGCCCCGACGTCGATAAGGTCATCACTTGGGCAAAGAAGGGCGACCTGCACTCTCGTCGTCTGGCCATCGCTTACCTCAACGACAAGGAGCTCGTACGCGAGATCTTTGAGAAGGTTGAGCAGGGCATGTTCCAGGACCGTCAGGGCGGCTACACCCGCATTATGAAGCTCGGTAACCGCAAGGGCGACAACGCCTCCATGGTTATCATGGAGCTCGTGACCGAGCCGGTTGCCAAGAAGGCCGCCAAGGCAGAGCCCAAGAAGGCTGAGCCGAAGAAGGTCGTCGAGGCTGAGCCCGAGGTCGAGGAAGCCGTTGAGGCTGTCGAGGAGACCGAGGCCGTTGAGGCTGAGGCTGCCGAGGAGGCTTTGGCCGAGGAGAAGGCTGAATAAGCCAAACTCTCACGGTTGTGCACCGCGCCATGTTGAGCCGATAGCGGTACCTTTGCCCGCCATACATGGCCCGTTGACATCGTTCTATTTGCAAGAGGCTGCGCATCGAGCGCGGCCTCTTGTGCTATGTGCCCTATACTTCACCACATGCAACTGACTTTCTCTTCCTACATAGCGGGCAACACACCTCTTCACCGCATGGATGCGCGCGTGAAATTAGCGCTGCTCATCGCCTATATCCTTGCACTCTTTTTCGCAGATACCTGGCTGGGGCTTGGCCTGTTTGCGCTTATGGGGCTTCTTGTGTTTGCGGCAAGCCGACTGCCTGCGGGCTCTATGCTGCGCTTACTTTCCCCCGCATTCTTTCTGGCAGCGCTGCTTATCGTGTTCAACTCCTTTGTCTTTGCGCCCGCGGCGGGTGCTTCGGGACTGGAAGGGGCTCATGATCTAAGGCAGCTTGCCGGGCCGGTGTGCGTGAGCTTTTCGGGCTTGGAATCCGGCTTGTTCTCGGCGGTGCGCGTGGTGCTGCTGGTGCTTTCGAGCTTGGTGGTGGGTCTTACCACTACGAGCACCGAGCTCAGTTCGGTTGCAGCGTGGGCCTTGGCTCCTTTGCGGCGCCTGCATGCGCCCGTGGATGACATAGCCACCGTGTTCTCGATAGCCTTGCGCTTCATTCCGCTTATGGCGGAGGAGTTCTGCCGTATTCGCAATGCGCAGTGGTCGCGTGCCTGCGGCTTTGATGGCGAGAGCCTCATTGGTCGCATCAAAGCTTGGGGCAAGGTGCTCATGCCCATGATCATGTCGCTGTTTCGCAGGGCGGATGCGCTCTCCGAAGCTATGGATGCGCGTTGCTATGGCGCAGCGGAGGAGCGCGGAGCACTTACGGAGCTTGAACTGGATGCAGCGTCGGCCGCCTGCCTTGCAGCGGGTCTTGTTTCGTGCGCGCTGGTCGCTTACCTTCTCTAATTAATAAGGCGAAAGTTAGTCGGCCTTTTCCGAGGTACGGCTCTTGCGTACGGTGTCGATGCTTGCAAGCGCGAGACCCGCCCAAATGCACCCGAAGCAAACGGCATGCGCGGTGGTGAATGGCTCCCCGTAGGCAAAGACACCCAGAAGCAGGGCGATAGTGGGGCTCACGTACTGGATGAAGCCGAGCATGGTCAGCGGGATAGAGTTTGCCGCCTTGGCGAAAAGGACAAGAGGAATGGCCGTGATGGCGCCTGAGCCAACAAGGAGCAGGGTGGTGGTCCAGCCCTGTACGCTCGAGACGTCTCCCAGGAAGGCGTGGGATCCGGTGAGGTAGAGAGCAGCGCCCGCAGCCATCAGCGCGAGAGGCAGTGCAAGCGTGCTTTCCACGGCAAGCGCGGGGATGGCGGGGTAAGCGCCGCGCTTTTTAACGGCGCCGTACAGACCGAAGGAGAAGGCCAGCACAAGCGATATCCATGGAAGCTCACCGTAGTCGAACAGGAAGTACGTGACGCCGACGGCGCAGAGAGCCACGGCTCCCTTCTGCAAGGCAGAGAGCTTTTCTTTGAAGAAGAACACGCCGAGCAGGATGGAGACGAGGGGGTTGGTGTAATAGCCCATGGCGGTGTGTACGATGCGGTCGGTGGCGACGGCGTATATGTAGACGCCCCAGTTGATGCTGATGAGCACGGCGGCGAGGCCGAGGTACTTGATCGCTCGTTTTTCCCTGAACAGGCTGATGAAGTCAATGCGGAGGATGGCGCAGATAATCACCATGAGGACGAAGCACCAGATGATGCGTTGCCCGATTACCTCGAGGGGGTCTACCGCATCGAGCCATTTCCAGTAGATGGGCGCAAGTCCCCAGAACAGGTAGCAGAACAGGCCGGCGATGGTGCCGTTGCGCGCCAGTTTTTCCCGATCCTCTTCTTCCATGCCGCTCCTTAGAAAAATCATCCTCACGCGCAGCTTCTGCAAGGTCTTTGCTAGCAATAGATTATAGTTCTGCTTCAGGGGCCGCGCTCGCCTGCGCGCTAGCGGACGTGCGGGTTCGGCAAGCGTTTACCATAGGAGAGACTCCATGGATCTCGATTTTGCAACTTTCTTGCAGGCACTCGTCAATGATCCGGTGCTGGGCTTGATCGTTCTCCTCTGCCTTGGCGGAACTTTTGTCAATGGTGCTACCGATGCGCCTAACGCCATTGCTACAGCAGTTGGCACGAAGGCTATGCGGCCTGTTCCCGCGGTTCTCATGGCTGCAGTCTGCAATTTCGTCGGCCTCTTTGGCATCACGATGGTTTCGTCTGCGGTTGCCAAGACAATCTTTAACATGGTTGATTTTGGCGGTGATTATCACGCCGCTCTCGTAGCGCTTGCTGCGGCAATGGTTGCCATTATCGTCTGGGGCGTTGTGGCGTGGTATTTCGGCATACCGACCTCGCAGAGCCATTCGCTTATTGCGGGTATCACGGGCGCTGCCATTGCCCTGCAGGGTGGTTTTGCTGGCGTCAACGGGCATGAGTGGATGAAGGTTATCTACGGCTTGCTTATTTCGACGGGCTTGGGCTTTGGCTTCGGCTACCTATTCACGCGAATAATTCGAAAAACCTGCGGAAATCTTAGTCGCGTGAGCGCCACGAAAACATTCCGCCGCCTTCAGATTGTCGGTGGAGCCGGCGTGGCTTTGCTTCACGGAGCGCAGGACGGTCAGAAGTTCCTCTCCATGGTCATGCTGGGCGTCATGATCGGCATTTACGGCTCCGCTGAGGGTGACGCTAGCTTCCCATTGTGGATGATTGCGCTGGTTTCCTTCACTATGGCGCTTGGCACGGCTCTCGGTGGCAAGAAAATCATCAAGTCAGTAGGCGTTGACATGGTGCGCATGGACAGCTGGCAGGGATTTGCAGCATGCCTTTCCTCTTGCGTCTGCATCGGCCTCGCTACTTTTACGGGCATGCCGGTTTCTACCACGCACACCAACACGACGGCTATCATGGGCGTTGGTGCTGAGAAGAACCTGCGCAACGTGAAGTGGAACTTGGCTGGCAACATGGTGCTCACCTGGGTTTTGACCTTCCCGGGATGCGGGCTTCTCGCCTTTGCCTTCACGCATGTTTTCCTGCTGCTTCTCTAGGTTCCGTTTGAGGCGTTTTGCGCTGGTGACAGCTGGGTTGCGCTATCTTTTGGGATCTGTCTGGAATTGGCAGCGCTGGCTTCTGCGAAAACACGCCTAGTCGAGCCCTTCAACTGGCGAGCTGAATTCAAAAAGACAAGTAAAGGCGCCATCTACCCAGGGTGGCGCCTTTTGCGTTTATCGGGTGCTATGATGGGTGCTACATGGCGACGATGCCAAGCGTCGCTGTGCCCAGACTCAATAACTTATGCTTATAGGAGGCATGCATGAGCGTCATCATCGATGTGTACGGTCGCGAGATCCTGGACTCCCGTGGCAACCCCACGGTTGAGGTTGAGGTTGTTCTGCAAGACGGCTCTTTTGGTCGCGCCGCTGTTCCGTCAGGTGCTTCCACCGGTGCTTTCGAGGCCGTGGAGCTTCGCGACTGCGACAAGAACCGCTACCTGGGCAAGGGCACCCTGGACGCCGTAGCTCACGTGAACGAGGAGATTTGCGAGGCGCTCATCGGTCTTGAGGCAGAAGATCAGCGCGCCATTGACGACGCCATGATCGAGGCTGATGGCACTGAGAACAAGGGCGCCCTGGGCGCTAACGCCATCCTTGGCGCATCCCTGGCCGTTGCCAAGGCTGCAGCTGAGTCCGCAGGCCTTCCGCTGTACAAGTACGTTGGCGGCATCAACGCTCATGTCCTGCCCACTCCCATGATGAACATCCTCAACGGCGGCGCTCACGCTGACAACAACGTTGACTTCCAGGAGTTCATGATCATGCCCGTCGGCGCCACCACCTTCGCAGAGGCACTGCGTTGGTGCGCCGAGATCTACCATACCCTCAAGAAGGTCCTGCATGACGCGGGCCTTGGTGGCGGCGTGGGCGATGAAGGCGGCTTCGCCCCCAACTTCAAGACCAACGAGGAGCCCCTCGAGTACATCGTGCGCGCATGTGAGGCTGCAGGTTACAAGCCCGGCGTTGACATCATGTTTGCTATGGACCCGGCTTCCACTGAGTACTACAACGTCGAGACCGGCAAGTACGTTCTGGCTGGCGAAGGCGTTGAGTTCACCAGCGCCGAGATGGTCGACTACTGGGAGAAGCTCGTCGACAAGTACCCCATCATCTCCATCGAGGACGGCATGGCCGAAGAGGACTGGGATGGTTGGAAGGCCCTCACCGAGCGCATCGGTGACCGCGTGCAGCTCGTGGGCGACGACCTTTTTGTCACCAACTCCAAACGTCTTGCCAAGGGCATCGAGCTCGGTTGCGCAAACGCCATCCTCATCAAGGTCAACCAGATCGGCAGCCTGACTGAGACCCTCGAGGCCATCGAGATGGCCAAGCAGGCAGGTTACGCTTGCGTTATGAGCCATCGTTCCGGCGAGACCGAGGACGTCACCATTGCCGACCTCTCCGTTGCATGCAATACCGGCCAGATCAAGACCGGCGCTCCGTGCCGCTCCGACCGCGTGGCCAAGTACAACCAGCTCATCCGCATTGAGGAGCAGCTTGACTCTCAGGCTGTGTATGCCGGCATGGGCGCTTTCTACAACATCAAGCGCTAAGCTCATTCGCCCCGCCAATGGACGCGGGTCTTGCCCTGGCGTGCGGGTAGCTCTGCCCCGTGCAAATGGCCGGATCTGCCCTTTGCGAGGCCAAGAACGCAGATTGCTTACAGGCGGCGTGCTCTTCGGGGCGCGCCGCTTTCTCTTTGCGCAAATCAGCTCCGAGCGTTTGCGCTATACTCTTGATTGATTTTGAAGGTAAGCGCGCTTTCGGCGATCATGCTGTGCGCGCGGGGCTTGGCGTGGTGGAAACAGCGAAGGCGCATGCGATGACTCAGAGAAACCAACTCAACGGATTCACCGGGTTCTCCAATCGAGGGCCTGGCTTTGTGTCTGCAAGCGACGCCATCAGGCAGGCGGAAAACGAATCCCGCCTTGCTCGCGACGCCGAGGAAGCTAGACGTGCGGGTTTTGCCGCAAGGCAGGCTCAGCTTGCGCAGACGGGCCACGGCCTCAACACGCAGTTAGACGCCGCTCGCAGGAGCAATCTTTGGGGTAAACCGGGTTCGGTCGATATCTTTCGCTTTGCGCGGGACAAGCAGCTTGACGACAACTTGGTACCCCAGTTCGACCCCGACAAACTTGCCCGCATTTCCGAAGAGGACAGGCGCTGGTCGTGGATCGAAATCGACCTCAACGCCATTCGCTACAATGTCGCATCCCTGCGCTCGCGCCTCGAGCGCAAAACCCGTCTCATGGCGGTGGTGAAGGCTGATGCCTATGGTCACGGCGCGGTGAAGGTGGCCAAGACCGCGCTCAACTCGGGTGCCGACTACCTGGGTGTTGCCTCGGTCGATGAGGCCATAGAGCTGCGCGAGGCTTACGTAAACGCTCCTATCCTGGTGCTGTGCGAGCCGCCGGTTGAATCTATCCCGCTTCTTTTGGGTTACAAGATCATGCCCTCCATCTACACTGCCGAATTTGCCGTGCAGTATGCCGAGGCCGCTGATGCCTTCGGCCTTCGTGCGCCCTTCCATCTCAAGGTGAACACGGGCATGAACCGCATCGGCCTGCATCATGGCGAAGTCGTGCCTTTCTTGAGGCAGGTGGGCTTCCACCGGGCCCTTGACCTGGTGGGGACCTATACGCATTTCGCGACGGCCGATTGCGCCGAAACCCTTGACCTGCACCTGCAGGCCAAGCGCTTCCTCGAGTGCTTGGCGGAAATACGCGCGGCGGGCATTGACCCGGGTATCGTGCACGCGGCCAATTCTTCTGCTGCCGTGCGCTATCCCGACGTGCATTTCGACATGGTGCGCGCGGGTTTGGTCCTCTACGGTCATCACCCCTGCCCGGAAACCGTGGGACTCGTTGACCTCAAACCTGCGATGAGCGTTCACGCTCGTATTACCGATGCGCGCGTGGTGCCTATGAGCGAAGGCGTAAGCTACGGCATGCACTACCGCAGTCCCGGCAGCGTTAAAATTTGCACCATCCCCGTGGGCTACGCCGACGGCCTGCGTCGCGGTCTGTCGGGCAGGACTGACTTCATTGTGGAAGGTAAGCGCTTCCGCCAGGTGGGCGCCATCTGTATGGATCAGTGCATGTTCGAGGTCGACCTGCGCACCTACGGAACACGCCGCCGCATCGATCCCCAGATTGGCGATGAGGTCATCATCGTTGGCTGCCAGGGGGATGCCGAGGTGACCATCGAGGAGATGTGCTACACCCTCGATACCATCCCGTACGAGCTGATCGTTGGCTTCAGCCACCGCATGCCCAAGATATACAAGTAAGCTGTGAGAGCGCATGGCTTCGCGGCCTGCGCATGCTGCATTCGCGTGGAAAGGAAGCTCGGATGAGCGTTCAGCCAGTCTCTCTTGAAGACGTTCGCGCCGAGGTGGAGGCTTGCCGCAAGTGCCCCCTCGCTGACGGGCGCACCCAGGTGGTCTTCGGCGTCGGCAACCCCCAGGCACGCGTGCTTATAGTGGGGGAGGCCCCGGGAAAGAACGAGGACTTGCAGGGCGAGCCCTTTGTCGGAGCAGCGGGCAAGTACCTCAACGAGCTTTTGTCCATTGCCGGCTTGAATCGCGAAGACGTCTTCATCGCCAACGTTTTGAAGTGCCGCCCTCCGAGCAATCGCGACCCGCGGCCCGAGGAAATCGAGCTCTGCGCGCCCTACCTGCGTGCCCAGACCCGCAGCATCGATCCCGAATTCATTGTCACTCTGGGTAATTTTGCGACCAAGTTCATCCTGAAGACCGACGTAGGCATCACGCGCCTGCGCGGGACTTTGCAGCAGGCTGGTCGTTTCAAGGTGTTTCCCATATTTCATCCGGCAGCTGCTCTCTACGACGGCAAGAAGCGCGAGGCACTGGAAAACGACTTCGCCACGCTCGGTGAGCTTTTGGGCCTGCGTGAGGCGCGCGGTGTTGCGGCGCCTGTGGAGGGCGATCAGCTGTGAGCGCTGTCGCAGAGGCATTCGATGCCGTCGGCTACATAAACACGCCGCGCTGGCAGGCATCGCGTCTGGGGCTTGAGCGCACGGTTGACCTGCTTAACAGAATGGGCCGCCCGCAGGATAGGCTTCGCTTCGTGCATGTTGCGGGAACTAACGGCAAGGGATCGACCTGCGCCTACCTCGATTCCATCCTGCGATGCGCGGGCTATCGCGTGGGTCTTTTCACAAGCCCCTATATCGAGACCTTCGAGGAGCGCATTCGCGTTAACGGGGAGAACATCTCGGCTGAAGACCTGAAAGAGGTCACGCTCTTCGTAAAGCAGCACGCTGAGGCCATCGAGGCAGAAACGGGAGACCACCCCACGGAGTTCGAGCTGATGACCGCCGTGGCTTTCGAGCATTTCGCGCGAAGCGCCTGCGACATCGTGGTGCTCGAGGTGGGCTTGGGCGGTCGGCTTGACTCCACCAACGTCATCGATTCGCCTGAGGTCTGCGTTATTGCGCGCATCGGCCTCGATCATACGGCTCTTCTCGGCAACACGCTTGCCGAGGTGGCGGCCGAGAAGGCGGGCATCCTAAAGCCGGGTGCGTCGGTGGTTTCCTGGCCGCAGGATCCAGAGGCGCAGGCGTCCATCGAGAAGGCCGCCGCCGACAAGCGCTGCGAGCTTTGCGTCCCTGACTTCTCCCAGCTTGCGTTGAAAGCTTGCGAAGGCGAGCGCGCTTCCCTTCGCACCTTTGTTTATAAGGGCCAAACCTTTGAGACTAAGCTTCTTGCGAGCTATCAGCCCTACAACGCGGCGCTTGCTCTGGAGGCTGCCGCGCTTTTGCGGGTGCGCGGGTGGGAGATATCCGCGGAGGCTATGAGCGAGGGTCTGGCTTGCGCTGTATGGCCGGGTCGCTTCGAGGTAGTGGCTCAAAGGCCTCTCACCATAGTTGATGGCGGGCACAACCCGCAGGGCGCTGCCGTGCTGGCAAAATCCCTTGACGATGTGTTTTCCGGCAGGAAGGCTGTTTTTGTTATGGGGGTGCTTGCCGACAAGGATTATGCCCCCATGGTTCGCGCCGTGCTTTCCCATGCGCAGGCCTTCTATGTCTACACGCCGCCGAATCCGCGGGCGCTTTTTGCGGCTGATCTGGCGAAATGCGTCGAAGAAGAGTCTTTTGGCGCTATATCCGCTGTTGTTTGCAGCAGCCCTGCGCATGCGATGAATGCTGCGCGTGAGCAGGCAGGCGAAGATGGCCTGGTGGTTGCCTTCGGCAGCTTGTACGCCATAGCCGATCTCAAGAGCGCCCTGGTCTGATTCGGGCGCGGCACTATTGGGCGTGGCGCTTTCGGGCGCTTCTCCCGCCTTTTCGGACGCGCTTCCCCAGGTGCATTCCGTGCCCAAACGGCAAAGGAGGCGGGGTGAGCCGCCTCCTTAAATGCGCTATGGGTGCTGCAGCTTACAGGCTGTCGATATAGGCAACCAGATCCGCTACGGTTGCAAGGCCTTCGGGCTCGCCGAAGTCGATGCCGCACCTGTCCTCGAGTTCGCAGATCAGCTCGACCATGTCGAGGGAGTCAACGCCGAGAGAGTCAAAGGTGGATTCCATGTCGACCTTCTCGGGTGCGATGTCGAGGTTTTCGTTGAGGATTGCCTTCAGGGTATCGATTGTAGCCATGCCAGCTCCATTCTGCGGTGAACGCCTAGAGCGCGATTGGACGTGCCGTCGCGCTAGTCTTTCTGCTTGAGCATGCCGTATGCGCCGTCAGAGCGACGATAGAGCACGCAAACAAGATTAGTATCTCGGTCAGTATATACGAAGAAGTTGTGGCCGATGAGGTCGATCTGAGCGAGGGCCTCTTCCTCTGTCATGGGGGTGAACTCGATTTCCTTCACGCGTACGATTTCATCGTCGGTGAGCTCGTCCATGAGAGCGTCGAGATCAAGCTCGCCGCCTGCGTGGGCAGTTTCGCCTGCTGCTCGCAGCTTCTTATCCACCACGCGGGTTTTGTACTTGCGAAGCTGGCGCATGACCTTGGCTGCGGCGACGTCGATGGCGGCGTACATCTCCTCTTCGCTTTCTTCGACGCGAACGATGCTGCCCTTAACGTATACGGTCACCTCGCAGATAGCGGGAAGGGGATTGGCGGGGTTTTTCTCCTTGTAGAGAACAACTTCGACGCTGGCGGGTTCGAAATCAAGGATCTTGAGGGAATTCCCGATCTTCTCCTCGGCGTAGCTGCGCAGGGAGTTGGTGATGGTCATCTTGCGTCCGGATACGGTAATACCCATAGTGTCACCTCTTAGCTCGGGGCGAATAAAAAACAGCCTGAAGGCATGGCTGCCCGCATCTGCGAATCCGTGGTGCTGATTCGTTTTGCGGCGGCCTCCTTTCGGGCTGTGTATTCAGCATATATCAAAAGGCTGGGGGTAGTGCTGTGATTTTCGAAAGAGAGGGAATTGCAATTTCAACAAAAGGGCAAATAGCGTCGTTTAACTGGGAAAACGTTATGAAGGGAATTTGATTCTTGTGTATATTGTGAGGACAAGGCCCCTGTTTTGAGATACGCTCGGATGCGTGTTGTTCTCCCGCCTCCTGCAGGGTGCAAAAAATCGAGCACAGGCGGGAAACAGCTTTGAGAAATGCCTGCATGTCGCCTCGATATAGGGCATAATGCTGATTTACTTTTACGTGGGTTTGCTGAGTTGAGGAGCCGGGCGTATGCCTATCGACTTCCATAGGAAAGATAGAGAAGAAAACCAGATGGCCTCTGATGAGGCGCCCTTGCTTTCGTGTGAAGATGTTTTTCTTGGCGAAGATGAGCCTTCCTCGTTAGAGGGAGAGGGCGCAGCCCCCGAGGAAGGCGGCCTTGGCGCGGCTTCCGAGGAAGGCTGCCTTACTTCCGAAGAGATAGCTGCCCTTATCGCCGGCGTGGACCAGGCGCGCTCCTATGAGCGTCCTTCGGTTGAAAACCCCGATCCTTATCGCGTGTACATCAAAGAGGTGCAGGGGCATCAGCGCCGCCTGCGCAAGATCATCAGCTTCACGCATTCCTCTACGCGAGCCGCAGGCGCCATGCTTGTTGCGGCCATCATTGCGCTTATCGTTGCCAATACGCCCGCGCACGAGCCCTTCCTCGAGTTCTGGCATACCTACGTGACGGTTGGCGTAGGGCAGATGATCGGGCAGATGTCTTTCGCCCACATCATCAACGACATATTCATGGCCGTGTTCTTCCTGCTGGTGGGACTCGAGATCAAGTACGAGATGACCGTCGGCGAGCTCACCAACATCCGTCAGGCCGCCCTCCCAATCATCGCGGCCTTCGGCGGCGTGCTCATGCCCATCGTGATCTATTTGCTGTTCAACGGCGCAGACCCCGAGACTTCGCACGGTTGGGGTGTTCCGACGGCCACCGACATCGCCTTCGCCCTGGGTATTCTGGCCCTTCTGGGCAATCGCGTGCCCAGCGGCGTGCGCGTGTTCCTGTCAACGCTCGCCGTGGCTGACGACATCATTGCCATCCTGGTGATCGCTATCTTCTACGGACAGACGCCCTCTCTGGTGTGGCTTGCTTTGGCTGGCCTTGTTTTGCTTGTGCTCGTCTTCCTGAACAGGACCCATGTCTATTCGCTCGTCCCTTACATTTTGGTGGGGGGCGTTCTGTGGTTCTGCATCTACATGTCGGGCGTGCATTCGACCATCGCCGGCGTGCTTCTGGCCTTCGCCATCCCGTCGGGTTCGCGCGTCAACCCTCGAAACTTCTTCGCCTGGTCGCGCGATCGCCTGCGCGAGGCCCATGCGTCTTTCGACGCCAATGCGCCCGTCATCAAGCAGAACGACTACATGGATACGGTGGGCCGTCTTTCCCGTGTGACCTCCCAGGCTATTCCGCCGGCAACCAGGCTTGAGCACAAGCTGTACCCGTGGGTCTACTTCGGCGTCTTGCCTCTGTTTGCGCTTACCAACGCTGACGTGGCCTTCCTGAGCGGGGATTTGCTCGACATGGTGACGAGCTCGGTAACCTTGGGCGTGTTCTTCGGCCTGCTGCTGGGCAAGCCTATCGGCATCATGCTCATGAGCTTCATCACCGTCAAGCTCAAGATCGCAAGCCTCCCCGAAAACGTGAACTGGTTCCACATGCTGGGCGCTTCCATTCTGGGTGGTGTGGGCTTTACCATGGCCATCTTTGTGGCCAACCTGGCCTTCGAGGACCCCTACATGGTGGCAGAGGCCAAGCTGGGCATTCTCATGGCCTCGCTTGCGGCCGGCGTGGTGGGCTTCGTGTTCCTGTTCATCCAGGCCCGTGCGGCTGAACGTCACGGCGTTGCCTTCGTTTCCGTCAGCAGCGAAGGCGAGATCCTCCAGCATGCTGACGCCGAGGCGGCGCGCAGTTCTGAGGCTTTGCTGGAAGAGCTTGGCGTGAGCGACCTTCGCGATGAGCTCGAGGAGCGGCAGAGGGAACGTACGGCCGGCGCCGATTTGATGGACGAGACCGTAATCCATGTTCTGGGAACTTCGAGCACCAGCTTCTTCGCGGGTTTTCGCGAGGGCGTTCGAAACGCTAAGGAGACCGACGGCAACCGCGCGGCGTGGCAGGAAGATGCTCGCTGGGGTTTCTGGAAGCCCGAGCAGTTTGACGATGACGAGGAGCTCGAGCTTCAGTCGTAGCCGCGTTTCGGGCTATGGCTGTCTGCGGAAGACGGTCCCGTGCGCTCCGCTTCTTTCAATGGTATAGTTGCCTCGATTCCAGCGAACATGATTGAGGCGATATCGTTGAAGTGTACTCTGAAGTTAGCCATAGATAACATGGGCTGCATGAACTGCGTCCGCACGATCGAAGGCGCCTACGGTAAAACCGTCGGCGTGTGCGAGGCGAGCGTTGATTTGCAGGGCAAGGCGGGTGTCGTGGTGTTCGACCCTGCGCTTACGGATGAGGAGCAGCTGCTGCGCGTGATGGACGGCAGCAAATTCACCATCGTGAAAATGCCCGAGGACGGTATGAATCCCTTCCTTGTTGAGGATGATCCCTCTGAGGCTGTAAGCCAGAGCGCCGAGGCTGATGCTGTTTCTGAGAGCGGCCCCGCTGTCGAGGATGTACCCGCCAAAGCCACCATTCGCCTTGCCATCGAGGGCATGACCTGCGCAAACTGTGCGGCGAGCATCGAAAGTCACTACGCCAAGACCCCCGGCGTCATATCCTGCTCGGTCAATTTGGCGAACAACACGGGCATCGTGAGCTTCGATCCGACCGTGGCAAGCCTTGATGACATGCTGCGCGTGTTCGACAAGCTCTCCTTTACCGCGGCGCTTATCCCCGACGATGCCCCCCTGGTTGACGAAGGCCGCCGCGCGAAAGAGCAGGCGCGCGCCAAGAGAAACGCGATCGTGTTCGGCATCTCCCTGGCTCTGACGGTGCTCATCGTGAGCATCTGCATGATTCCGGGGGCGCATATGGCGGTGGGCCATGCGCTCGCCGCTGCCTTTGGCGTAGATACGCCTACGCACATGCATAGCATGTTCGCGGCAAACATTCTGCTTATGCTGCTCACCCTTCCCGTGCAGTTTGGCTGCGGCGCCCGCTTTTACAAGGGCGCGGTCGGCTCCCTCAGAGGCGGCTCGGCCAACATGGACGTGTTGGTGTCACTCGGCACCACCGTTGCCTTCGTCTTCTCCCTCTACATTACTTTCTGGCCCGCTTTGACAGGCAGCTGGTCGGATGCGGTCGTCATGCCCATCAACGAAGGCATGCCGTACTTCGAAACCTGCGCCATGCTGATCACCTTCGTGCTCTTGGGTAAGATCCTCGAATCGCGTGCGAAGGGCGCTACCAACCAGGCCATTGAGTCGCTTATTAACCTCACGCCGCCGACTGCGGTGGTGCTGCGCGGTTCTGAGCAGGTGGAGCTGCCCTTGGCCCAGGTGCTGGTGGGGGATACCGTGCTGGTTCGCCCGGGGGAGAAGATCCCCGTTGACGGTAAGGTTACAAGCGGCTCATCCGAAGTGGACGAAAGCATGCTCACCGGAGAGCCCCTGCCCGTTTTGAAGGGCGAGGGCGACATGGTCACAGGCGGTACCGTGAACGCGCTGGGCTCGCTTGAGGTACGAGCCTTGCGTGTGGGAGCGGATTCCACTTTGGCCCGCATCGTGCGCGCCGTTGAGGATGCGCAGGGCTCGAAGGCTCCCGTGCAGCGCATGGCCGATCGCATAGCGGCCATATTCGTCCCCGTTATTCTGTGCATAGCGGCCATTACCTTCATCGCCTGGTTTGCCCTGGGAGACTTTGCAACGCAGGGCGAGCGCATTCAGCAGGCCCTGCTTCCCGCCATCGCGGTCATTGTGGTTGCTTGCCCCTGTGCTTTGGGCCTGGCTACGCCGACGGCCCTCATGGTGGGCATGGGCAAGGGCGCGCAGGAAGGCGTGCTCATCAAGGATGGCGAGGTTCTCGAGCGTATGTGCAAGCTTTCTGCCGTGGTGTTCGATAAAACGGGCACGGTGACAGTGGGGGAGCCGCGCGTGGTGAGCTGCGACGTTTCCGACGAGGCTTTGGCTTTGGCTGCGGCGCTTGAGGAGAAAAGCGAGCATCCGCTGGCGCGTGCTGTGCTTGCATACGCGGCCGAGCGCGGCCTGCGTGATCTGCCAGCCGTCGAGTCCTTCGAGGCTTTAGCTGGCGAAGGCGTGCGCGGTGTGGTTGCGGGGCACGAGGTCTTCGTGGGCTCTCAGGTGCTTGTTGACGGCGTCTCGGTCGGCAGCTTTTCTTTCGAAGATGAGCCGAAATCCGATTCTGCAGCGGCTATCGAGTCTTTGCGCGCGAAGCATGCCGTTGACTCCTATTTGCTTACGGGTGATTCTGCCGACAACGCGCATAAGGTGGCAGAGGCCGTGGGTATTGCCTCCGAGCGCGTGTACGCCCAGGTGAAGCCGCTCGAGAAGGCTGATCGCGTGCGAGTCATTCGAGATTCTCTCGGCGAGGGCAAGGTCTGCGCTTTCGTGGGCGATGGCATCAACGATGCCCCCGCGCTTGCTGCGGCGGATATCGGCGTGGCCATGGCGTCGGGCACAGATGTTGCCCTTGACGCGGGTTCTGTCGTGCTTATGCGCAACACCCTGACCGATCTGGAGCTTGCCCTGCGCCTGTCGCAGGCGACCATGCGAAAGATCAAGCAGAACCTCTTCTGGGCGCTGGCTTACAACTGCATCATGGTTCCCCTGGCGGCCTTCGGCATACTTGCCCCGGCTTTGGCGGGCGCGGCTATGGCGCTTTCCAGCGTATCGGTGGTGTCCAATTCGCTGCTCCTCAAGCGGTTCAGATAACGGGCTGGCCTGATCGCAGGAGATTTGGCCTATTCGGCTGGGTAATGCAGTCACTCCGATCGCGGGTGTCAAGTAGTTCTTGCGTGATAAGCCTTTGCAAATCAGAAGCTGTGATCGCACTTGCGCTATACTCGATGAGTTGATTTTAAGCTCGAGAGAAGGCCGATTATGAGCAATGCTGCAATCGTTTTGGCTGCTGGTGCTGGCACGCGTATGAAATCCAAGAAGCCGAAGGTAGTCCATGAGGTTTTGGGTAAGCCTTTGGTGCGTTGGGTTATTGATGCTGCTGTTGACGCCGGAGCCGACAGGGTCGTATCCGTGGTCGGCCATATGCGCGAGCAGGTTATTCCTCTCGTTGAGGTCGACACCCAGGTGGTCGTGCAGGAGCAGCTGCGCGGTACGGCTGATGCCGTGGCTTCTTGCAAGGATGCGCTGGCGGATTTAGAGGGCTCTCTCGTGGTGCTTTCCGGCGATTGCCCGCTCATCACTTCCGAAACCATTTCCGCGCTGATCAAAATGCGCGAAAAGAACGATGCCGCCGTGGTGGTTCTTACCATGCAGCTCGAAAACCCCTTCGGCTATGGCCGTATCATTCGTGACGAGTCGGGTCAGGTGGCCCGCATTGTCGAGCAGAAGGACGCCCGCCCCGAGGAGGCAGCCGTGTGTGAGTGCAACTCGGGCTTCTATTGCTTCGACGCCCGCGCTCTCTTCGACGCGCTTACCCAGGTTGACAGTAACAACGCCCAGGGCGAGTTCTATCTCACCGACGTGCTGGCAATCTGTCGTGAGGCGGGTCGCTCGGTGCTTGCTCTAACCGCAGACGATAACAGCGAGTGTTTGGGTGTAAACTCTCGCGTTCAGCTGGCAGAGGCAACCCAGTTCATGCAGCAGCGTATCAATGCCCGTCACATGGCAAACGGTGTCACCATGATGGATCCGTCCTCTGTCTTCATCGGCCCCGATGTTCAGATCGACCGCGACGTAACCATCCTCCCGCAGGTCATGCTCATGGGCCGCACCAGCATTGGCGAGGATAGCGTCATCGGCCCCAACTCCCGCCTGACTGACACCGTCGTCGGCCGCGCATGCACCATCGACGAGACCATTGCCATCGAAGCTGTCATCGACGATGGCGCCACCTGCGGTCCGCGCGCATACCTGCGCCCGGGCGCTCACCTGTGCGAAAAGGCCAAGGCCGGCACTCACGTGGAGATCAAGAAGTCCACGGTGGGGAAGGGCTCGAAAGTCCCGCATCTGAGCTATATCGGTGATTGCACCATCGGTGAGGGCGTCAACATTGGAGCGGGTTCCATCACCTGCAACTACGACGGCAAGAACAAGCACAAGACCGTCATCGAGGATGGCGTGTTCGTGGGCAGTGACACCATGATGGTCGCCCCGGTCACCATCGGTAAGGGTGCGGTTATCGGTGCTGGATCCTGCATCACCAAGGACGTCTCTGCGGGCGCTTTGGGTCTTGGCCGCGCACGTCAGACTGAGGTCGAGGGCTGGGCCGCAAAGCGTCAGGCCTAGGATTTGGGCTTATCGGCGAATTGTTCCATTGACATGCGGCTAAGGCACTAAAATGATGCCTGATGCGTCTTGGCGCCCGTATTGAGCACCAAGCGCTTCCGAATTATTTTTACAACGTGTGAAGGAGCGGACTCACGTGATGGAGCAGAGGGAAAAGGTTCTGTTCGCAGGTTCTGTGAACCCGGAGTTGGCCGAGCAGATTGCTCAGGAATTGGATGTCAGGCTTGGTGATGTCAAACTTACCAAGTTTGCCAACGGCGAGATCTACGCGCGCTTCCAGGAAAGCGTGCGCGGTAAGGAAGTCTTCCTTATCCAGTCGGTGTGCGCAGGTAACGGCATGGACGTCAACGATGCTCTTATGGAGCTGCTCATCATGGCTGATGCGGCCAAGCGTGCGTCTGCACACAACATTTCCGCTGTCGTTTCCCATTACGGCTATGCTCGTCAGGACCGCAAGGCTGCTCCGCGCGAGCCCATTACGGCCAAGCTCGTGAGCGATCTCATGGAGGTAGCCGGTGTCGACAACGTCATCACCATGGACCTTCATCAGGACGCGATCCAAGGCTTCTTCGACATCCCGGTTAACCATATGACCGCCATGCCCCTGTTCGCGGAATACTTCAAGGGCATGAACTTCGACCCGAGCCAGCTTTGCGTGGTTTCTCCCGACGTGGGTCGCGCCAAGGCCGCTAAGAAGTTCTCTACCATGCTCGATTGCGACATCGCAATCATGCACAAGGATCGCCCGAAGCACAACCAAGCTGAAATCACCGCTCTGATCGGTGACGTCGAGGGCAAGATCTGCCTGCTCAACGACGACATGATCGACACCGCCGGCTCTCTGGTTGCCGCCGCGGAGACTCTGCAGAATCACGGCGCCGTCAAGGTGTACGCATGCGCAACCCACGGTCTGTTCAGCGGCCCGGCTTTCGAGCGCATTGAGAACTCCTGCATTGAGGAGGTCGTCGTCACCAACGCGGTTCCGGTTCCGGCCGAGCATCAGGAGGGCAAGATCAAGGTCCTGTCCGTGGCTCCGCTGTTCGCTCAGACCATCGAGAACGTCTACATCAACGGCAGCGTCTCCTCCCTGTTCGAATAAGGCATGTACCTGATCGTTGGCCTGGGCAATCCAGGTGAAAAGTACGCGCATACGCGCCACAACGCCGGCTTTGATACGGTGGATGCCATTGCGTCCGAAATTGGCGTGCGCTATTGGAAAAGCGAATGCGGTGCCATGACTGGCAAGGGAAGTTATCGTGGCGAAGAGCTGGTTTTGGCGAAGCCCCAGAGCTTCATGAACACTTCGGGCGGTCCGGTCAAGCAGCTGATGAGCGCATACAAGGTGACTGCTGATCACTTGATTGTCATTCATGACGAGCTCGACATAGACCCGGGTACGGTGCGTGTGAAGTTTGGCGGCGGCCACGCAGGCCATAACGGATTGCGTTCCATTTGCGACAAAACGCTCACGCGCGATTGGTTCCGTGTTCGCATTGGCATCGGTCGTCCTCCGGGACGCATGGATGTGGCCGACTACGTGCTTTCGCTTCCCAAGAAGGATGACGCTGAAGCCTTCGAGCACGCGGTGGCACGCGGCGCGGAGGCAACGCTCTGCCTTGTGCAGAACGGGCTCGAGAAAACTCAGCAGGAGTACAACGGCAAGTAGGCACTCCTCAGGTTTTGAGACGGATAGAGCGCGCTTTGATGCGCTGATAAACAAATAGCCAATACGAAAGGCGGGCTTGAAAAGCCCGCCTTTCGTATTTGTCAGCTCTATCGATGCCATCCGCGTTTAGAAGCTAGGCAAGCTTGAATCGCTTATCTTCCCGAGCAGAAGACCTTTCAGCTCGGCGCTGAGCTCTCATTGGCAAGGGTCTGATGCCCGTTCGGCGTACCACTCGAACATCGATGCAGGCATGGTCGTCGACTTCGTGTTCGGCAAGCACTGCAATGATCTTGTTTGCGGTGGTATTTTCCGGTCGGAAAGGCTTGCCTTAAGACAGCTCTGCTTATGTCCGTGGTTTTGCGGGATCTCGCGGGTCCGCTCTGTATGAGACGCAGGGGCGCCTCGGTTTCTTCTCGTTTTGTTCGGACGACCCGATGCTCCTTATTTTGCGGATCATGCAAAAATTTTGCGAGGCCCGTCGACTGCATTGGCGCAAGCATGGTATTTTGCGCGCATGAAAATGTGTTTGTGCGGACAATCATCTATTAGTGCTTGGCGCCATTACGATAATCGCGCCCCTTATGTTCCTGTGTTTGGCCACACTCCTGGCTCGGGGCCGGCCTATCCGCGCGCCTTCCCCTCAGAGCATCTTGGACCAGGAGTCTCTCTGTCTGAGTTTGATCACGATAGAGACTTCGTCCATGCGAGGGACCTGACCAGGTGGGGCATCCAACAAGGAGATCCGGTCCATCTGCTTGTCGGGCGTCGCTTGCGCGAGCGTTTGCTCGGCAACGGCGTGTATCACTCAATAGCTGTCGAGGATGGATTGGCGCCCTTGTTCCTGGAGATTGAGCCAGGCCTTTGTTCAACTTCGCCGGAGCTTACGTTCATCATGGCCGCCAACGAGCTGGATTTTCTTAGTCTCGTTCTACTGGGGTATGAATTGTGCGGGTGCTATTCCCTGGTGTCGCAATGGGGCGGAGGCTTAATGATGAGACATCCGCTCACCTCTGTTGAGAAGATTACGGATCTTGCCAACTCGCTAAGCGTGAAGGGGGTCGGGTCTGCTCGCCGTGCACTCCGCTACGTACTTGATGGGTCGGGATCGCCGCAGGAAACGGCGCTGGCAATGATGCTCAGCTTGCCGAAGAAATATGGTGGTTTCGGCTTCATTCAGCCTCGGCTTAACCTACGGCTTGAGTTGAGCGACGCTGCGTCAGCGATTTGGCCAAGGGGAAACGCCTTCGATCTCGTTTGGGAATCTGCGAAAATAGTCGTGGAGTACGACGGGGAGGCTGGCCATACGCTTTTTGAGCAGACGGAAAGGGATAATGCTCGACGCAACGCCCTAGCCATAGATGGGTATGCTTTGTTTGTTTTGACCAAGAGCCAGATAGCCAATGTTGAAGGCTTCTATTCGATAGTTAAGGCGATGGCAAGACTGTTGAATCACAACTTGCGCATTCGTGAAGAGAATTTCTGGAGCAAGCATCTTGCGTTGCGTGCGAGGGTGTTGGCGGATCATAGGTAAAACGCGGAAAGGTGCTCCTGCTGGTACTGCGTTGGTTAAAAAATCGACTTAGGCAGGAAAAATTGGGAAATATCGAGCCCTGCTGTCGCTGCAAACGGCATGGCTTGGAGTTTCCGCAGGTCAGAGGCTTGTAGAAAAACGGGCACGTCGCCGACGAGCCCGTTTTGTGTGAAAAGCGCCGAAAAATGCTGCCTAAGTCGATTTTTCGACCAGGGGCTGTTCTACACGCCAGGCCGAAAGGCCGAGCGCGGTGTTGGGTAAGGCCTAGCGCACCTTCCAGATCGCCAGGATCAGCGTGCAGACGGCAAACACGGCAGACAGGCCAAAGGCTAGCTGGTAGGCCAGGGCGGAAACGCCGCCCATGCTGTTCACCGCGGTGATTATGAGCACCATGCCGGCAGTACCAAGGGAAGCACACGCCTGACGTACGGTCGAGAAGAAGGCGCTGCCGTCCATGGCGATCTCGCGCGGAAGGTCGCGCATGCCAAGCGTGATGAGCGGGCCGACAAGCGAGCTCACGCCAGCGCCGCGGATGGTCTGCAGCAGGGTGACAAGCCACAGGGGCGTGTTAGCGTCCATGAAGGCCATGGTGACCGATCCAACGGTGAGCAGAACGGATCCAAGCAGGACAACGGGCCTGATGCCAACGCGATCTGCGGCAATGCCGGCCACGGGGTTAAGGACAAGCGCCAGGATGGTTGCAGGGATAAACACGAGGCCCGCCTCCACGGCGGTTCCGCCGCACAGACCCTGCACGTACAGGGGCACGATCAGCGTGATGCCCATGAAGCAGGCGTTAAGCAGGTTCTGGGCGATGAAGCTCACGCGGTAAGTGGCCGACTCGAAGATGCGCATGTTGATGAGAGGCTTTTCAATGGATTTCTGTCTTTTCACAAACAGCACGATGCCGACGACGCCCACTGCGAGGGGAAGCCACACGAGGTAGTTGATGGTACCCAGGCTGGCAGCGTTGGACAAGCCGAGCAAAAGCCCGCCAAAGCCCACCGTGGAAAGGACGAAGGAGGGCACGTCGAGGCTGGCGTCGCGCGCGGGGTTGCTTTCGCTCTCAACGAAGAGGAAGGTGGCGATCGCCAAAAGGACCACAAGCGCAATAAACAGCACGAAGAAGCTGCGCCATCCCCAGGAATCAACCAGCACACCGCCGATGAGCGGGCCGATGTTGGGCGCAAAGCCCATGGCGATACCCGCGATGCCCATCATGGTGCCCACGCGCTCGCGCGGGAAGCGGGTCATGGCGATGGCTTGGAGGAGGGGGATGGTGATGCCCGCGGCAATTGCCTGGAGCACGCGTCCCGCCACGAGCACCTCAAAGTTGGGGGACACAAGCGCAACCGTAGATCCGAGGAAGAAGAAGGCGAGCGCCAGATAGACGATATTCTTCACGGAGAGCTTTTGCGAAAGCCAGGTGACGATGGGCACGGTGATTCCCAGTACCAACATATAAATAGTAGTGAGCCACTGCCCGACGCTGGCGTCGATGCCGAAATCGGCCCCAACGCCGCCGAGCATGGAGTTCATGACGGTTTGCGTCAACGAGCCGGCGGCCGTAGCCAGTACCACGATGGTGAACAGGGAATAGGAACCGCCCTTTTTCTGGAGAGCAGACAGACTCATCGAGACCTTCTTTCACGCTATGCAAACGATCCCCATCATAGCGCAGCACTCGCACAAGGAGGGTATAATAAATCGGTTTTAGAACACACTGGCAATAATGATAAGACGGGAGCTCAGGCCTTGGCATTTCTGCTCGGTTGCGAAAAGGTACGCGTCGATTTTCCCACCAAGACCGTGTTCGAGAGCATCACGCTTGGCATAGAGGAAGGCGTGCGCATCGGCATTGTCGGCCGAAACGGCGACGGCAAGTCGACGCTTCTTCGCCTGATGGCGGGTGCGATCGAGCCCGATGCGGGCCGCGTCATCTGCACCCGCGGCGTGTCTATCGGCATGCTCGGGCAGACGGACTCCCTTTGCGACGACGACTTGGTTCAGCATGCCGTTGTGGGGGACAGGCCCGAATACGAATGGGCTGCCGACGCCCGTACCCGAGATATCATCACCGGCCTTCTGGCCGATGTCGACTGGCATGCGCGCGTAGGCGAGCTCTCGGGCGGCCAGCGCCGCCGCGCCGACCTTGCGCGCCTGCTCATAGGCGACTGGGATGTGCTCATGCTCGATGAGCCCACGAACCATCTTGACGTGCGCGCCATCACCTGGCTTGCCGAGCACCTCAAGACGCGCTGGCGTTCTGGTCAGGGCGCGCTTCTGGTGGTCACCCATGACCGCTGGTTCCTCGACGAGGTTTGCACCACCATGTGGGAGGTGCACGATCGTATCATCGAACCCTTCGAGGGCGGCTTCTCGGCCTACATCCTTCAGCGCGTCGAACGCGACCGCCAGGCCGAGCTTGCCGAGCAGAAGCGCCAGAACCTCATGCGTCGCGAGCTTGCTTGGTTATCCCGCGGTGCACGTGCCCGTGCCACGAAGCCGAAGTTCCACGTTGCCGCAGCCCGCGCCCTCATCGAGGATGTGCCGCCGCTTCGCAACGAAATCGAGCTCAAGCGCATGGCCATGGCCCGTTTGGGCAAGCAGGTGGTTGACCTCGAACATGCCACGGTGTGCTTTGGCGAAAAGACCATCCTCGATGACGTGAACTGGATCATAGGCCCAGGCGACCGCTTTGGCATCGTGGGTGCAAACGGAGTGGGCAAGACCACGCTTCTGCGCACCATTCAGGGCGTGCAAGAGCTTTCGCGCGGTCGCGTGAAGATCGGCCAAACCGTGCGCTTCGCGGTGCTTTCCCAGCATCTGGAAAACCTGACCGAGTTGGGCGACGACCGCATCCATCAGGTAGTCGCGCGTTACACGCGCCGCACCATGCTCGACGGCAAGGAGATGACGCCCGCGCAGCTGCTCGAGCGCCTCGGCTTCACCAACGCCGACCTGAACGAGCCCGTATGCGATCTTTCCGGCGGTCAGAAGCGCAGGCTCGCCCTCATGCTGATCCTGCTTGACGAGCCCAACGTGCTCGTGCTCGACGAGCCCGGCAACGACCTCGACACCGACATGCTCGCGGCGGTCGAAAGCCTGCTCGACGGCTGGCCGGGCACGCTTTTGCTGGTGACGCATGACCGTTACCTCATGGAGCGCGTGACCGACCATCAGTTCGCCATTATCGACGGCAAGGTGCGCCACTTGCCCGGCGGCGTTGATGAATACCTGCGCATCGCGGCGGAGCGCGACCGCTTTGCCGACTCGCCCGCTTCCTTCCGTGAGATCTTCGCGCCCGTGGATTCGCGTAATGGCGAAGGTGAGCGCCCCGAGGCCTCGGACGGCGCAAGCTCTCCGACCCATTCCGCTCCCAAGCTCTCCGGTGGCGAGCAGCGCAGTCTGCGCAAGCTCATGGCCTCAAACGAGCGCAAGGCGGAAACCCTTCGCGGCAAGATCGAAGCCGTGCGCGCCAGCATGGCCGCCGCGGATCAGTCGGACTACCTGGCGTTGACCGCTTTCCAAGATGATATTGCCCAGCTTGAGGAGCAGATCGAGGAGCTTGAGATGGAATGGCTCGAAGCGGCCGAGAAGCTGGGGGAGTAGATGGCGTACTACAAGACCATAGAAGGCCGCGCGATTGACGAGATCGTCGAGAAAAAGAGCCGCTTCATCGGGCACATCGCCCACGTCGAGACCGAGGAGGAGGCGCTCGCCTTCCTCGATGAAATCCGCACCCAGCATCGCATGGCTCGCCACAACGTGTACGCCTACGTGCTGAGAAACGGCCGCATTCGCTACTCCGACGACGGTGAGCCCCAAAAGACCGCGGGCATGCCTACGCTCGAGGCTATCCAGCATGCAGGGCTCGTGGACGTTGCCGTGGTGGTGACGCGTTACTTCGGCGGCGTCCTGTTGGGTACCGGGGGCTTGGTTCGCGCTTACACGCAGGCGACGCAGGCGGCCATCGAGGCGGCCGAAGTAGTTGTGGTGTCGCGTTGCGTGGACATCATGTTCGAGGTTCCCTACGGCCTCTACGAGCAGGTCATCCGCTTGGCGGAAGCTTGCGAGGCTAAGGTGCGCGAAACCGATTTCGCGGCGGAGGTCATGATCACCTTGCGCATGCTTGATGGTGCCCAGGACCCGCTTGTCACCAAGCTCACCGAGCTTACGCGAGGGCAGACCGAGCTCATCGTAAGCGAGCCCTTTGACGCTCCCTTCTGATTTAAAAAAAGATCTTGCCAAGCGAAATCGTTGTGATATTATATCGTTTGCTGTCGAAAGGCAGCCAAACGGGTTGTGGCTCAGTTTGGTAGAGCGCTGCGTTCGGGACGCAGAGGTCGCAGGTTCAAATCCTGTCAACCCGACCATTTAAATGCATAGCCGCCTCAGGGCGGCTATTTTGTTATTCTGGGCATCTTTTCCGTGTCTTCACCTGTGTTGTTTGTAGGGCGAGCATACGCATTGCGCGGGTTTGTGCTACTCTTTCGTGGATAGTTTTCAGCGGGGCGTTTGCGTCTCGTTTTTGTTGTGCCGAGGCCTTGTTTGCCTCACGTGTTCATCTGGAGGAACATATGAAAATCCTGGGAATGGGTGTACCCGAGCTTCTCATCATCCTCGCGGTTATCCTGTTGATCTTCGGCCCGAAGAACCTTCCCAAACTCGGCAAAGCTCTTGGCAAGACCGTCAAGAACCTGCGCGAGGGCATGGGCGCCGGCGAGGAGGAGAAGAAGGCCCAAGACGCTGACGAAGAAATCGTCGAAGAAATCGTCGAAGAGGTCGTCGAGGTCGAGGAAGAAGCCGCTCCTAAGAAGGTCGTCAAGAAGGTCGTTAAGAAGAAGGCTGAATAGCTTTTGCGATACCCGTGCAGCACGACTCCCAAGCCGTGCTGCACGCTTTTGAGCCTCTGATGCAACGGTGGCTTTTGAACGTGATATTGGTAGCTGTTGAGCGCGCCTGCAGGTCGGGCGTGCCGTTTTGTTGAAAGGGATCTGGGGATTTAACCATGGCAGACAGCAATTTCATTCTCACTCAGGAAGGTAGGATCAAGCTCGAGGAAGAGCTGCACTACCTCGAAACCGTCAAGCGCGCCGAGATCGGCGAGCGCATCAAGGTTGCTCGCGAGTTTGGCGACATTTCCGAAAACTCCGAGTACGACGACGCGAAGAACGAGCAGGGCATGATGGAGGCTCGCATTGCCGAGATCAGCCACATTCTCTCCGAGGCGACCGTCGTCAATGCTCCGAAGCGCTCCAGCAAGGTCAACATCGGCTCCACCGTCACCGTTGATATGAACGGTCGCGAGCGCGTGTTCACCATCGTGGGTGGCGCCGAGAGCGACGTTGCCGCCGGCAAGATCTCCAACGAATCTCCGGTTGGCGCAGCGCTGCTCGGTCGCAAGAAGGGCGACTTCATCGAGACCACCGGTCCTACCGGCAAGCATGTCGAGATGACCATCATCAAGATCGAGCACTAAGCCCGCTATTCCGCGTTTAGGCGCTGGGATACGCAAGCAGATACGACGAGGTTTTTCATGACTGAAGAAAACATCCAGGTAGAGGCAGCCGTCGAGGATGATCCCATTGAGGTGCGTCGCGCGAAGCGCGAGGCTCTCATCGCCGAGGGCATCGACCCCTACGGCCACGCCTTCAACTACTCCCATCACATCGATAAGCTCAACGAAATCTATGCCGAGCTCGAAGATGGCGTGACCACCGAGGATCGCGTTGACGTATGTGGCCGCATCATGGCCAAGCGCGTTCAGGGCAAGATCGTGTTTTTGGAGCTGCGCGACACCACGGCTGACATGCAGCTGTTCTGCCGCATCAACGCTCTGGGCGAGGAAGCCTTCGAACGTCTGAAGGACCTCGATGTGGGCGACTGGATCGGCGCTCATGGCTTCATGATGCGCACCCGTCGTGGCCAGCTTTCCGTTGCCGTCGACGCCTTCGAGCTGCTCTCGAAGAGCCTGCGTCCGCTGCCGGAGAAGTTCCACGGCCTGACGGACAAGGAAACCCGCTATCGCCAGCGCTACGTCGACCTGATCATCAATCCCGACGTCAAGGACACCTTCGTCAAGCGCTCCAAGATCGTTTCCGCCATCCGCCGCTACATGGAGGAGCAGGGCTTCTTCGAGGTCGAGACTCCCTTCCTGCACGGCATCCTGGGCGGCGCAAACGCCAAGCCCTTCATCACGCACTTCAACGCGCTTGATCGCGACTACTATCTGCGCATTGCCACCGAGCTGCCGCTGAAGCGTCTGCTCGTCGGCGGTTTTGAGAAGGTATTCGAGATCGGCCGTCAGTTCCGCAACGAGGGCATGGACCCGTACCACAACCCCGAGTTCACCACCATGGAGGCTTACCAGGCCTTCACCGACCTGAACGGCATGATGGAGCTCACCCAGGGCTACATCCAGGCTGCAGCTATGGCCGCCTGCGGCACCCTGCAGATCCAGTACCAGGGTCAACAGATCGATCTGGGAGGCAACTGGCGCGTTGCCTCCATGATGGAGCTTGCAAGCGAAGGCGCCGGCGAAGAGGTCAGCTTCGAGCGCAGCCGCGAAGAGCTGGTTGCCATCCTCGAGAAGAACGGCGGTCATGCCGAGAAGGCTTGGGGCAAGGGCAAGCTTATCGCTGAGATTTTCGAGGCCGTTGCCGAGGAGAAGCTCATCCAGCCTACCTTCGTCATCGACCACCCGCTCGAGGTGAGCCCGCTTGCCAAGAAGAAGGCCGACAACCCCGAGCTGACCGAGCGTTTCGAGCTGTTCATCATCGGCCACGAGTACGCCAACGCCTTCACCGAGCTCAACGACCCCGTCGATCAGGCTGAGCGTTTCCATGCTCAGGTTGAGGCGAAGGGCATGGGCGACGACGAGGCCATGGGCTTTGACCACGACTACATCCGTGCTCTCGAGTACGGCATGCCGCCGGCTGGTGGCGTGGGCGTCGGCATCGACCGCCTGGTCATGCTGCTGTCCGATTCGCCCTCCATTCGCGACGTCCTCCTCTTCCCGCACATGAAGGAGGAAATCCGCTA
>CAYZCY010000010.1:0-17201 GCA_964477115.1 uncultured Eggerthellaceae bacterium | reverse complement strand
TGCAAAACGAAAGCACCCGAACCTCAGGTCCGGGTGCTTTTTTTAGATGCACGCCCGTGCGCTTTATGCAGAACGTGTTACGAATGCCGCGCGAATTGGCACTCTCACGAGGGGAGTGCTACCATGTTCTCGATACACACGAAACCTCATGGTAGGAGGCTTCCATGTCTTTTGAGAAGTTCACTGATAAAGCCCGCAAGGTCTTGGTGCTCGCGCAGGATGAGGCCCGCGCCCTGCACCAGCCCTTCGTCGGCACCGAGCACGTTTTGCTCGGCCTCATCCAGGAAAAGGACGGCCTTGCCGCGCAGGCTCTCGACCGCCTGAACGTGAGCTACGAGGCCACCGTGCAGATGATCCGCCAGGTCGTCACCATTGACGAGTCCTCCGATGTCACCGGGCACCTCTCCTTCACGCCCCGCGTGAAGCGCGTGTTGGAGAACTCCCTGCGCGAGGCCATGCAGATGGGTCAGTCCTACATCTCCACCGAGCATCTTTTGCTCGGCATTGTTCGCGAAGGTGAGGGCACCGCGCTTGAGGTGCTCGCACGCATGGGTGTGGCGGGTGACGACATCCGCGGCGCGCTGAACGACCTCGTGGGTCAGAGTGCGGTTTATGCGGGACGTACCGGTTTCGATCCCGCAGGCGGACCGTCTGACAGCATGCTCAAGGAGTTCGGCACCGACCTCACGAAGAAGGCGTCTGAGGGCAAGCTCGATCCCGTCATCGGCCGCGCTGCCGAAATCGAGCGCGTCATGCAGATCCTTTCTCGTCGCCAGAAGAACAACCCGCTCATCCTAGGCGAGCCCGGCGTTGGCAAGACGGCCATCGTCGAGGGCCTAGCCCAGCTCATCGTAGCCAACCAGGTACCAGATTTGCTGCGCAAGAAGCGCCTGATCACCCTGGATGTCTCTGCGCTTGTCGCCGGCTCCAAGTATCGCGGTGAATTCGAGGATCGCCTGAAGAAGGTCATCAAGGAGGTCATCGACGCGGGTGATGTCCTTCTGTTCATCGATGAGATACACACCATCATAGGCGCCGGATCTGCTGAGGGCTCCATCGATGCAGCAGCCATTTTGAAGCCGCCGCTGTCCCGCGGTGAGATCCAGATCATCGGCGCTACCACGCTCGAGGAGTATCGCAAGCACCTTGAAAAGGACTCGGCGCTCGAGCGTCGCTTCCAGCCCCTCACCATCAACGAGCCTAACGAGGAGCAGGCGGTTCGCATCATGGAGGGCCTGCGAGACCGTTATGAGGCGCACCATCAGGTCAAGTTCACCGACGAGGCCCTGCAGGCCGCCGTCGCTCTTTCCGGCCGATATATTCAGGATCGCTACCTTCCCGACAAGGCTATCGACGTGCTCGATGAAGCGGGCGCGCGCATGCGCATCCGCAACATGACCCTGCCCAAGGAGCTGCGCGAGCTCGATGACGAGCTGCGTCGCGTGCGTGCCGAAAAGGACGCTTCCATCGGCAGCCAGGACTTCGAGCGTGCAGCCCAGCTGCGCGATGAGGAAAAGGCGCTCAAGGAAAAGCGCGAGCAGGCCGAAAAGCAGTGGGAGGCGGATTCCGCGAAAACGGTGAGCCAGGTCACCATGGCCGATATCGCCGATGTCGTGTCCATGACCACGGGCGTGCCTGTGAGCAACCTCACCGAAGCCGAAACCGAGAAGCTCCTTCGCATGGAAGGCGTGCTGCATGAGCGCATCGTGGGCCAGGATGAGGCGGTTACCGCTCTCTCGAAGGCCATTCGCCGTTCGCGTTCCGGTCTCAAAGACCCGCGTCGCCCCGCCGGCTCGTTTATCTTCCTCGGCCCCTCGGGCGTGGGCAAGACCGAGCTCTCCAAGGCTTTGGCCGAGTTTTTGTTCAACTCCGAAGACGCGCTGCTTTCCTTCGACATGTCCGAGTACATGGAAAAGCACAGCGTATCCCGCCTGGTGGGAAGCCCTCCGGGTTACGTCGGCTTCGACGAGGGCGGCCAGCTCACCAAGGCCGTACGCCAGCGTCCGTATTCAGTGGTCCTCTTCGACGAGATCGAAAAGGCCCATCCGGACGTGTTCAACATCCTGCTCCAGATTCTGGAGGAGGGCCGTCTGACCGACTCGCAGGGACGCACCGTTGACTTCCGCAACACCGTCATCATCATGACTTCAAACGTCGGCGCGCGCGACATCGCCCAGACCACCACGCTCGGCTTTTCCGCGGCGGGAGACCGCGGCCTTTCCGACAAGGAGATCAAGAGCCGCGTCATGGCCGAGATGAAGCGTATGTTCAGGCCCGAGTTCCTCAACCGCCTCGACGAGATCATCGTGTTCAAGTCGCTCACCGAGGAAGAGATCGGTGAGATCGTCGAGCTCATG
Organism: uncultured Eggerthellaceae bacterium; assembly: GCA_964477115.1. Taxonomy (GTDB): domain Bacteria; phylum Actinomycetota; class Coriobacteriia; order Coriobacteriales; family Eggerthellaceae; genus RGIG3135. The sequence goes on along the minus strand of CAYZCY010000010.1, from coordinate 14,844 downwards.
GTGGCTGACCTGCGCGATCGCCTTATCGCCCAGAACATGACCATCAACCTGGATGAGGAGGCGCGTCAGCTCATCGCCAAGGAGGGCACCGATGTCACCTTCGGCGCTCGTCCGCTGCGTCGCGCCATCCAGCGCATGCTGGAAGACCCACTGTCCGAGCAGATTCTCGAGGGCAAGTGGACCTCGGGTTCGGTCATCGACGTGCATGTCGCCGACGGCGAGCTGGTATTCGAGGCCGGCAGCGGCTCCATTCCGGCGCCGCGCAAGCGCGACAGCATCGCCCGCGAGGCGGAGCTTCTGCTGACCAACTTCGACCTGGGTCATGCCGGATCCTCGCGCGGTGGCGCGGGTGCTTCTGGCGGCGCTGCCGACTAAGGAGCTGCCGACTAAGGCCGGGCGAGTTTTATAAAACCTGACAGCTTGAGGGGTTGCTTCGGCAGCCCCTTTCGTTTTGCTTGCGCGCACCTTCCGCAAGTGCGCCCTCCTAGCGCGGGCGGGTTGCTCTATACTGTGTACTCAACACCATCCCGAGCAAGGAGATGCCATGTCCCAGATCGTCGACCCCATTCACGAAGCCGCTGTTTTGGCCGAACCTGACTTCGTCATGGACGAATTGGACTTCGACGCCTTGGGCAATGCCGGCAATCGCTTCGAGGGCAAGGTGGACAAAAAGCCGCTCACGGCCGCCGTTATCCTGGCGGGCGGTTCCGGCGAGCGCTTTGGCAAGGAAGGCGGCAAGCAGCTCGTCGAGATCGCGGGCAAGCCGGTGCTTACCTGGTCGGTCGAGGCTTTCGACGCCGTGGGCGACATCGGCCTTATCGTGGTCGTCTGCCCCAAGGACCGCACCGAGGAATACCTCGCAACCGCCATCGAGCCCTACTCCTTCGTGACTCCCATCGAGGTGGCGCCTTCGGGATCCATCCGCCAGGAATCGGCCTTCTCCGGTTTGGAGAAGGTGGGCGATGAGTTCGAGTACGTTGTTTTGCACGACGGCGCCCGCCCGCTCATCACTCCCGACCTCATCCTGCACACCATCAACACCGTTAAGGGCAACTTCGATTGCGACGGCGCTGTGGTGGGGCATCCCACCGTTGACACGCTCAAGGTGGTCGAGGACGGGGTCATCATGGGCACGCCTGACCGTAGCGTGTTCTGGAACGCGCAGACTCCGCAGATCTTCCGCACCGGCATCTACCGCCGCGCCCATGCGAGCGCTCTGTCCGACGGCTTTGTCGGTACCGATGATGCATCGCTCATCGAGCGTCTGGGCGGCAAGATCCTCATGGTGGAAGGTAAGCGTGACAACATCAAGCTCACCGTCCCCGAGGACTACGAGATTCTGGCATCCGCCGTTCTCAACAGGGGTGCGAAGTAATGGCGGCAAACGTGAACATGGCAGGTTTGCGAACGGGCTTGGGCTATGATGTCCACGCTTTCGCCGAGGGGCGCAAGCTCATCTTGGGCGGCGTTGATATCCCGCACGTTCGAGGTTTGCTCGGCCATTCCGATGCCGACGTTTTGGCCCATGCCATTTCCGATGCGCTTTTGGGCGCATGCCGCGGGGGAGACATCGGCAAGCTGTTCCCCGACACCGATCCTGCTTACAAAAACGCTGACTCCTTGAAGTTGCTGGCTGCCGTGGCCGATCATGTGCGCGGCCTGGGCTTCGAGATCCTTGACGTGGACAGCGTGATTGCCGCCCAGGCACCCAAGCTGTCCCCCTACCGCGAGCAGATGAGGGAAAACCTCGCTGCCGCCATGGGCATTCCCGTCGACAATGTCGGCGTCAAGGCAACCACCACCGAGCGACTCGGTTTCGAAGGCCGCGAAGAGGGCATTTCTGCCACGGCCACCTGTCTTCTGTGTCGATGTTCCTAGCGCAACATCGGGCAGTTTTGCATTTCGATACAGCTAAGTTGCCCTATGTGCGCAATCCTCACGTGTGTTTGTACGTTCGGTCGTACGGCGGGTGGCTTTGATCGTAAGGCGCTTTGCAGCTAGCTCGATCAACTTGGCGTTCTAGGTAAGTCTCCTGCATGGGTGCGGCCGTGCCTCAGGAAAATCCAGGAGACCCTCATGAACATATTCCGCATCATCAAAGAAGACATCCAGGCCGTCAAAGAGCGCGACCCTGCAGCTCAAAGCTCGTTCATCATCTGGCTGACCTATCCCGGTTTGCATGCCCGCTGGTCCCATGTGGTCGAGCACTGGCTGTGGAATCACGGCCTCAAGCGCCTGGCGCGCATCTCTTCGCAGTTCACGCGCTTCGTGACCGGCGTGGAAATCCATCCCGGCGCCCAGATCGGCCGCCGCTTCTTCATCGACCACGCCATGGCCGTCATCATCGGCGAGACCACCATCATCGGCGATGACTGCACCATCTACCAGTGTGTCACCTTGGGCGGCACGGGCAATGAGGTTGGCAAGCGCCATCCCACCCTGGGCAACAACGTCACCGTGGGCGTGGGTGCGGCGGTGCTCGGCAACATCACCATCGGCGACAACTCCAAGATCGGCGGCGGTGCCGTGGTGGTCAAGGACGTCCCCGCAAACTGCACCGTGGTTGGCATTCCCGGCCACATTGTGGTGCGCGACGGCCAGCGCGTCCACAACGAGCAGGTGGACAAGGTCAACCGCAAGGAGAACCTGCCCGACCCCATCGAGGAGCGCTTCGCCCTGGGCGCCGACCGCATCGAACAGCTCGAGGCTCGCATCAAGGAGCTCGAGGCGCGTCTTTCGCAACACGATTAGCGAGTATGCGGTATTCTTTGCAAGGATGAAAACTGCCCCGAAGGGGCTTTGGAATAGGAGAAAGTCATGATCAAGCTTTACGACACCAAGGAGCGTCGCAAGGTGGAGTTTGTGCCCCTGCGCGAGGGTAAGGTCAGCATGTACGTGTGCGGCCCGACGGTTTACAACCGCATCCACATCGGCAATGCGCGTACCTTCATCAGCTTTGACACCATCCGCCGTTATCTCATGTGGCGAGGGTTTGACGTCACCTTCGTCCAGAACGTGACCGACGTTGACGACAAGATCATCAAGCGTGCCAACGAAGAGGGCCGCAGTGCTGCTGAGGTTGCCTCCGAGTACACCGAGCGCTTCATCGCCGACATGCATGAGGCGGGCGTTAAGGATCCCGACGTGCGTCCGAAGGCAACCGAGGAAATCGGCACCATGATCGAGCTCATCGAGGAGCTCATCGCGGGTGGCCACGCTTATGCCGTCGAAGGCGACGTGTACTTCGCCGTTCGCTCCTATGAGGGCTATGGCCAGCTTTCCGGCCGCAACATCGACGAGATGGAAGGTGGCCATCGCGAGCTTCGCGCCGACGGACAGGGCCTTGAGGACCGCAAGCGCGACCCGCTTGACTTCGCTCTCTGGAAGGCTGCAAAGCCGGGCGAGCCTTCTTGGCCGTCTCCCTGGGGCGAGGGTCGTCCGGGTTGGCACATCGAGTGCTCGGCCATGTCTCACAAGTATCTGGGTCTGCCCTTCGACATTCACGGCGGCGGTTCCGACCTGGTGTTCCCGCATCACGAAAACGAGCGCGCCCAGTCCGAGGCCGCATACGGCTGCACTTTCGCAAACCACTGGATGCACTCCGGCATGCTCCAGATCAATCAGGAGAAGATGAGCAAGTCGCTCGGCAACTTCATGCTGCTGTTCGAGGTGCTCGAGACCACCCGTCCCACCGCGCTGCGCATGCTCATGCTGCAGACCCACTATCGCTCTCCGCTCGACTTCTCCGAGGATCGCCTGGCTGAGGCGGAGGCGGCGCTTACGCGCATCGAGAATGCGGTGAAGAACCTTGATTGGCTTGTCGAGACCGCGGCCGAAGGTGAGGCTGCAGTTGATGGAGCCGCTCTTCTTGCCCGCGTTGCCGCTGCGCGCGAGGGCTTCACAAACGCCATGGATGACGACTTCAACGCTCCCGCAGCGCTTGGCGAGATCTTCTCCCTGGTGAGTGAAGTCAACGCCGTTGTGGCCGATAAGAGCTTGGCTGCCGCTGACGTTGAGGCCGTATCTGCTGCGCGTGAGTGCATCGTCGAGCTCATGGACGTTTTGGGCATCGCTCTTGTCGAGGAAGCTGGCGAGTCTTACCCGGTTGAGGTTGTCGCCCTTGCTGCCGAGATCGCCGGTTTTGCCGGCACCGATCCGGCCGAGGCCGTTCAGGCTCTCCTGGATGCGCGCGCTGCTGCCCGCAAGGAGAAGAACTGGGCTGTGGCCGACGGCGTTCGCGACGGCCTGAAGAACCTGGGCTTCGTGATCGAGGACACCCCGCAGGGCGCTCGCGTCACCTACGGCGCATAGGCCGCCTCACCTGTTTCGACATTAAAAAGCGCACCCATCGGGTGCGCTTTTTAATGTCATGGGCTTTTGCGGCTGGACTAGTCTTCGTCCTCTTCGTCATCGAAGTCGTCTTCGTCGAAGTCATCGAGGGCGTCCTGAATGAACATCTGCAGCTCGTCGATGGCTTCCTCGGCGCGCTCGACAAGGTCGATGCGGTTTTTGAGCTCGTTGATCTCGTCTGCTATGCCGTCATATTCGGCACGGATGGCGTCAAGCTCCTGAGTCGCCTTCTCAGTCTGCGCGGGGTCGGTCTTCACAACTCGGCCGAAGAAGTATTTGAAAATATAGGAGCCGGCGGCGTAACCCAGTGCGCCGGCAATGATAGCGCCCGGCAGGCCAAAGCCTAAGCCCCGCGTGGCAAATACGGCGATCACGCACAAAAGGATTCCGCCGTATACCGGCCAAAATCCCTTGGTCATGTTGCCTTTGTTGGTGGACTTGCGCTTTTCGTTGTGCTTCTTTACCAGGTCGGCGCGACGCTTGGTGAGCTCGGTAACGGTCTTGTCGAGGCTGTCCTCAAGTGCGTCGTAGCGTGCGTTGGCCGCGTCGAGGGCCGCGGACTCAGCTGCAAGCGCCTCTGCAACCTGAGGGGACATGAAGTCGGACAGGGTCTCGCAGGCCACCTGAACGCCAATGGGGTTGAGTGACTCGTGGGTTGTCTCGAACTCGCCTGCTTCGTAGGCATCGATGCGCTTTTCGATCTTGCCTCGCTCGCGTGCGAGCAGCGACAGCGCCTCGGCTGCTTTATCTGCACCGGACTCGCTGGCGGTGTTTTTGATTACGTTTTCCACGAAAGCCTCTTCCTCGGAGTTTTGCAAATATCGCCATTGTACGTGAAGAGCGGTCTACAATGTCCATAAAGCAATGCCTACGGGACAATGTCCACAAGGACAAACAGGTGGTGCCAGCCGAGCCTGCGCAGGCGGGCAAGCTGGCCGGTATGAAGGGAAGCGCATGCGCAGGCAGGTTCTCAACGTCGAAGACGTCATAAACATCGAGCGGCGCATCGCGCAAAGCGGGGGAAGCCTCGACGGCCTCATGCGACGCGCGGGTTCGGCTTTGGCTGATGCCGCCATCGCTCTCTTCGCCGATGTGCGCAAGGAGGGGAGTGCGGATTTAGCACCGCTTGATGTTTCGGGTGTGTGCGGTGCCTGCTCGCTCAGCCGCTGCGCTATCCGCAAGTCCTGTGACGCAGGCTTTCCCTTCGACTTGCCCCGCGTGCTCGTTTTGGCGGGCACGGGCAACAACGGAGGCGATGGCTGGACGGCGGCGGATACGCTTGTCGCGGCTGGCTGCCAGGTGACGCTTGCGAGCCCCTGCGCCCCCGAGGACCTGCGCGCCGAGCCCGCTCGCAGTGAGGCCCTGCGCGTGTCGGGCGGATTCCCCGTCCTGACTGACCCCGATGCCGCCAGCTTGCGCAAGGCGCTCCTCGAAGTTGACCTTGTCATCGACGCCATGCTTGGCGTGGGCTTTTCGGGCGTTGAGGTCAGAGAGCCTTATGCCACGTGGATGAAGCTGCTCGAGGAGGCGTGCCACTGTGGCGTGCTCGTGGTGTCGGCCGATGTCCCGAGCGGCCTTGACGCGCAAACGGGCCGAAGCGCCCGTCCCTGCGTGCAGGCCGACGTCACGGTGACCATGATCGCTTGCAAGAAGGGCCTCCTCAGACCCTCGGCAGCGCGCTACGTCGGCGAGATCGTTTCCGCAAACTTAGGCGTGCGCTTCGATGAGTTCGCGCGTCTCATCCCCAATCCCATGCCCCTCTACGAGCTGGAGGATTACCTCGCGCGCACCTACGAGCCGTATCCCTTGGGACAGGCGGCCGCGCATGGGTCGCTTTCAGCTGATCAGGGTGGGGAAGCTAAGCGCGGCAAATCCCGAGCACCGCGCCGAAAGCTTGCGCCCGACTGGTTCCCGACCGCGGCTCTTGAGAGAGCCGAAGGATCCATGCCGCCCGGCGTTTCCGCGGTAAGCCCCGCTTTCGGCGCCGCACCTGCGGCTGCGTCCTGCGCTCCCTGCGAGGCTGCGCCCTGCGCCGCCGAGCCTTGCGAGCAGGCCCCCGGCGATGCCGCGCCCCTCGAGCTCGATGTCATGCTTCAGGCTCCCCGCCAGGCAAGCTTGCTCGATGTGCTCGAAGGCCTTGACGCACCTTTTTCGGCGCTGCTCATGGAGCTCATCGACGAGCGTGGCCTGAGCGATGTGGAAGTGTACAAGCGTGCCGGCATGAGCCGCCAGCTCTTTTCGAAGATCAGAAGCTCTCACGACTATCGTCCGGCTAAGAAAACCGTGCTTGCCCTTGCCGTGGCGCTGGAGCTTGACTTGGAGGAGACCGGTCGGCTGCTCGAGCGCGCGGGTTTCGCGCTTTCGCATTCCAGCAAGGCCGACGTCATCGTTGAGTACTTCATAGCCAACGAGCGCTACGACGTGATGGCCATCAACGAGGCTCTCTACCGCTACGACCAGCCTCTGCTGTAGCCGCCGCGCGATGGACCGTGCTTCGCGCATCGCCTTGAAATGTCGCTTGCCGGTTGACCTATCGCACCTTCGCCTTCCGTAAGCTGTACCCAAGAGTTCAGCAACGAAAGGGGAAGCCATGAAGAAAGATTTGACCGAGCTCGTTTTCATCCTCGACCGCAGCGGTTCGATGTGCGGAATGGAAGACGACACCATCGGCGGTTTCAACACCGTGCTCAAGAAGAACGCCGAAGCCGAAGGTGACGCCTTTGTTTCCTTGGTGCTCTTTGATCACGAAACCGAGGTGATCGTGGACCGCAAGCCCATAGCCGAGGTCGAGCGCCTGACGGCCGAGGCCTATTACGTGCGCGGGTCCACCGCCCTGCTCGACGCAGTGGGCAAGTCCATCAAGTTCATCGAGCGCGTGCACCGTTACCTTCCCGATGAGCACGTGCCTGAGAAAACGGTTTTCGTCATCACCACCGATGGCTACGAAAACGCCAGCAGGGAATTCACCTATGAGCGCGTGAAGCGCCTGATCGGCAAGAAGCAGGATGAAGGTTGGGAGTTCCTCTTCCTGGGCGCCAACATCGACGCCGCCAAGGAGGCGAGCAGGATCGGCATCGGTTCTGACCGCGCAGCCACCTACCTCAACGATTCCCAGGGTGCCGGCCTTATGTACGGCGCCGTGGCCGAGGCCACCTGCTGCATGCGCAGTGCGCCGGAGCCGTGTTCGATGGGGGCGGGTTGGAAGGCCGACATCGATCGCGACACCCGCAAACGCGGCCGGCGCAAGTAATCCCGCCCCACCACCCTCCAGGATCCGCCAAGCACGCCCGCGCAAGCTGCTGCCTGGCGGATCTACCTCGGGGATCTGCTAATATCGCAGCCATGGAAAACATCCCCGCACATAATCCCGATTGCGCCGCGTCAGGGCCCATCCGCATGGAGCTTTTGGCTCCTGCTGGCGGCATGGAGCAACTTGAGGCGGCCATTCGCTTTGGCGCCGATGCGGTGTATATGGCGGCGGACAAGTTTGGCATGCGCGCTCGTGCCGCTAACTTCACCATGGATCAAATCCCCGCTGCCGTTGCATATGCGCACGATCGTGGCGTGCAGGTGCACGTGACCTGCAACGTGCTCATGAACCCCGCCGACACCGATGAGCTGCCGGACTTTTTCCGCGCCATGAACGCGGCCAAGGTGGATGCCCTCATCATCTCCGACTTAGGCGCCTTCGCCCTTGCGCGCGAGTTTGCACCTGACGTGGATTTGCATGTGAGCACCCAGGCCTCGGTTGCCAACGCCCAGGCTGCCCGCATGTGGCATTCGCTCGGCGCGAAGCGCATCGTGTGCGCTCGCGAGATGAGCCTCGACGACATTCGTCGCATGCGCGCCGAAACGCCTGATGACCTCGAGATCGAGGCCTTCGTACACGGCGCCATGTGCATGGCCGTTTCAGGCCGCTGCCTCATCAGCACCTATCTCACGGGTCGCTCGGGAAACAAGGGCCATTGCACGCAGCCGTGCCGCTGGAGCTATACGCTCGAGGAAGAGAAGCGCCCCGGTGAGCATTTCCCCATCGAGGAAGACGGCCGCGGCACCTTCATCATGAACGCTCGCGATATGAACATGCTGCCCTATCTGCGCCAGCTCGAAGAGGCCGGTGTCAGCTCCATCAAGATCGAGGGCCGCAATAAGAAGGCCTTCTACGTGGCTAGCGTCGTGGGCGCCTACCGCCGCGTTCTTGACGGCGAGCCTTGGGAAAACGTGGCCGCCGAACTCGAGGACGTGTCTCACCGCCCCTACGGAACGGGCTTCTACTTCGGCGAGGCCAACCAGGCCACCAACTATGACGGCTATGAGCAGCAAACCATGCACGTGGCCGATGTGGTTTCCTGTGAGCCCGCGCCCGCCGAAGACTCGGCTCCCTCCGTTGAGCCTGCGCTCACCAGCCAATCCACGCGCTACCACCTTCTCACGCGTTGCCGCAATCGCTACTGCGAAGGCGACACCATCGAGATCCTTGCCCCGCGCAAGCAGGTGAAGCAAGTCACTATCCGCGAGCTCACCTGGCTGCCGGCTCCTACCGAGGATGCCCCCAATCCGCAACCGACGCCCGTAGCGGTGGCCAATCGCTCGTGCGATCTGTACCGATTCGACATAGACGAACCCGTAGAGGCGGGCTCGTTTGTGCGCGTGCGAACCTTCAGGCGTTCCGCGCGCCATGAGGACCCGCTTGCCAAAGCGCCATCTCCCAAGGAGGAATAAGCCCATGACCACCGTTGCCAGCATTTTCGAAGCAAGCAAGATGCCCGTCTCCTTCGAGATCTTTCCGCCGAAAGGGGATCTCACGCTGACCACGGCGCGCGCCATGGCGGGTGAACTCGCCGAGCTCAATCCCAGCTTCATCAGCGTCACCTGCTCGGCTGGCGGTAGTGGCAACGCCCAGGCAACGCCGGCCATCGCCGCCATGATCGCCGACGAGTTCTCCATCCCCACGGTTGCTCATATCACCTGCATCAACGCAAGCCACGCCTCCATCGTTGACGCCATCGCTGATATGCGTGAGCGCGGCATCGAAAACGTGCTTGCCCTGCGAGGTGACGTCGTTGCCGGCAAGGAGCCGTCTGACACCTTCCGCTACGCTAAGGACCTCATTCCGCTTATGGCCGAGGCGGGCTTCTGCGTGGGCGCGGCTGCCTACCCCGAAGGCCACATCAAGTGCGAATGCGACAAGGCCAACATCGAATACCTTAAGCAGAAGCAGGACGCTGGCGCCGATTTCTTCGTCACCCAGCTCTGCTTCGACAACGATCGCATCTACCGTTTCATGGACGCAGCCGATGCCGCCGGCATCACCCTGCCCATCACCCACGGTATCATGCCCTTCATGAGCAAGGACCAGATCTCGCGCATGGTGTTCATGTGCGGCGCGTCCCTGCCTTCCGCCATCGTCAAGATTCTCGCCAAGTACGAAAACGACCCCGAGGCGCTGACCCAGGCGGGTATCGAATACGCCTGCAAGCAGCTGGTCGATCTGGCTCAGCACGGTGTGGACGGCCTGCACGTGTACTGCATGAACAAGCCCGAGGTGGCACGTGCAACCGTGACGGCCATTCGCGCTGCGGGATTCTAAACTGAAGCCCCATGACAAAGGACCAGGTGGCAGAGCGCATCGCGCTTGGCATCGACGCCCGACCCAACGCCGAGGAAGCCTTGGGCTACCTGGGCTACGCGGGTCAGCATCTTGACGAAGGCATGCGCGATCGCATTCAGGCTGCCCGGTCGCTTTGCGAGGGATTTGCTCCCCGCGGGGTTTTCGCCTCCTTTGAGCCCGGCACGCTCGTCCTTCCGGGAAAAGACATTGCAGCCCATCTAAACGGCGCATCGCGCGTGGTGCTCATGGCGGTTACGATCGGGGCGCAAAGCGAGCGCGTGCTACGACGGGAGATGGCCCTTTCGGCAACCGACGGCATGCTGCTCGACGCCCTCGCCTCCTCGATGGCCGAGGACGCTGCGCTCCTTATGCACGAGAAGGTAAGCACTTGGGCGGCTGCCCAGGGCTTGCACGCCGGCGGGCGCTTCAGCCCGGGTTACGGAGACCTTCCGCTTGAGGTGCAGCCTCTGTTGCTCGACGTCCTGGGCGCGGGCAGGCTCCTCGGTTTGAGCCTCACGCCTGCCAATCTGCTCGTTCCCGCGAAGAGCGTCACGGCCATCATCGGCCTCTTTCCCGAGGCCCCCGTTTCCGATCACGTAGCCGATGCGGCTTCGCGTCAAGTCTGCGGCAATTGCGACCGTCGACAAACCTGCCCGATCTATCGCGAAGGAAGGATATGCCATGGCGGCAACGCTCGATAGCCTGCGTATCAAAGACGATTACCTGCGTCGCGTGCTCGAAGGGGAGGAGTTCCTCCTGTTCGATGGTGCCTTCGGCACCATGATGCAGCGCGCGGGCCTCACCCTGCACGGCGAGAACCCGGATTTGCTCAACCTGAGCGATCCCGAGGCTATCACGGCCATCCATCGGGCTTACGTGGAAGCCGGCGCCCAGGTTGCTACCACCAATACCTTCGGAGCAAATGCGCTCAAGCTTGGCGGCAAAGCCAGCGTGGCCGAAGTGTACGCGGCAGCCGCTTCGGCGGCTCGTGCTTCGGGCGCGCGCTACGTTGCGGGTGACATCGGCCCGACGGGTGCGCTGCTCGAGCCCATGGGCACCCTGTCCTTCGACGATGCCTACGATACCTTTGCCGAGCAGGCCCGTGCTGCCCAAGCGGCGGGTTGCGATCTTCTGGTCATCGAGACCATGTCGGATCTGCGCGAGGCCAAGGCTGCGGTGCTTGCCGCTACCGCGTATACGGATCTTCCCGTGTTCGTCACCATGACTTTCGGCGAAGATGGGCGCACCTTCTTAGGGACTACGCCTGCCATCGCCGCCGCTACGCTGTCTTCCCTTGGCGTGGCCGCTGTGGGCATGAACTGCTCGCTTGGTCCCGATGAGCTCGGCGCGCTCGTTGAGCAGATGGCGCCGCGCATGCGCTGCCCCCTTATGGTGCAGCCCAATGCCGGCCTGCCGCGCGTCCAGAATGGTCAAACCGTCTACGACCTCACGCCCGAGCAGTTCGCGGCTTCTGTGGAGCGCATCCTCGACGCGGGAGCCACCATCGTGGGCGGTTGCTGCGGCACCGACCCGAGCTTCATCGCCGCGCTGGCTGAGCTGATTTCTGCACGCGAGCCCGTTTTGCCTGCCTACCAGGAAGCCTTCTGCGTTACGAGCGCCCAGGAAGCCGTGGTTTTGCCCCAGGGTGAGAGCCTGGTGGCCGTCATCGGCGAGCGCATCAATCCCACGGGCAAGAAGCGCTTGAAGGAGGCGCTGCGCGCTGCCGATTACGACTACGTGGTGGGGGAGGCCGTGACGCAGATCAAGGCCGGCGCCGACATCCTTGACGTCAATGCGGGCTTGCCCGACATCGACGAGCCCAGCGTGTTGGCGGCGCTTGTCGACACCTTGCAAGCTACGGTTACCGCACCTTTGCAGATCGACTCCTCCGACCCGAAAGCCATCGAGGCCGCGGTGCGCGCCTATGCGGGCAAGCCCCTGATAAACTCCGTCAACGGCAAGGCCGAGAACATGGCAAGCGTGCTTCCCCTGGTCAAGCGCTACGGCTGCTCTGTCGTTGGCTTGACGCTTGACGAAGACGGCATCCCGCCTACGGCTGAGGGTCGCTTTGCCATAGCGAGAAAAATCGTCGACCAGGCTGCGGCTTACGGCATTCCGCGTTGCGACGTGGCCATCGACTGCTTGGTCATGGCCGCCGCTACCAACCAAGACGAGATTCGCGAGATCCTGCGCGCTATCACGCTCGTCAAGGAGCGCCTTGGCGTGCGCATCGTGCTCGGCGTTTCCAACGTGAGCTTCGGCATGCCCGCTCGCCCCCTTCTCAACGCGAGCTTCCTTTTGGCCGCCTTCGGCGCGGGCCTTGACCTTCCTATCCTGAATCCGCTTTCCGGCCGCTATCGCGATGCCGTTGCGGCCTTCCGCGTTATCAACGGGCAGGATGCGGGTGCCGCATCCTTCTTGCGGGAATACGCCACGGCGATCGATCCCTACGACGCGCCCAAGTTGGCTGCCGCAGCTTCAATGGCTCCGGCACCTTCGCAAGCCGCTTCCACTTCGGCGCAGGAAACGGCCGCAGGTGCGGCGTCGCTCGCAACCGTCGGCTGCCCCATCGCCGTGACCGATGCCTTCGCCCAAGATGCTCAGCTCGTGACCGAGGCGGCCGAGGCAGCTCTTGCCGGTCGCGCGTCTGCGCTTGCCCGAGCAAGCGAGCGTCTGCTCGAGAGGCATGATCCCCTCGAAGTTATCAACGCCGTTTTCGTGCCCATCCTTGATGTGGTGGGACTCAAGTACGATGCGGGGGAGTTTTTCCTGCCGCAGCTCATGGCTTCCGCCGAGGCGGTTAAAGCCGGCTTCGACGTGGTTCGTCAGCGGGTCTCGGTTGCCGAAGCCATCGCGGGCGATCAGGAAGAACCCGCGCGTCGGGAGATCGTCCTGGCTACCGTCGAGGGGGACATTCACGACATTGGCAAGAACATCGTGAAGATGCTGCTTGAGAACTACGGCTTTGACGTTGTCGACCTCGGCCGCGATGTGCCGGCGGAAAAAATCGTCGAGGAGGTGATCGCTCGCAAGGTGCGTCTGCTCGGCCTTTCTGCGCTCATGACCACTACGGTAAAGGCCATGGAGCAGACCATAGCCCTTCTGCGCGAGCGCGCCCCCGAATGTGCGGTCATGGTGGGGGGCGCGGTTCTCACCGAGTCTTATGCCTTGCAGATCGGAGCCGACTTCTACGCCAAGGACGCTGCGGAGGGCGCTCGCATCGCCACGCGTTACTTCGAATCCCTCTGATGCATGCGCGCCGGCATGCGGCCCACGTATCCGGGCGTTTGCGCGGGCGTGGTGCGCTTGTCCAAGTTTGTTTAAGTTCACGTCTTGAGTGACGGTGCTTTTTAGTATTATGGGTTCAACGTTACACCCGAAGGAAAGGGGCCATCATGGGAGTGAAAGCCGCCGAGGTTCTCGAAGTATCCTACGATGATCTGAGGACTTACCTGCACGCAAACCATTCCGTCTACATGGAGGTCGAAGGCGCAAGCTATTACCTCACTGACGTGAACGATCGTTATTGGCGTGTTCAGGACACCGCTCAGCTGAATGACAAGGGTCACTATGTCGACTGCAGCGAGCTCGTCCCGACCATCGGTGAATTCCTCAGTCTTCCCTTTGCCGACGGCAAGTCCATCGCCGACCTGTTCGATCAGGCTACCTTCTACGCTTCCCTCAAGGAATAGCTAGAGCCCACAACTTAATATGCGCTGGGATGACCGCTCGAAGCAGCGGTCATCTTTTATGTTGGACGCCTTGTTCGCCGCCCCTTGAATCAGTGCTATGATGCGGCTGTAACATGAGACAGTCGCACGATACGCCAAGACGAGCACGCGCTTTTTAGTCGGGTTAACGGCCTTCGTTTGCGTGTGGCACCTTTCGGCGACGCAAAGAGAAAGAGGAATCCACTATGTCCGATTGCTCCGGCTCCTGCTCAAGCTGCGGCGTTTCTAGCTGCGGCGATCGCACCGCGCCTCAGGGCCCGCGCACCCTCGAGCCCAACAAGGCTTCCAACATCAAGCACGTTGTCGGCGTTGTTTCCGGCAAGGGCGGCGTTGGCAAGTCGCTTGTTACCAGCCTTCTTGCCAGCGAGATGAACAGGCGCGGCCATTCTGTTGCCATCCTCGACGCCGATGTGACGGGCCCCTCCATCCCTAAGACCTTCGGCCTTGACGGCGGCCTTACGGGTAGCGAAGACGGCATCGTGCCGCCCGCAACCGAAAGCGGCATTAAGGTGATGTCGGTCAACCTCATGCTTCCCGAAGCCGATATTCCCGTTGCTTGGCGTGGTCCGGTTGTCTCTGGTGTTATCACCCAGTTCTGGCAGGAAACTGTTTGGGGGGATATCGATTACCTGTTCGTCGACATGCCTCCGGGAACCTCTGATGTGTTCCTCACCGTGTTCCAGTCCCTGCCGGTCGACTGCATCGTCACCGTTTCTGCCCCGCAGGACCTGGTTGCCATGATCGTAGGCAAGGCGGTTAACCTTGCCCATTCGCTCGAGGTTCCGGTTGTCGGTCTCGTTGAGAACATGGCTTACTTCAAGTGCGATGAGTGCGAAAAGAAGCACTACATCTTCGGCGAGCCCCAGGGCGCAGCCGTAGCTGAGAAGTACGCCATCCCCGCAACGGCGACGCTTCCCATGGACCCGGCTTTCGCCCGTTTGGTCGACGCTGGCGAAATCGAAAGATATGAGCTTGACGGCGCGCTCGATGAAGTGATCGCCCAGCTTGAGAAATTTTAAATTTCTCGAGACTAAGTCGTAGTGCATCTGCTATAGTAGTCAACGCACTTTTTACGGGGCATTAGCTCAGCTGGGAGAGCGCATGGCTGGCAGCCATGAGGTCAGGGGTTCGATCCCCCTATGCTCCACCATA
>CAYZCY010000009.1:0-46399 GCA_964477115.1 uncultured Eggerthellaceae bacterium | reverse complement strand
GAAAAGCACGTCACTAGTCCTCGCCGCAAAACGGTTCTAGGCAGATGCGGCTGCGGAAACGTTCCTTAGCTTTTCGCCAGCCGCATAAGCAGGCGCGCGCACTTGGATTAGTCTTGGTGGCCGCGTGCTTCGATCGCAGATTGTTACGATTCGCTCTGTTGTGCAAGATCGCGCAGCAGGGCGAATTTTTCTTTCACCAGCTGGCTTCCCGCCTCGCCCTGATGGGGGATGGCGCAGTCTTCGCAGCTTTTCACGCCGTTTTCGAGATAGCGGTAATTGCCGCCGCAATTAGGTCCTAGTGCGTAGAGCGGACAGTAGCAGAACAGGCAGTTGAACTCGTCTTCGGCAATGCCCTCATGGCAGGGAAAGTAAGCGCATGTGCGGTTGGTGAAGAAAGAACTCGAGTTCACGGGATGCCTCCTCGGGATGATCATGCGCTAGATGGCAGCGGGGAAGTAACCGTTGCTGAGCAGCACGCAGGCGAGCATGAGGGCTACGGCGGCAAGGCCAATGCCATCGCGGGAGCTGATGGCCAGCTCGTGCAGTCGGCTTCGTCCGTTCCCTCCGTGATAGCAGCGCGCGTCCATGGCAAGCGAGAGCGTTTCGGCACGTCTGAAGGCGCTGGCAAACAGCGGCACTATCAGGGCAAGCAGCGATTGCGCGCCTCCCTTGAATGGGTTGGCGCTGATGCTTGCTCCGCGGCTGGTCTGCGCGCGGTATACGATAGACAGCTCGCTCACGAACTGGGGCAGGAAGCGCAAGGCGATTCCCATCATCATGCCAAGCTCGTGTGCGGGCAAGCCGAAGCGCGCGAAAGGGGAGAGCAGGCGCTCGAAGGCCTCGGTGATATCAAGCGTGGGCGTGGTAAGTGTCAGCATGCTGGCGCTCAGAAGCAGCAGGGTGAGGCGCAGAGCTACGAAGGCCGCACGCTCAAGGCCACCCTCGCTCACCACGATCACCCACCAGGAGAAGTACACTTCGCCGCTTTGCACGAAAAACGCGTTCAACAGCGCGGTGAACAGCACGAGGATCATGAGCGGGGCGATGGAGCGGAAAGCCTGGGGGAGGGGTATTTCAGCTGCGAAGATGAAGCCTCCCATGAAGGCGGCGCAGATGGCAAGCCCCGCCCAGCTGTGCGCGCAGAAAACCACCACCATGAGCGCCAGGGAAAGCAGTATCTTGACGCGGGGGTCCATGCGATGCACGAAGCTCTCGCTCGTCCAGTATTGTCCGAAGAGCGCGTTTCTGCTCATCGCGGCGTCTCCGATGATTCCGTCGCCTCGGTGCGCTTACCTTCGCCATAATTGGGCGTGCTGACCCCAGGCTCATCTTTGCCAGCAAGGTTTTTGGCGATATCGGCGGCCAGGGAGGACGTGTCGTAGAGTACCCGGGGCAGATCGAAGCCCTTTTCACGCAGACGTCCTGCAAGAGTTTGCGCTACGGGCGCGGCCAGGCCGAGCTCTTTAAGATCAGCCGTATTTTGGAAGATGTCCTCGGGCGTTCCCACTGCATGGACGCGGCCTTCGTTCAGCACCAGCACGCGGTCGCAGAGCTCGGCGAGGTCCTCCATGCTGTGAGATACCATGACCACGGTGAGTCCGCTTTCGTGAAGGCCCTTGATGAGTGCGAGGAAGTCTCGTCGCGACTTGGGGTCGAGGCCTGCTATCGGCTCGTCCATCACGAGCGCCTGCGGCTTCATGGCAAGAACGCCGGCAAAGGCCACTCGGCGCTGCTGGCCGCTGGAAAGCTCGAAGGGGCTCTTGTCCGCAATGTCGTCGAAGCAAAGCCCGACCAGCTCAAGGGAGGTGCGCACGCGTGCGTCGAGCTCGTCGCCCGCAAGGCCGAGGTTGCTCGGCCCGAAGGCTACGTCTTCGTACACGGTGGGTGCGAACAGCTGGTGCTCGGGATACTGAAACACCAGGCCGCACTGCGTGCGCGCATCCGAGGCGTTTCGCTTGTCAGCCAGGTCGCGTCCCTTGAAGAGAACGCGGCCTTCGGTGGGGTGGACGAGCCCGTTCATGTGCTGGATGAGAGTGGATTTGCCGCTGCCGGTGTGCCCGCAGATGCCGAAGAACTCCCCATCGGAAATGGAGAAGCTGACATCTTTCAGGGCCCAAATGGCATCGGGATCGGTTCCCCATTTGCCGCGCTCGGCGCTGCCTTCGCCCGCTTCAAGCTTGCGTTTTTTGCGCTTGCGCGATTTGGGGTCGATGTAGGTGTAGCTTACCTGTTCGAATGCAATCGACATAGCGCCTCCTCGATTTCTTCCTCGGTGATGCAGATGGGCACGTCAACGCCATGTCCCCGCAGTTCAAGTGAAAGCTTGCAGGCGAAGGGGACGTCAAGATTGAGCTCGAACAGGCGGTCGGCCCGAGCGAGCACTTCGTGCGGGCTGCCGTCGAGGACAACGCGACCGCCTTCGATCACCACGACGCGATCGGCGGCGGCTGCTTCTTCCATGAAGTGGGTGATCATGATGATGGTCATGCCCGCGTCATGCAGCTCGCGGCACACGCGCATGAGGCCGGTACGGCCGCGGGGGTCCAGCATGGCCGAGGCTTCGTCGAGGATCAGGATGGCGGGGTCCATGGCAAGCGCTCCGGCGATGGCCACGCGCTGCTTCTGCCCGCCGGAAAGCGTGTTGACCTCATGCTTGCCAAATCCCTGCAGGCCCACTTCCTCGAGCGCTTGCTTGACACGCTTGGCCAGTTCGGGGTTTTCGATCCCCAGGTTCTCGGGGCCGAAGGCTACGTCGTTTTCCACCAGGCTGGCTACCAGTTGATCGTCGGGGTTTTGGAACACCATGCCTGCGTTGCTGCGGATGAAGTAGGTGCTTTCAGCATCGCGGGTGTTGCGCCCGAAGGTGAGCACGTCGCCTCTGTCGGGCGTGAGCAGGGCGTTGATGTGCTTGGCAAGCGTTGACTTTCCCGAGCCATTGCCGCCGAGGATGCAGACGAACTGCCCCTGTTCAATGCGCAGGTTCAAATCATCGAGGGCGAAGTGCTCGCCGTCGAAGCTGAAGCCCACTTTGTCGAATATGATGAAGCTTTCGTTCATGTCTGGGGACGCTCTCTTTTCTGTCGGCGCTGCTGCCCCACGCTTACCTTCTCTTCCTTCTATTTGCCCTTGACCTGGTGTTTCTTGGGAGTGATGAGGTTGGAGATGGCCTTGTATACGGCAAGCGTGAGCACGGAGTTAATCACGGCCTTGATGAGGTTGAAGGGCAGAAACACCGGGATGATCATGTCGATGACGGTCTGCAGCGGCACGCCCATGTAGGTAGGCGTGAGCAGCAGGTTGCCGATGATTGCCATGACGGTGGCACCGAGGATGCTCACGCACAGGCCAGTCACGGCGGCCTTGTAGGTTCGGCTCTTCTTGTAGGCGATGGCCGCGGGCAGAACGAAGCCGAACACCACCAAGATGTTCATGATGCAACCCGTGAAGTCGGCGAAGAGGATGCCGTGGATGATTGCGCCCACCGCTCCGACGGCAAGGCCCCCTGCGGGCCCAAAGGCGAAGCCGCATACCATGGCGGGCACAAGCGAGGGGTCGAACTTCAGAAAGGGCACGCTTGGCAGAAGCGGGATCTCCACGAAGGAGAGTAGCACGCCGATGGCGCACAGAAGCGCCATGGTGACAAGCTCGCGGGTGTTCCATGCGTTGGTGTTGGCGATGGCGGCTTGCTCGGTGGGTGTCTTGTGGTCGGTGGGCTTTTTGGGACTTGCGGGGTTTGCGATGCTTTCAGGGTTTGTCGGGTTCTTGTGATCGCTTGCTTGGCTTGCCATGATGAACCTTCTTTTTGCGGGGACGGGTCTTGGTTTGGGTTCGCATCCCGTCCTCGCGTAAAAGGAAACGAGCCCGTATGAATTCCTCATCCATACAGGCTCGTGGTATTCGCTCGTGCGCGCATGCATCGTGCATGCGCAACGCGGCTGCAATGCAGCTGATCCGCCCGAAAGAGCGGTATGCGCGAATGACTGCCTCTTCCATCCGGACTGTAACCGTTGGCCTCGGACTCTCACCGAAGTCAGCCTTGAAGCTGCGATTGACACCGCCGCGAAGCGTTTTCGCGCCTCGCGCGCCTCAAGGGTCGCGGGCTTTTGGCTTGCCGGCTTTTGGCTTGCGCTGCGGGACGCCTGCAAAGCCGACTTCCAATTACCGCCAGTGGGGAATTTCACCCCGCCCTGAAACAGAATTCATATTCCGCATTGTAGACCCGCGAGCATACGCATGCAATTGCCGCTGGGTTTTGGTGCGGGAAGATTCGATGAGGAGGCTTAAACCACGCCTTATCATCACCAGAACTTTATCTGTAGGAGCTCGGCGTTTTTCTGCGCTTGTCCTTATCTGACCGCTGCCCGTTTTAATGGGGTCTAGTTGGGGTTCTCCCCGAACACGGACGATCTTCGAGTATTATTTACCAATTACGGTCCTAGCGGACTGCTTTGCAATGCATGCGCGCTGCTTATTTGGCTTGACGCGCTGGAGGGGATATCTATGGTTGAAATTCTTAATGCAATTGACTCCTTCGTCTGGGGTCCCGCAATGATCTGCCTGCTTCTGGGCTCGCATCTGTTCCTGACCATTCGTACGGGCGTGATTCAGCGCAAGCTTCCGCTTGCCATCAAGATGTCGTTTAAGGGCTCCAAGGGCGAGGACGGCAAGGGTGATATCTCCAACTTCGGAGCGCTTGCCACAGCCTTGGCTGCCACCATCGGCACCGGCTCCATCGTAGGTGTTGCCACCGCTATTTTGGCTGGTGGTCCGGGCGCCGTTTTCTGGATGTGGATCACGGGTATTTTCGGCATCGCCACCAAGTACGTCGAGGTGTACGCCTCCGTTCGCTACCGTGTCCGTGACAGCGCGGGTAACATGCTCGGTGGCGCCATGTACGTATGGGAGCGCGCTTTCAAGCGTGAGGACGGCTCCATTCCCGGCTGGGCCAAGTTTGGCGCCGTTGCCTTCGCCGGCTTTGCCGTTATTGCAACCATCGGCACCGGTTCCGCCGTGCAGGCTTCCGCCATCACCGGCATCGTGACTTCCAGCTTCCCCATGATTCCGAAGGTTGCGGTGGCGCTTGTTATTGCCATCATGGTTTCCGTCGTCATCTTCGGTGGCGTCAAGACCATCTCCAACGTGTGCGAAAAGCTTGTCCCCATCATGGCTGTTGCCTATGCGGGCGGCTGCCTGGTCATCCTGTTCCTCAACGCCGGGGTTCTCGGCCAGACGGTTTCTCTGATCCTCGAGTGCGCTTTCACGGCCAAGGCCGCCTTCGGTGGCGCCGTCGGCTCGGGCATTATGGTTGCGCTTCAGTTTGGTTGCGCCCGTGGCCTGTTCTCCAATGAATCCGGCTTGGGCTCGGCTCCCATTGTTGCTGCCGCTGCCAAGACCAAGAACCCCGCCGAGCAGGCTCTTATCGCCATGACCGGCACCTTCTGGTCCACCGTCGTCATCTGCCTGCTGACCGGTCTCGTTTTAGTTTCCACCATGATTTTGAACCCTGAGATTCAGGCGGAGATCCTGGCTAATCCCACCATCTTCACCGGTTCCGCTCTGGCAAGCGCCGCCTTCGCGCAGATCCCCTACGTCGGCACGCCCATCCTGGTCATCGGCATGGTTTCCTTTGCCTACTCCACCATCATCGGCTGGTCTTACTACGGCAACCGCTGCGCCACCTATCTCTTCGGCAAGAAGGCCATCACCCCGTACCACGTGGTGTACGTTGTCGTTGGCTTCCTCGGTGCGCTTGGCGTTGGAGATGTCGTGTGGCTTATTTCTGACATCGGCAATGCGCTCATGGCCATTCCCAACATCATCGCCTGCCTCATGCTGTCTTCGCTCATTGCGCGCGAGACAAAGCACTACATCTACGAGGACAACCTTGACGAGGAGTTTACCGAGGAGATCCCGATGATCGAGGGCAAGTAGGCCTTGCGGTTTTCGACTCGGCCGTTTCAGGTTCCGGATCAAGCGAAAGATTTGAACGCGCTCGCATTTTGCGGGCGCGTTTTTTATGGCTGTGTCTGCGGTCGTAGCTCTTAGCCCGCCGCCGCAGCCGCAGCCGCAGTCCGTAGATGCAGCCACAGCTCCAAGCGAAAAGAAATGCAAGAACACGGCAAAACGCTCATATGAGCGTCCTCCTCCGTTCGCATGCTGGAAAAAAACGGGCGGAGGCTATAATGGTTGCCATGAAAACGATTGCAATCATAGGCGGGGGAGCGGCTGGTCTGGCAGCTGCCATTTGCGCTGCTCGATCGGCACGCGATGCGGCACGCGGCACGGGCCGCGATGTCGTGCGCGATGCGGCGCATGCCGCGCCGCGCGAGGATGTTGGCGTGGTCGTGTACGAAGCCGACGAGCGCGTGGGCCGATCCATTTTGGCTACGGGCAATGGTCGCTGCAACTTCACCAATGCCGTTATCGAGCCGGGGATTTACCGCAATGCCGATTTCGTGTCGCAGGCCTTGAGGGCTCTCGAATACCAAGTGCCTCGTTGGGGTTCGGGCCCCGAAGGTTTGGCGCACTCCAACGCGGTGCAGGCCTTCTTCGCCGATCTTGGCTTGGCCTGGCGCGAGGAGGGCGAGGGCCGCATGTACCCCAGCGCCAACAAAGCATCTTCCGTGCTTGACGTTCTGCGCGGCGCCGCTTTCGCCCTTGGCGTAGAAGAACGCTGCGAATGCGAGGTCGTCTCCGTAGACCCGCCTGCTTCGAGCGGTGGAAGGGGTTCTCGTTTCACCATGCGTCTTGCCAGCGGCGCCTTCGAGCGCGCTGATGCCGTGATTGTCGCGTGCGGTGGCGACGTGGCGCGAAAGATGCTCCCGGACAGCCTTTCGTTTGCCCGTCCGCAGGCAATCTTGGGACCGCTTGCGACCGATACCGGGCTCGCAAAGCAGCTCGACAACATTCGCGTTCGCGGTGTGGCGCGTCTTCTCGATGACGAAAAGGAGATCGCCCGCGAGACGGGCGAGATTCTGTTCCGCAAGTACGGTTTGTCGGGTATCGCTATTTTCAACCTGTCTCGATTCGCTCGGAAGGGGAGCGTGATCGAGCTCGATATGCTTGCGTTTTTGAACGAGCCCACCGAGCCCATCGATCCCGCCAGCGTCGCCCTTGCCGCCGAAGCTCCTGACGCAACGTCCGCGTACGCGCTTGATCGCTACGATCGTGCCTTTGCGCTTGCTCAGGAGAAGCCCACCTGCGGGGCTTATCTGCGCGGCCTCGTTTTGCCGCAGGTTGCCCGCGTGGTTCTCAAGCAGGCTGGCTTCGAAGAGCACGACCGCCTTGATCGCCGTCAGGCCCCTGAGCTGCTGCAGGCGTTTCGCCGGCTGAGGTTTACCTGCGAAGGCATCGCCGACCCCCGTCAGTGCCAAGTGCACCGCGGCGGGTTTGCGCCTTCGGACTTCGACCCGAACACCATGCAAGCGTTCGTCATCCCCGGCCTCTTCCTCGCTGGAGAAGCCCTGGATGTCGACGCGCCCTGCGGAGGCTATAACCTGCATTGGGCGTGGGCAAGCGGTATGCTGGCCGGTTGGAGCGCTGCCGCTTTCGCGCTTGGCGCAAATCTGACCGAAGGCGAAGGGCGGGCCTAGCATGCTCGTTCACGCATCGAACATACCCCTGTCGCTCGACGTTGCTCTTTCCGGCAACGAGTCTATGCTGAAGAAGGAGATCGCCCGAGCCCTGGGCGTGAAAGCCTCCGCGGTTAGAGGAGCGCGCTTGCTCAAGCGAAGCGTTGATGCGCGCAAGAAGGCAGGCGTACATTTCGTGGCCACCTACGAGGTCGATCTTGAAGGCAATCCCAAGCTCCGTCCTGCTAAGGGCGTGGGCGTGAGCGACCCCAAACCCTATCCCGCCCTTGACATCAAGCAGGTCGGCCCCGCCTTCGAGGCTTCGGGACAGCCGCGACCCGTGGTCGTGGGCACGGGCCCCGCGGGTTTGTTCTGCGCGCTCTATCTGGCGCGCGCGGGTATGAGGCCCTTGGTGGTCGAGCGTGGCTCAAGCGTGGAAGACCGCGTCATTGCCATCGAGGCCTTCAACGCCGGAGGAGCTCTTGACGTGTCGACCAACATTCAGTTTGGCGAAGGAGGCGCCGGCACCTTCTCCGACGGAAAGCTCAACACAGGCACTAAGAGTCCCCATATCCGGCATGTTCTCGAGCAGTTTGTGGCGGCCGGTGCGCCTGAAGAGATCCTCTGGCAGGCCAAGCCCCACATAGGCACCGATCGCCTGATCGATGTGGTGCGCAATCTGCGCCTTGCCATTATCGAGGCGGGCGGCGAGGTTCGCTTCAGCACCCTGATGGAAAACCTTGAGCTTGATGCATCCGGCACGCGCGTGAACGCTGTTTCCCTGCGCAAGCTCAAAACCGGCCAGCTCGAGAGCGTTCCCGCCAACCGGGTGGTTTTGGCTTGCGGGCATTCCGCTCGTGACACCTTCCGCATGGTGCATGACGCCGGCTTTGCCATGGAGCGCAAGCCCTTTGCGGTGGGCGTTCGCATTGAGCACCCGCAGGCTCTCATCAACCGGTCCCAGTACGGCCCGGCCCACGAGCATCCCGCTCTCGGCGCGGCTGACTATAAGCTTGCCGTGCACACCAAGGCAGGTCGCGGCGTGTACACCTTCTGCATGTGCCCCGGCGGCGAGGTGGTGGCTGCTGCAAGCGAGGAAGGCGGTGTGTGCGTGAACGGCATGAGCCGTTTTGCGCGCGATGGAGAAAACGCCAACAGCGCGCTGCTCGTCGGGGTTGAGCCTACCGATTTTCCAGGCGATGACGTGCTTGCCGGCGTGGAGTTCCAGCGCGCTTTGGAGCGTGCGGCCTTTGACTTGGGCGGCGGGACCTATAGCGCCCCGGCGCAGACCCTCGGTGATTTTTTATCTGGCGAAGGTAAGCGCGCCGCATCATCCGAAGGCGCGCCATCCAGTACCCGCAAAGCGTTTGACGGCTCGAGCCTCGTGCGCCCCACATATCCGCGTGGCGTGGCGTGGCGAGACCTGCATCAGTGCCTGCCCGAATTTGTGACCGAGGCTATGGAGGAGGCCTTGCCTCTGCTCGATCGCAAGTTGGCCGGATTCGCGCACCCAGAGGCGGTTATGACTGCGGTTGAGGCGCGCAGCTCTTCTCCCGTGCGCATTGTGAGGGATGATGCTTTCCAGGCTGCGCTGGGGTCGTCTTCTGCGGTCGGATCGAGGGCGGCAAGCGGCCTGTACCCCTGTGGCGAGGGTGCGGGGTATGCCGGAGGCATCACCAGTGCGGCTGTTGACGGTTTGCGCGTGGCCGAGGCGATTGTCGCCGAGTTTTCCGATTCGATGTGTGATTGAGCCAGTTTGGAGATAGAGGGGTTCACTATGTCAGGTGAAGGCATGCCGGCTCAGAAGTTCAGGTACAGGCTCATTTTCTCGATCATTCGAAACTCGGGCCTTGGCTATGCGACCGCGGTGTTTCTCGTGCTGTTCTTCGCCTGCGCGGCAATTATTACCCTTGTGGAGCCGGGCGTTAACACGTATTTCGACGCGGTTTGGTTCTGCTTCCAGGCGGTCACCACCATTGGCTTCGGTGACGTGGTGATCGTGACCCCCTTTGCACGCATATCGACCATGATCATGAGCGTGTTTGCGGTGTTCTGCGTTGCCGTACTCACCGGTGCGGTGGTGAGCTACTGCAACGAGATCGCGCGTATTCGCTACGATGAGAGCCTGGTGCACTTGGTTGACAAGCTCGAGCATTTATCGGAGTTGAGCCCGGAAGAGCTCGAGGCAATTTCTAAGAAGGTGCGCAACCGCAAGAGGCGCTAAGCTTTGATTTGCTTGCATGCATTCTTTGGTCGGGTCAGCGAATCTGTCGCCGGGAAGCTGCGACGACACTACTTCTTTTGCAACATTTGTCCCAGAACAAAGAAAAACCGCGGGAGGGGGTTCCGCGGCTTTTCTTTTGCAGTGCCAGCCAGACGAGGAGAGCCGCACTGCCCGTTAAAGCAAAGAGAGGAGGAGTTGCATTTGACGAACGCGAATCGAAGGTGGGCTTGCGTGCCTGACTTTCGTTTCCGTCCGTCTCTTGACGATGATTAGAATAAGGTAACCACGGTTAACTTTCAAGAGGAAAAAGGTAAAAAGTTTACTTAGGCTTACAATTTCTTCATATATGGCACTTAAACGGTACTAATTCGCGTGCCAACGGTCATCAGTTTCTCTCCTCGCCTATAATAACTCCCAGAATTCTGCCTGCTCGGAGGACGCCGCTTGTGGGGAAGGGGTTCGCGCGCGGGGTCGCTCGCACGGGAACGCCGTCCGCTCGCGGGTCCCGCGTGCATGAGGGCTTCGCCCGCAGGGGAGGGTTTTATCGGCATGGGATTATTCTGCTTGTGGTGGGGAGGCTCTGTTGGCAGATTATGCAACCGCACAGCTTGACGAAGCCGTCCGCGCGCTGAACAGCGGAAAAGCCGTCGCTTTCCCAACCGATACCGTAGTTGGCCTGGGCGTCTCCGTCGAAGCAGCGTCCTCTCCCGAGGCAATTTATACCATCAAGCAGCGCGACGAGGGTAAGCCTATCGCATGGCTGGTTTCCGGCGAGGCCGATCTTGCGCGTTACGGGCGCGATGTCCCCCCGCTTGCATTCGAGCTGGCTCGCAGATACTGGCCAGGTCCTCTCACCGTCATCGTTCGCGCTTCCGAGCATGTCCCCGCTGATTTCTGCGCCGCTGATGGCAGCATCGGCCTGCGTATGCCCAATTCCAAGGTTGCCCTTGCGCTCATCAAAGCTGCGGGCTGTCCTCTGGCCACCTCCTCGGCAAACATTGCGGGCTGTCCCGCGCCCGCAAGCGTGGCTGAACTTGATCCCCGCATTTCACGCACTGTAGCCTGCGTTTTTACTGGCGAAGGTGACTTTGCTGCGGCTTCGCCTGCAAGCGGCGAGGCCTCCACCATCGTGAGTTTCGTGGACGGTGCCGCGCGCCTGGTTCGGGAAGGAGCCGTAAGCATGGAGGACCTCAGCCGGGCTGCTGCCTCTTGCGAGATCGATGCTGCTGCCCGCGAAGAAAAGCTTGGCGAAGACGAGAAGGCGCTTGCGGCCGACTCCGCTGTCCCCGCAGCTCCCGCGGCGCTGGCGTAAAGGACGTGGGGCTCATCATGTATGCTGACATGCGTCTGAGATTCTTGATCTGTTTGGCAGGATAAGGTATACGCCGACGTGCTCGGATGGTAGGAAGGAAGGCTTTTGTGGAGAAGTACGTGATCGCGCTCGACCAGGGAACAACCTCGTCGCGTGCCATGCTCATTGATGCGCAGGGAAACGCCGTGGCTTCGGTGCAGCGTCCTTTCCCTCAGATCTACCCGCAGCCCGGTTGGGTTGAACATAACCCCGCCGACATTCTGTC
This sequence comes from uncultured Eggerthellaceae bacterium, assembly GCA_964477115.1. Taxonomy (GTDB): domain Bacteria; phylum Actinomycetota; class Coriobacteriia; order Coriobacteriales; family Eggerthellaceae; genus RGIG3135. The sequence goes on along the minus strand of CAYZCY010000009.1, from coordinate 35,027 downwards.
CACGCAGCTCGGCGCCATGACCGAACTCTTGGTGAGCAGCGGCCTTGGCCCCGAGGATATCGATTCCATCGGCATCACCAATCAGCGCGAAACAACCATTCTGTGGAACCGTGAAACCGGCGAGCCGGTGATGAACGCCATCGTGTGGCAGTGCCGTCGCACTGCGCCGCTGGTCGACGAGATTTGCGGCGATTCGTCTGTTGCCGCCGAGGTTACCAAGCGCACGGGCCTTGTTCCCGATGCCTATTTCTCCGCCAGCAAGATTCGCTGGATCCTCGATGAGGTTCCCGGCGCGCGCGAGGCCGCCGAAGCGGGCGAGCTTGCCTTCGGCACCATCGACACCTGGCTTGTCTGGACGCTCACGCACGGCGAGGTGCATGCAACCGACGTGACCAACGCAAGTCGCACCATGCTCTACAACATTCACGAAGGCTGCTGGGACCCTTACCTCATGGAGCTTTTCGATATCCCCGCATCCCTTATGCCTGAGGTTCTTCCCTCGGCAGCCGACTACGGCGTAACCTCAAACCCCGGTCTGGTCCAGGGCATTCCCATCCGCGGCGTTGCGGGTGATCAGCAGGCGGCGCTCTTCGGGCAGTGCTGTTTTGAAGCCGGTATGGCCAAGAACACCTACGGCACGGGCTGCTTCCTCCTCATGCATACGGGCAGCCACGCCTGCGAGTCCAAAAACGGCCTGGTTACCACCATCGCTGCTTCGGCTCCTGGCGCATCTGGCACCGAGTACGCGCTCGAAGGCAGCGTGTTTGTGGCTGGCGCCCTCATTCAGTGGCTTCGCGATGAGCTCAAGCTCATCGAAACCGCCGCCGAAACCGATGAACTCGCGCGCAGCGTAAGCGACACGGGCGGGGTGTATGTGGTCCCGGCCTTCACGGGCCTGGGCGCACCCTATTGGGAGCCCGATGCGCGAGGCGCTATCCTGGGCATCACGCGTGGCACCAATCGCGCACATGTGGTTCGTGCGGCGCTCGAGGCTCTTGCCTATCAGGTGGGCGATCTTGTTTCAGCTATGGAAGATGATGCCGGATCCCCCATGCGAGCCCTGAACGTCGATGGCGGCGCTTCGGCCAATGACTTCCTCATGCAGTTCCAGGCAGACATTCTCGATCGACCCATAATGCGTCCCGTGAACACCGAGACCACGGCGCTCGGGGCGGCTTACCTCGCCGGCCTGCAAACCGGTTTCTGGAAGGACCTCGACGCTCTGCGTGCTCTGCGCGCGAGCGATGAGAGCTTTACGCCTGCCATGGACGCCGACGCTCGTGAGGGGTTTCTTTCGGGGTGGAGGAAGGCGGTTGGCCGCGTCATGCCCTCGGCAGTCACGTCTTGACAGCGCGCCCTGGGCGGTATTTTCACCCCTTTGCAACAAGCGGAAGGTAAAGCTAAGGTATCTTCAAGCCATACGGCTGAAAAGGCATAAACGGAAGAAAGGCTCATCATGCGTATCAGCATCGCAAGCGACCATGCAGGTTTCGATCAGAAGCAGGTTCTCGCAGCTTACCTAGCCGAGTGCGGCCATGAGGTGAGCGACCGCGGCCCCGCAAACGACGACCGCGTCGATTACCCTGATTTCGCAGAGCTCGTCGGTCGCGACGTGGCCGAGGGAGCTGCTGACTTTGGCGTGCTCGTGTGCGGCACGGGCATCGGCATGGCAATCGCAGCTTGCAAGATCAACGGCGTCCGCGCGGTTAACATCATCAACACCGAGTTCGCCGCCCTTTCCCGCGAGCACAACGATGCTAATCTGATCACGCTGTCCGGGCGCTTCATCGACGAGGAGACCAACAAGGCCATCCTCGACACCTTCCTGTCCACCGAATTCGGCGGCGGCCGCCATGCGGGTCGCGTCGAGAAAATCATGAATCTGGAGACGAAGTAAGCGCGAACGGCCTCAAGGCTCGCGCCTTCTGAGAAAGATCAAGGAGTCCATCGATGTTGGACAACAGACCCAGCTGGGACGAATACTTCATGAAGCTTGCCAACGAGGTGGCCACACGCACCACCTGCCTGCGCCGAGGCGTTGGCGCGGTCATTGTGAAGGATCGGCGCATCTTGGCCACGGGCTACAACGGAGTGCCCACGGGCCTTGCCCACTGTGCGCAGACCGGCTGCCTGCGTCAGGAGCTCGGCGTTCCCAGCGGGCAGCGTCATGAGATCTGCCGCGGCCTCCATGCCGAGCAAAACGCCATCATCCAGGCCGCCCGTTACGGCATCAATATCGATGGAGCCACCATTTACGTGAACACGCAGCCTTGCGTGGTGTGCGCGAAGATGATCATCAACTCGGGTATTAAGGAAGTCGTGTACCAGAACCCGTACCCGGATGAGCTGGCCATGTCCATGCTTAAGGAGGCAGGCATGCAGATGCGGGAGTTTTGCGGCTAAAAAAGCATGAGAGCCGCCTGTGAATCTTTCGCGCCGTCTGCCATGTTTTTGAAAGAATCTTGTAGGGGATGTGAAGATATCCGTTATCATACCTGAGGTTCTATAGGCATTTTGCGCATTTGCGCTCAGATGAGAGCAGGGTATGGCAGTAGCAGTTGCATTAGGAGCACTCGTCGGGGTCTTGGGTTTTGTTCCTTTGGCCTTCGGCCTGCGCATGACGAAGCGTACTACTTCGACCAGCAATTTCGGTCCCATGGCCATCTTGATGCTGTGTCTTTTGGCTTCTTTCGCAATCCTCTTTGCATCGGCTATCGCGTGCGTGCAGCTTGCACGAGACGTGGTGCTCTACTTTGCTTTGGCTGAAGCTATCGCCCTGTGCGTGGTGACCATAGGGTTTGGCGTAAGCAGGATCTTTAAGAAAAAGTAAGGAAAGGTTGGATACGTGGACGCTCTTAGTATTCTCTCGAGTGAAGTGCCTCACCTTCAGGCGTCGTTTGACTCCGCAATCGTTATCGGCACCGCCGAGGTAGGCATGACGCAGTACATCCTCTGGATGATCATCTGCTGGCTCATCACTCTCGCTGTGGTTATGGCAGCGGCAAAGAAGCTCACCATTGTTCCGAGCGGCAAGTTCGCGAGCATTGTTGAGTACGGCTACAACTTCGTGGCCAAGGACATGGGCGAAGGCGTTATCGGCCATGGCTACAAGAAGCACGTTCCCTTCCTGGCAACGCTGTTCTTCTTTATCCTGATCTCCAACTTCGTTGGCCTGATCCCCGGCTGCAAGACCCCGACGGGCACCATCTCTGTCACCTGGGCGCTGGCAACCATTTCTTTCTTCTACTTTAACTACTACGGCATTAAGGCTCACGGCGGACTGAACTACATCAAGTCCCTGGCTCCGTCTGGCCTGCCGAAGCCGATGGTTCCGATCATCTGGTTCTTCGAGCTCATCTCGCTTATCCTTCGCTGGCTCACCCTGGCAGTCCGACTCTACGGCAACATGTTCGCAGGCCACATGGTCCTCGGCATCTTCGCGCTTGCCTCGAGCGTCTTCTTGACCACGGGCATCCAGTCCATGGATATTCTCACCGGCGGTCTCACCATTCCGTGGTTTGCGATGGTCATCGCCATGTACGCGCTTGAGACGCTGGTCGCCTTCCTTCAGGCATACGTCTTCACCATTCTGAGCGCGGTCTACATCAACCTCGCAACCTCTTCCCACTAGGAAAGATCCCGCAGTTTGCGCATCGTGCGCACCCGGATGCATGCGCATCCTCACCCTTAGGGTTTAACTGGCACCGTGTGGTGCCGGAGACCATAGTTGTAATTGTTTTTGGGAAACAGGCTCAAAAACGGTAAAGGAGGAAACTCATGGAAACTACTCTTATCATTGCCGCACTGAAGGTCGTCGGCTATGGCCTCGGCGCAATCGGCCCTGGCATCGGCATCGGCATCGCCTGCTATGGCTGCTGCGTCGCTTCCGCTCGTCAGCCGGAGCTCGCTGGCCGTATGTTCACCAACTTCATCATTGGTGCAGCACTCGCTGAGGCACTCGCCCTCATCGGCTTCGTTCTCGCCTTCATTATGTAAATTCTCTGGTCTGATTTCGGTTTAACTTTTAAGCCAAAAAAAGGCTAGAAGGAGGTACGTACGTGAAAGCAAGAGCAAACAAAGTAGCAAAGCTTGGCGCTTGCGCGCTCGCTGCGGTTGCTGCTTTCCCTGCGCTTGCGTTTGCTAGCGAAGGTGAGGAGGCTGCAGGCATCTCTGCAATCCTCCCCGACATGATGGAATTCGTTCCCATGTTGATCGCCTTCATCATCCTCTGGATCATTCTCGGTAAGTTTGGCTGGCCTGCCTTCAACGGCATGCTGGAGAAGCGCGAGAACACCATCAGGGAAGCCCTGAAGAAGTCCGAGGAAGCTCAGATCGAGAGCGAACGCATTCTCGCAGAGTACAAGACGCAGCTCGCAGACGCGAAGGCTCAGTCTTCTCAGATCGTTGCCGAGGCTCGCGCAACGGCAGAGGCTGTCAAGGCTGACATCACCGCTAAGGCCCAGGCTGAGGCGGCTGACATGATTGCTAAGGCGAAGGTTGCTATCGAGGCCGAGAAGAAGCAGGCTGTTGCCGAGCTTCAGGCTTCCGTCGCCGACGTTTCGGTTGATGTTGCAGCACGTCTCATCGGCGAGGATCTCACCGATGACGAGCATCGCAAGATCATCGAGCGCTATGTGAGCGAGGCAGGTAGCTTCAATGCCAACTAATCGTCTTGTCGTCAAAGAAGAAATTGCTACGTATGCAAGCGTCATGTTTGACGCTGCGAACGAAGCTGGCGGGCAGGATGCCGTGCTCGAGGTGCGTAACCAGATGGAGGAGATCCTCTCCATCATGCACTCCGACATGGAACTCTCTGGCGCTCTTAACAACGCTGGCTACACCCCGGAACAGCGCAACGGCCTGGTGAAGGCCGTCTTCGCAGACTGCAACCCGGCTTTCGTCGAGGTCTTTGCCGTCATGGCAGAGCGCGGCGATGCGGGTCTTCTGGATCGTGTCAGCAAGGCGTTCGGAGAACTACTTGATTCCAAGTTGAATGTGTGTGTGGTAGACGTTACGACCGTTGTTGCACTCGACGACAACCTGCGCCACATCATTACTGAAAAGGCCGAAGCCGATCTGGGCAAGACCGTCGTGCTGCGTGAGCGCATTGACAAGTCCATTTTGGGCGGCATCATCATGAGCACCAATGGTAAGTACATCGACGCAAGCGTCATTTCCCAGCTTAACCATGCTCGCAACGTGCTCAAAGACACATCAGATGGAGGTGAATGCTAGTGACTGAAATCACCGCTAAGTCTATTGACGATGCTCTGCGTAAGCAGCTTGATGCACTGAACCTCAGTGTCGAGTCTCGCGAGGTCGGTACGGTTATCCAGGTCGGCGACGGTATTGCTCGCGTTGATGGCCTGCGTGACGCTATGGCTGGTGAGCTCCTCGAGTTCGTCGGAGAGGGTGGCAAGACCGTTTACGGTCTGGCTCAGAACCTCGAAGAGGACGAGGTTGGCGCCGTTCTTCTCGGTGACGTCACCGCAATCAAGGAAAACGACCAGGTTCGCACCACCGGTCGTATCGTGGAGGTTCCGGCAGGCAAGGGTCTGCTCGGCCGCGTTGTCAACCCGCTCGGTATGCCTATCGACGGCAAGGGCCCCATCAAGGCCGAGGGCTATCGCCCCGTCGAGTTCAAGGCTCCTGGCGTTATTTCCCGTCAGCCGGTTCACGAGCCGGTTCAGACCGGTATTCTGGCAATCGACTCGATGATTCCGATTGGCCGCGGCCAGCGCGAGCTCATCATTGGCGACCGCCAGACTGGTAAGACCGCTATCGCGGTTGACGCCATCATCAACCAGAAGGAAACCGACGTTCTCTGCATCTACGTTGCCATCGGTCAGAAGGCATCCACCGTTGCGGGCATCGTTGAGACCCTCGAGCGCTACGGCGTCATGGAGAAGACCATCGTCGTTGCCGCTAACGCATCCGACTCCGCTCCGCTGCAGTACATCGCCCCGATGGCTGGCGCAGCAATGGGCGAGTACTTCATCTACAACGGTGATGATGGTCAGCCGGCTTCCGCTGAGAATCCGGGTCGCGCCGTCCTCATCATTTACGATGACCTTTCCAAGCAGGCTGTTGCTTATCGTCAGATGTCTCTGACCCTTCGCCGTCCTCCGGGACGCGAGGCTTATCCGGGCGACGTCTTCTACCTGCACTCTCGCCTGCTCGAGCGCGCAGTTAAGATGTCCGAGGAGAACGGCTCTGGCTCCATGACCGCACTGCCGATCATCGAGACCCAGGCTGGCGACGTCTCTGCTTACATTCCGACCAACGTTATTTCCATTACCGACGGTCAGATCTTCCTGCAGACCGACCTCTTCTTCCAGGGCCAGCGCCCGGCAGTTGACGTTGGTATCTCGGTTTCCCGAGTTGGCGGCTCCGCTCAGATCAAGGCTATGAAGCAGGTCGCAGGCTCTCTGCGTCTTGACCTCGCTTCCTACCGTGAGCTCCAGGCCTTCACCCAGTTCGGTTCCGACCTCGACAAGGCTACGCAGGACCAGCTCAACCGCGGCGCGCGCATGACCGAGCTTCTGAAGCAGGGTCGCTACATGCCGATGCCGGTTGAGGAGCAGGTTGCTGCTATCTTCGCTGGTAACGAGGGCTTCCTGGATGACCTGCCGGTTGAGGACGTTGTTCGCTTCCGTACCGAGCTGCTCGACTACCTCCGCGCTTCCAAGCCCGAGGTTCTCGCTGCAATCGTGAACGAGAAGAAGCTGACCGACGAGATCAAGGCTGATCTGAAGGCTGCCATCGGTGGCTTCAAGCAGTCCTTCGCAGTTTCGGCGTAAAGGTAGGTAGACCATGCCCAACCTTCACGATATTGAAAGGCGAATCAGCTCCGTTACTTCGACGAAGCAGATCACGCGCACCATGGAAATGGTCGCTGCTGCTAAGATCCGCAAGGCAACCGAGCGCGCTATGGACGCTCTGCCCTGGGCATGTGCCATTTCGGACATGCTCATCAGTACGGCCAAGTACGCTCCGGCTGACTCCGAGCCTCTTCTGCAGGTGCATGATGAGGTCAAGCGTGCTCTTGTCGTTGTCGTGACGTCTGACCGTGGCCTTGCTGGTGGTTTCAACAGCAACGTGCTGCGTGCCGCCGACAAACTCATCAGGGAGAAGGAACGTCAGGGCATCGAGGTCGAGGTTGTTGCATGCGGCAAGAAGGCTATCGGCTTCTTCAAGTATCGCAACATCAAGCCGGTTATGGAGTTTGCAGGTCTGTCCGCTGATCCTACTTACGAGCAGGCAGCGCAGATCTCCCTCTACTCGGGCGACGGCTATCACTATGGTCGACTCGATGAGGTTTTCATCGTGTACAACCATGCGAAGAACGCCGCAGAGCAGAGGCTGGTCGAGCAGCAGGTTCTGCCGATCAACCAGCAGTCCTATGCCGAGCTTTTGGGTTTGAACAAGCAGGAGAATCCCTTCAAGGAGTTCCTCGAGGACAACGAGAAGATTCCCGGCGATATCGAGTTCGAGCCCGACCCCGAGTCGGTCATGTTCTACCTGATGAAAGCGTATCTGCGCAATGCATATTACTACGCACTTCTCGACTCGGCTGCGGGCGAACAAGGCGCTCGCCGCAACGCAATGAAGTCGGCTACCGACAATGCTAACGAGATGGTCTCTACGCTGACCCGCATCTACAACCGTGCGCGTCAGGGTGCTATTACCACCGAGATCACCGAGATCGTTGGCGGTGCCGCAGCTTTGGAGGAATAAATGGCTGAAATTATCGAAAAAGCGGCCAAGCAGGGCGCGACCGGACGTATCGTCCGTATTGTCGGCGCCGTTGTAGATGTTGAGTTCCCGCCGGATGCGATGCCGGCCATCTACAATGCTTTGACCGTTAACGCAAAGACCCCCATGGGTGAGGTGAGCACGATCCTCGAGGTCCAGACCCATCTTCCGGGCGACCTCGTGCGTACCGTTGCTATGTCTTCCACCGATGGTATGGTGCGCGGTATCGAGGCAGTCGATACCGGCGCTCCGATCATGATGCCCGTTGGTCCTAACACCCTCGGCCGCATCTGGAACGTTATGGGCGAGCCGGTAGACGGCAAGCCGATGCCCGAGGTTGAGGGTTGGATGCCCATCCACCACCCCGCACCGGCATTCGACACCCTGACCACCACGACCGAGATCTTCGAGACCGGCATCAAGGTTATCGACCTCATCGAGCCTTATGTTAAGGGCGGTAAGACTGGTCTGTTCGGCGGTGCAGGCGTTGGCAAGACCGTTTGTATTCAGGAGCTCATCAACAACCTCGCACAGGAGCATGGTGGCACCTCCGTCTTCACCGGCGTAGGCGAGCGTACCCGTGAGGGTACCGACCTGTTCCTCGAGATGAGCGAGTCTGGCGTTATCAACAAGACCTGTCTTGTTTACGGCCAGATGAACGAGCCTCCGGGAGCTCGTCTGCGCGTCGGCCTTGCTGGCCTGACCGAGGCAGAGTACTTCCGTGATCAGGGCCAGGACGTTCTTCTCTTCGTTGACAACGTCTTCCGCTTCACCCAGGCAGGTTCTGAGGTTTCCGCACTTCTCGGCCGTATGCCTTCCGCAGTTGGCTACCAGCCCACTCTGGCAACCGAGATGGGCGACATGCAGGAGCGTATTACCTCTACCGCAACCGGCTCCATCACGTCGGTTCAGGCAGTTTACGTTCCCGCTGACGACCTTACCGACCCGGCTCCGGCAACGACCTTTACCCACCTCGACGCTAAGACGGTTCTTTCCCGTTCCATCGCCGAGCTTGGCATTTACCCGGCTGTTGACCCGCTGGACTCCACCTCTCGTGCACTCGATCCCGAGATCGTCGGCGACGAGCACTATCGCGTGGCTACCGGCGTTCAGCAGGTTCTCCAGGCCTACAAGGACCTGCAGGACATCATCGCAATTCTGGGTATGGACGAGCTTTCCGAGGACCAGAAGCTTACCGTTAACCGTGCACGTAAGATCCAGAAGTTCCTGGGTCAGCCGTTCCACGTGGCTGAGGTCTTCACCGGCAACCCCGGCAAGTACGTCAAGATCGAGGACACCGTTCGCTCCTTCGCCGAGATTCTCGACGGCAAGTGCGACCACATCCCCGAGCAGTGCTTCGTCTACAAGGGAGCAATTGAGGACGTTTACGCCGCTTACGACGCAATGCAGAAGGAAGACTAACCATGGCAACACTTCGCTGCACAGTGGCTACCCCCACGCGAGAGCTGTTCTCGGGTGACGTCGCTTATGCGAGCATCCCCGGTGCAGACGGCAGCTATGGTGTTCTTCCCGGTCATGAGCTGTTCGTAGGTACGAACAGCAAGGGCATCCTTTCCCTGTGGCTTGATGCTGAAGGCAAGGACCGCCGCGAGTTCCTTCTCATGGAAGGTGCCGCACAGGTCTTCAACGACATCCTGACGGTCCTTGGCCGTTTCGGTGTCGAGGTCAGCAAGATCGATGCTGCCGAGGTTCGTCAGAAGGCTGACGAAATGCGCAAGAGCATCGAAGAGCTTGAGAAGGCTGATGATGATCAGTCCAAGATCGAGCTCGAGACGAGCCGCACTCGACTGGAATGGTATGAGCTCCAGCTGAGCGTTGCGGATGGTTCCACGAAGTAAATTCTCTTTTTACTAAGAGCCTGTTTTAGGGGCCTGTCGGAGAGATCCGGCAGGCCCCTTTAGTGCTTTATAGGTGAAATCGAGCGATCTTTCAGACACGCTATGGCCTTTGCCCGGCGCAGGGGCTTTGTCTGAGCCTTCTGCGACGGGGTTCAGGTTCGGGGAAGACGGGGAGGACGGCTTTGCTGGCGCCGGGGTCGGGCTATACTCCTGCGGTCGTACTATGAATGCTTTGTCGGGATCGAAGCCTTTGCCGAACGGTTTGCTGGTATCATGGCTTACGATTCTAAAGCGCACACTTTCTCCCACCATAGCACGCGCCCAAGCATCGAAGACGCACAGCACGCGACGAAGAGGCACATCATGGCATTCGTTCATTTGCACAATCACACCGAGTATTCGCTCCTCGACGGAGCTACCCATATCAAGGACATGGTCAAGCGCGCTCAGGAGTTGGGCATGCCGGCTGTGGCCATTACCGACCACGGCGTTATGAGCGGCGTGGTGGAACTGTGTGATGCCTGCGCGAAGACCGACGGCGCCGTTAAGCCCATCTACGGCTGCGAAGTGTACTTCACCACCGATGAAAGCCTGCGCAAGGACGTCAAACCGCGCCTGTATCACCTGCTCTTGCTTGCTAAGAACGACGAGGGCTATCACAACCTGCTCAAGCTGGTGTCTGAATCCCATGTTGATAACTTCTACTACAAGCCGCGCACCACTTTCAGCATGCTGCAGAAGTACGGTAAGGGCCTCATCGGCTCATCGGCCTGCATCGCGGGCATCATCCCGAAGCTGCTCGATGACCGTCGTTTCGAGGAGGCGGTTGATTGGGCGCGTAAGTTTGCCAGCTGCTTTGAGCCTGGTGACTTCTACATCGAGCTGCAGAATCAGGGCATCATGACCGATGCCGGCTACACGCAGACTGAACTCAATCATCAGCTGACCGCGGTGGCTCAGGCCGCGGGTTTGAAGACCATCGCCACTAACGACTTTCACTACCTCACGCGCGAAGATGCCCGCGCACAGGACATCCTCATGTGCGTCGGTATGGGCTCGACCCTAAACGACACCAATCGCATGCGCTTTGAGAACGACGAGTTCTACATGAAGACCGAGGAAGAGATGCGCGAAGCGCTGCGCGACTTCCCCGAGGCCTGCGACACCACGGTTGAGGTTGCCGAAAAGTGCAACGTCGTTCTTGCTCGAGACTCCATCCTGCCGCGCTTTCCCTTGCCTGAGGGTGAAACCGAGGACAGCTGGTTTAGGAAGCGTGTGTACGAGGGTCTCCTCAAGCGCTATGCGGAAAACGGCGAAGAGGACATCGAGGCGCTGCGCGCGAGCCGCGCCGATGTGGTTGAGCGCGCTGATTATGAGATGAGCGTCATCATCCAGCAGGGCTTCCCGGCCTACTTCCTCATCGTGCAGGAGTATATCGAATGGGCCCGCAGTCAGGGCATTGGCGTTGGTCCGGGTCGAGGATCTGCGGCGGGCGCTATCGTTGCCTACGCCATGGGCATCACCGACCTCGATCCCTTGTCGAACGGTCTGCTCTTCGAGCGCTTCCTTTCGCCCGAGCGCGTGGAGATGCCCGATATCGACGTTGACTTCGAAGACGAACGTCGCGGCGAGGTCATCGAGCACATCAAGGAAGTGTATGGCGAAGACCACGTAGCCGGCGTTATCACCTTCGGCAAGCTTCAGGCGAAAAACGCCGTGCGCGATGCTGCGCGCGTGCTCGATTACCCCTATGCCGTAGGCGACCGCATCACCAAGATGATCGGCGACGAGCTCGGCATCACCATCGACAAGGCCCTTGAGACCAACCCTGATCTCAAGAAGGCCTACGAGACCGAAGAGGACGTGAAGCAGGTCATCGATGCGGCCAAGTCCATCGAGGGCTTTGTGCGCGGCGAAGGCGTGCATGCCTGCGCTACCATTATCTGCCGCGATCCCATGAGCGACCATGTTCCGCTTAAGCGTGACACCAAGGGCGGCGGAATCATCACGCAGTACGACGGTCATTACACGCCTGATCTGGGCCTGCTCAAGATGGACTTCTTGGGCCTGCGCACCTTAGGCGTTCTTTCTCGCTGCTGCCGCAACATCGAGGCGCGTACCGGCAAGGTCATCGTGCCCGAGGAGATACCCATTGACGATGAAAAGGCGTTTACCCTCATGCGCTCCGGTAACATGGACGGCTTGTTCCAGGTGGAGGGTGCTCTGTACGTGAGCCTCTTCGCACGCCTTCCTCCCACGCGCTTCTCCGATATCGTTGCATCCATTGCTCTTAACCGTCCGGGCCCGCTTGAGTCGGGCATGGTGGATGACTACGTGAAGGTGGCAAGCGGAAAGATTCCGGTCCACTACTACGACAACCGACTCCGACCCATCCTGGAGGAGACCTTCGGCACCATGGTCTACCAGGAGCAGATCATGCAGATCTCCATGGCCATGAGCGGCTTTTCCGCTGGCAAGGCAGACAAGCTTCGCAAGGCTATGGGCAAGAAGCAGCTCGCCGTTATGAAGACGCTTCAGGATGACTGGGATGCCGGTGCGGTGGAAAACGGCTACTCATTGCAGGTCGCTCAGCAGATCTGGCAGGATGCGGAGAAGTTCGCAAAGTACGCCTTCAACAAATCGCATTCGGCAGCATACGCGATTCTGGTCATGCGCACGGCGTATCTGAAGGCCTATTACCCCAACGACTTCATGGCGGCTGTGCTTTCGAGCTACATGGGCAACACCGACCGCCTGATCAAGTACATCGCAAGCTGCAACCACAACGGCACGCCTGTTTTGCCGCCTGACATCAACCAGTCCAACGCCGAGTTCACGCCCGTCGACAACGGCATTCGATTCGGCTTGGTCGGCGTGCGCGGCATCGGCCGCAACGTGGCAGACGAGATCATCGCCGAACGCGAGGCCAACGGTCCGTATTCGTCGCTGCATGATTTTGTAAACCGCCTTGATGCCAAGTGCTACAACCGAAAGACGCTCGAAGCGCTCATCAAGGGCGGTGCCTTCGACTCGACGGGCTATACGCGCAAACAGCTTATGTACTTCGTCGACGAGACGCCGTTGCTCGAGGGGGCGGCAAAGCGCCAGAAAGACCGCGATGCCGGACAGGGAAGCATTTTCGATCTGTTTGCCGAGGAAGATGACTCCGGTTTCGAAGAGGACATCCCTGCGCCGGATGGCATTGAGTGGGACAAGCGCACCAAGCTCGCCTATGAGAAGGAGATCATGAAGATCTATGTCTCCGAGCATCCGCTGGGCCCCTACGAGCGCACGCTTTCCCGTATGACCAAGTTCCAGCTGGGTGATTTGGCTGAACGTACGAAGGAGATTCCCTCGGCGGTGTTCGTGGGCATGATCTCCAACGTGGTGGTCAAGCTCACCAAGCGCGGTACCAAGATGTCCACCTTCACGCTTGAGGATACGACGGGTCATATCGAGTGCATCACCTTCAAATACGAAGACTTCGCCGATGTCATCCAGGAAGACGCCATCGTCAAGATCAAGGGTAAGTTCGAATGCAATGACCGCGGCAGCCAGATCATGGCTTTTGAGATCCAGGCCATCGAGCTTGGCGAAGCCGATGAGGCACCCTCTCATCTGGAGCTGTGCATTTCATCGGCGGATTTCGACCAGACGAAATCGCTCAAGCTCAACCGCATCTTGAAGTCCTATCCTGGGCGCGATGGCGTGGTGCTCATGGTGCGTCAGGCTGACGGTCGCAAGTTCCGCGCGGAACTGCCTGTTTCGGTGGATGCGCGCAGCGCCATCATGCGAAGCGAGATCAAGGAGCTGTTCGGATATAACGTTTTGTCGGCCTAGCTTGACCTTGCGTGACGAGGACGCGATGGCTGCGCTCACCAAGCGAGTTCCGAAGCGACGAGAACAGCCCAGTGGGCTGTTCTCCAAAGCGAGGACTGTTTGAGTGACCGAGCATTGCCATCGCGTCCTTGATGTACTTGCATCGTTGACATGCTAACGCCAGTCTACGTGGGTTTTGACTCATCTTTGGATATGGAGGGACATGACAGAAAGCCGTGACATACATCGCCCGACGCTCGAGGAGCGTGCGGCGGAATGCGCATACGACATGACGCTTTCGGTGACGGTGTCCTATGACGGTGCGCCCTTTAGCGGCTTTGCGAAGCAGCCGGGGCAGCTCACCGTGCAAGGCGAAATCGAGCATGCGCTTTCGCTTCTGTTTCGTCGCGAGGTCAACGTAGTGTGCTCCGGTCGCACCGATGCGGGCGTGCATGCGCGTGCTCAGGTGGTGAGCTTTGACGCAGACGAGGACGAGGTGCGCGATCGTAGCTTGCATTCCATCCGGCGCTCCCTGAACGCGCTTACGCACGAGGGTATTTCGGTTCATGCGGTAGAGCGCAGGCCGCGGGGCTTTTCCGCGCGTTTTGACGCCCAGTGGCGCGAATACCGCTACCGCATCTGCACAGACGAGGTCCCGCCCGTGTTTACGTCCAACTTCAGCTGGCATGTCTCCCAGCCACTTGATGTGGGGGCCATGGAGCGCGCGGCTGCCTATCTCATAGGCGAGCATGACTTCAAGAGCTTTTGCATGGCGGCGTCAGCAGTTGGAAAGCCCACCTGTCGTAACGTACACGAGATATCTTTCTCACACGAGGAGGTCATGGGGGAGAACTTGCTGGTGATCAAGGTGGTCGGTAACGCCTTCCTGCACTCCATGGTGCGCACCATCGTGGGAACCTTGGTGGCGGTTGGCCGCGGCCAGCGAAAACCCGAATGGGTGGCAGATGTGCTGGCTGCCTGCGATCGAAGTGCGGCGGGGGAGAACGCGCCTGCCTGCGGCCTTAGCTTCTGGCACGTGGAATACGGCGATCTGGAGTGCGGTTCAAAGGCTTGCCATGGCTCGTGATGTCGCCCGCCGCGCAGAATACGAAAAGGAGCGCGCCCACCGTGCGCGCCTGATCAAGGTGCAGGCTCATAAGCTTGCTACGAAGATGGCGGTTCCCGATACCGCATCGGGCGGTTCCTTGGCGGCTATATCGCTCATCTATGAAAGTCGTGACGGCCGCTTATGCCTGTTCGAGGATGCGCAGGGTCATATCAGCGCGGTCGATTCAGCTCGTCTGGTGTAGTTACGACGCCATTTTCTTTGCCGCATCCCGTCCATTTGCCCAAATAAAGCCTTATCGGGCGGGCTCTTTGTCGAAATGGGGAGATTTTGTGGACGCAATGCGGTTATAATTCGTTAATTGGTTTTATTGGGGCTCTTCGCACATGATTCGGCTGTCTCTCATAAGCCGCATGATGTGCGAAGAGGCAAATTCTATTCGCCTGCGCGGGAAGCGCAGGAGGGGACGGAGAAATAATGGCTGAGAAAAAAGAGCGCGCCTCTTGGTCTGGCAAGTGGGCGTTCATCCTGGCCGCTGCAGCCTCCGCAGTCGGTTTGGGAAACATGTGGCGTTTCCCGTATCTGGCGGCAAAGTACGGCGGCGGCACCTTCTTGCTGACCTATGTTGTGCTGGTGTTCACCTTCGGTGCGTCCATGCTTCTTTTGGAGACCGCGCTTGGACGTAAGACCGGCATGTCCGCAATCGGTGCTTTTAAGCACTATGGTAAGAAGTACGCCTTTATCGGCATTTTGACTTCTGCCATCCCGTTTATCATCGTGCCTTACTACTGCATCATCGGTGGCTGGGTCACGAAGTTCATGGTCGGCTACATCGTTGACGGTCCGCTGGCCATCGCTGCTGAGGGCGGCTCCTACTTCGTCGACTTCGTCTACGGCGATATGTCCACGTACTTCTGGATGCTCGTGTTCATGGCGATCACCTTCGTGGTTGTCGCCAAGGGCGTTAAGGGCGGCATCGAAAAGGTCAACCTGGTTATGATGCCTGCGCTGATTATCTTGGCTGTCGGCATTGCTGTTTACACCATGACCATGCCGGGCGCGCTGGATGGTGTCATGTACTACCTCAAGCCTGATTTCAGCAAGTTCTCTCCCGAGCTTGTCATCGGTGCTTTGGGTCAGATGTTCTACAGCCTTTCTCTTGCCATGGGCATCATGATCACCTATGGCTCCTACCTTGAGAAGAAGGAAAGCCTCCCTCAGTCCGTCGTCCGAGTCGGCGGTTTTGATCTGGGCGTGTCCTTCCTTGCCGGCCTTATGATCGTTCCGGCTGCTTTCGTTGCCATGGGTTCCGCTGAGGCTGTTGCCGCCAAGGCTGGCCCCTCGCTTATGTTCATCACCCTGCCCAGCGTCTTCGCCGACATGGGCGGCATGGCTACCGTGATCGGCTTCCTGTTCTTCCTGCTGGTTTTCTTTGCGGCTCTGACCTCCGCAATCTCTCTGACTGAGACCTGCGTTTCCATCGTGGAAGACGGTGCGGGCATGGCTCGCAAGAAGGCTATGGCCATCGTGTTCGCTTTCATCGTTGTGTTTGGCGCATTCGTCAACGCTGGCTACAACGTGCTCATCGGCCTTGAGCCTTTGGGTGCTGGCACGCAGCTGCTTGACTTCTTCGACTTCATCACCAACTCCGTCATGATGCCGATTGCAGCGCTGTTCACCTGCATCTTCGTCGGTTGGCTCATCAAGCCGAAGGAAATCATCGACGAGATCAAGATCTCTAGCCCCTTCAAGGCCGAGAAGGCTTGGGTCGTCATGATCAAGTACATCGCGCCGGTTCTGCTGGTTGTCATCCTGGTCGCCTATGTGGCTCAGACCTTCGGATTGATAAGCTTCTAGCCCGATTGTGGCGCGCGGCTTGTGGTTTGCGACGCGCCTCTCCATTACGCTTAGAGAAGACCCCGCTTCGGTGGGGTCTTCTGCTATCATGAATCGGTTACGTTTTAACCCGGTATTCACGTTTCGAGGAGACTCATGGCTCTTTCCATTGGTATCGTCGGCCTGCCCAACGTTGGCAAGTCCACCCTGTTCACCGCAATGACCAACAAGGGCGGCTTGGCTGCCAACTATCCTTTCGCCACCATTGAGCCGAATGTCGGCATCGTCCCGGTGCCCGATTCGCGCCTCGATGCACTGGCTAAGATCGACAACCCGGCGCGCATTGTTCCCGCCACAGTTGAGTTCGTCGACATCGCCGGCCTGGTTGCTGGCGCCAGCCAGGGTGAGGGTTTGGGCAACCAGTTCCTCGCTAACATCCGCGAGACCGATGCCATTGCTGAAGTGGTGCGCTTCTTCGGCGACCCGGACGTCACGCATGTTTCCGGCCGCGTTGACCCGCAGAGCGACGTTGAGACCATCAAGACAGAGCTCATCCTTGCCGATATCGGCACGCTTGAGAAGGCCATGCCTCGTCTTGAGAAGGAGGCAAAGCGCGACAAGTCGGGCGTTAAGAAGCTTGAGACTGCCAAAAAGGTGCTTGAGGGCTTAAACGAGGGCCATCGTGCCCGCACCTTGGGCCTTGACGTAGAAGAGGCAGCTGCGATCTATGACCTGCACCTGCTTACCATGAAGCCCATGCTCTACATTGCCAACGTTGACGAGGATGCGGTTGACGCTGACCTTCCCGAAATCGACGGCTGCACCCCGGTGCCCATCTGCGCCAAGGTTGAGGCTGATATCGCCGAGCTCGCAGAACTCGACCCCGAAGAGGCCGCTGAGTACATGGAGGCGCTCGGCCTGACCCAGAGTGGCTTAGCTCGCCTGATCAACGAGGCGTACAAGCTGCTCGGCCTGCAGTCCTACTTCACGAGCGGCGTTACCGAGACGCGCGCGTGGACTATTCCCGTGGGTGCTAAGGCTCCTCAGGCTGCGGGTGTCATCCACTCCGACTTCGAGCGCGGCTTCATCAAGGCCGAAACTGCATCTTTCGAGGACTACGTCGCCCTCGGTGGAGAAAAGGGCTGTCGCGACGCTGGCAGGCTTCGCCAGGAAGGCAAGGAGTACGTGGTGCAGGACGGCGATGTCATGCACTTCAAGTTCAACGTGTAACAATTCGCCCGTCCTTCGGCGTCAGGTCAGCATGCTTTCCCCAGATGAGCTTTCGGTTAAGGCAAGCGTTGGCAACGCATGCTGTTATGAGTCGCATGTTGCGCCAGATGCTTCATGGCTGGGCGAAGGCCAGCGCCTAGGGGCTGAGTCGCTGAGGGATTTCCTTGCTCGCACCCCGCGCTTGGCTGTGGCCTTTTCCGGGGGCTGCGACTCGTCCTGTCTTCTGGCTGCTGCGCATCTGGCTGGCTGCGAGGTTAAGGCCTATCTGGTGAAAACCGCCTTCCAAGCTGATTTCGAGCAGCAGGACGCCCTTGCTGTCGTGGGGCGCCTGGGCGTTCCCTTTGAGCTCGTTGAGCTGGATATGTTCGATGGCGGCCAAGCTAAGCGTGCCATTTGCGCCAATCCGCCCGATCGCTGCTACCTCTGCAAGACGCTCATCTTCTCCACTATTTGGGAGCATGCGAGACGCGACGGCTTCGAGGTGCTGGTCGATGGCAGCAACGCGAGCGATGACCCTGCGCGCCGCCCAGGTTTTAGGGCTTTGGGCGAGCTTGGCGTAGTGTCGCCCTTGCGCCGTGCCGGTATGACGAAGACTGCGGTTCGCAAGGCCTTGGCAGGCTATGAACGAGAGCTGGGCTTGCCTGAGGGAAGCTTGCTTTCGGGAAAACCGAGCTTTCCCTGCTTGGCGGTGTATGTTCCCGAAGGCGCAGAAATTTGCCCCGCGTCTCTTCTGGAGTCTGCGCGCGCGAGAGGCTTGGCCTGAAGCGAGGCTTCCGATTAGGAGTCGGGGCTTTGGCTGGGTGCCGGGCTGTCAATGCCGTGCGAGGGGTTTGGCCTGAGGCGAAGCTTTGGCTTTTAGGTGGCGAAGCCAGCGAACTGCGTCATGTAGAGCTCGTGGTAGCGTCCGCCGATCTCGAGCAGCTCCTCGTGGGTTCCCTGCTCAACGATGCGACCGTGGTCGAGTACCACGATGGTGTCGGCATCTCGTATGGTTGAGAGTCGGTGCGCGATCACGATGCTCGTCCTGTCCTTCATCAGGTGGAGCATGGCTTTTTGTACGGCTTGTTCCGTGCGCGTGTCAACGTTGGAAGTGGCCTCGTCGAGTATCAGCACGTCGGGGTTGGACAGGAAGGCTCGCGCGATGGAGAGCAGTTGCTGCTGACCGTGCGATAGGCTCATGCCGCCACTTCCCCCGATGTGCGTGTCGAAGCCTTCGGGCAAACGCTCGATCATGCGAAGGCAGCAGCTTGCGCGAGCCGCTTCCCGAAGCTGCTCTTCGGTGGCGTTTTCGTTGGCGTACAGCAGGTTATCCCGGATGGTGCCGCCAAACAGCGTGGTGTCCTGCAAGACGATGGCGATGCGCTGGCGTAGCTCTTTGCGCGTGATGCCTCGAATGTCGTGCCCGCCAAGAAGGATGCGTCCGCTGTCGACATCGTAGAAGCGCAGTACCAAGTTGGCTATGGTGGTCTTGCCGCTGCCCGTAGCGCCCACGAGCGCAACCTTCTTACCCGCCGGTACCGTGAAGCTGAAATCTGACAGGACGGGCTTTCCCCCATCGTAGGAGAAGGTGACGTTTTCGAACTCGATGGTGGGCGCCATCTCCGCGGGCGTCGTTTTCGTGGCTTGCGTGTTCGCGGGCGCCTCTTTCGCAGCAAAGGCCGTGACGGGCGATCGGTTGATGCCCGCGCCCGCGCCCTCTGAGCCCGCGCACGCCTTCTCTTTGCTGACCTCGTCTGCTGCTTCGCCCGCTTCGTCGATGACAGCGAAGACGCGCTCGGCGCCGGCGATGGCCGTTTGCAGCTGGCAGTACAGCTGGGCGATCTCGTTTACCGGGCGGCTGAACTGGCGCATGTACACGATGAACGCCGAAATCACGCCGATGGTGATCATTCCTCGCAGGGCGAGCAGTCCTCCGAACACGGCCACTATGGCGTATCCGACGTTGCTGATGGAAGACGATACGGGTCCCATGATCCCGCTGAAGGCGTTGGTGCGGATGCCCGCTGCGGTGAGCTTGTCGGTGGCTTCGCAGAAATCGCTTACGGCCCGTTGCTGGCGATTGCTTGCCACTACGGTGCGAAAGCCGGTTACCATTTCCTTCACCATGCCGCTCACTTCGCCGAGGGAAGCCTGCTGTGCTCGTGAGTATTTTCGAACGCGCGCGCTGAGGAAGCGGGTCGCGGCAATGGTGAGGCCTATGGTGAGGCAGGTGAGCAGTGCGAGCTGCCAGCAGAGAAGAAGCATGGCAATGGTGGTTCCCGTTATGGTGAGCACGCCTGCGATAAGCGTGGGAAGCGCCTGGGATATGGTGGTCGAGATGTTGTCCACGTCGTTGGTCATGCGGCTCATGGTGTCGCCGTGCGGGTGGCGATCGTGATAGGAGATGGGCAGGTCTATCACGTGATCGAAGAGCTGACCGCGGATGCGCTTGACGATGCGTGTGCTCATCTTCGCGCACAGAAGCCCCTGCACGAACTGCCCGCAGCTGCCTATCAGGTAGGCAGCTATCATGAGCCCGAGCGTGATTGCGAAATCGCCCGTAGCCTCCCCGGCGATGATGTCAATCACCCGGCTTTGGATGGCGGGGGCGCATACGCCGGCAAGGGTTCCAAGTAAGATGACCGCTGCCAGGCCGGCTACGAGCTTCATTTCGTTTTTGAAGTAGGAGAAGATGCGCTTTGCCGTGCCCATGACGTCGTCTGCGTATTCGGCCTGCAGTGATGCGTAGCGTCTGCGCGAGGCATTGGGCATGTACTGATCGACTACTTCGCGTTGAGCTTTAGCCACGACCTCCACCGCCTTTTGCCTGATCTTCGTATTCTCCCATCTGGGAGTCGTATACGGTGCGGTACAGCTCGCAGCGCTCGAGCAGCTCAAGGTGCGTGCCTTCGTCAACGATGCTGCCTGCTTCCATCATCACGATGCGGTCGGCCAGCAGGGCTGTGGCGATTCGCTGAGTCACGATGATCTTGGTGGCACTAGGTTTGGCGGCATTCAGCGCTTCGTGCAACTGAGTCTCGGTATGCAGGTCAAGTGCGCTCGTGGCGTCGTCGAGGATGACGATGTCGGCTTCTGAGAGCACCATGCGTGCAAGGGCGATGCGTTGCCGCTGGCCGCCCGAGAGGCTCATGCCGCGCTCGGCCACCTGGGTGTCGAAACCGAATTCGAGATCGCTTACGAAGTCGAAAGCCTGGGCCGTGCGCGCCGCTTCCTCCACCTGATCACGCCTAGCTTTGGGTTGGCTCCAGGCAATGTTGTCGTGAACATTCACGCTGAAGAGCTCTGACTTCTGGAGAGCGAAGGCAACTCGATCGCGCAGGGCCGTGCTGTCCCAATCGCGCACCTTGACGCCTTCCACCAAAACCTCACCTTCGCTTGCGTCGTAGAAACGTGGAATGAGGCTCACGAGCGTCGTCTTACCACAGCCCGTGGCCCCCATGATGGCTATGGTTTCACCACGGTTCACCACAAGGCTCACGTTTTGCAGGGCGGGATGGGCTGCATCGGGGTAGGAGAAAGTGACGTTTCTGAGCTCTACGGCATGCGCTTCTTCGCAGCCGTGCGTAACCGTGCCGCTCACCTGGTCGGGCTTGATGGCCAGCAGCTCCTTAATGCGCCTCCACGAAACCAAACCGCGCGAGATGTTTTGCGAGAGCAGAACGATCATGGTTGTGCCCTGGAGCAGCAACAGGGCGTAGGAAAGCGCGGCCATGACGTTTCCGGGAGTGGTTGCTCCGATGGCGACGTCGTGCTGTCCTGCGGCGAGCATGCATGCGATGGCGATGTAGGCAACCGAGCTCACCAGGGGGTTCATGAAGGCGAAGATAATCAAGGTGGATAGCTGGGTTCTGACGAGCTCGTCGTTGGCGTGCCCGAAGCGAAGCTTCTCGAAGGACTCGCGGACGTAGGCTTTAATGGTGCGAAGCCCCGCTATGTCTTCCTGCATGATGGCGTTGATGATGTCGATGCGCGTTTGCAGTTTGATGAAGAGGGGGTTTGCCTTGCGCATACAGAGGGCGATGATGCCTGCCATCAGCGGGCAGGCAATGAGCGCGATATACCCGAAACGCACGTCAAGCGCAAATAGAAGCGTGATTGAGCCGACGACAAACAGCAGCATGCGAACCATCATGCGCATGAGCATAGCCAGCAGTGCTTGGATCTGGGAGATGTCGTTTGTGAGGCGCGTGATGATCGTGCCCGTGCCCAAACGCTCCACCTGCGCAAACGACAGGCTCATCACGCGTTCGAAGCAGGCCTGGCGAATACGATTGCCCGTTTTCTGGGTGGCAAGCTGAGCGAACAGGTTGCAGAGTGAGCCCGCTACGCCACCGCCTACGGCAACGAGGGCCATGGCGCCGCCGATTTGCAGCACACGCTCAAGCCCGCCTTCGGCGGATAGGATTCCCTCGTCGACGATGCTTGCCATCAGCATGGGTTGGATCAGGTCAGCACCGGCGTCGCCCAGCATGAACAACACCGACAGTGCGGCGAAGGGGAGATATGGCTTGAGGTACTTCCACATGCTCAGACGTCCTTCTCGTTTGATCTCGCGTCTATCATAGCGCACCCCTTTGGCATTCGCCTTTGCACAAAGCTCGCCTTCAGCGTAAGGAGCCTCGTGTGCAATCGGGTCGGCGGGGTAGTGGTATGATTCCCCGTGTTTGAAGAGAGGGGGCCGCATGACCCGGTGCGCGGATCGATATCTAAGCGAGCAGGATGTGCTTGCCCTAGCCCGCAGTGCGGGCATTGAGCTTGCGCGTTCAGATCTCGCTGTCATGACGACTGAGCTCAACGGCCTCATTGACGGGCTTGACTCTCTTGCGGCTTATTCGGAGGACTTGCCTTGCGAAGGTGAGCGTGATCTTCATGAGTAGGCAAGCGCGCGCTTTCGCCGCTATGACGGCTTCGCAGATTCGCCAGGGTCTGCTTGCGCGCGAGTTCAGCGCGTTTGAGATTGCCCGCGCATCGCTTGAGCGCATAGATGACCTGAACTCGAGTGTAGGCGCTTTCATCGAACTTACCCCCGATGCCGCTATTGAAGCGGCCAAGCGCGTTGACGCGTGTGTTGCGCGAGGCGAGGCGGATGCGCTTGGTCCGCTTGCGGGCGTGCCGGTTGCCTTCAAGGATAACCTGCATATGTGCGGTACGCGTACAAGCTGCGCTTCCCGCATGCTGGATGGATATGAGTCTCCGTTCACGGCTGACTGCGTGGCGCGCATGTTGGAAGCTGGGGCCGTGCCACTCGGTAAGCTCAATCTGGATGAATTTGCCTTCGGCAGCTCCACCGAGACTTCTGCCTTTGGAAAGACCCGCAATCCTTGGGATCTCTCCCGCGTGCCCGGCGGCTCCTCGGGCGGCAGTGCGGCGGCGGTTGCCGCGGGTTTGGCTGCGGTGGCTCTGGGATCTGATGCGGGCGGGTCTATCCGCCAGCCGGGCTCTTTCTGCGGCGTTGTGGCGGTGAAGCCAAGCTACGGTTTGGTTTCGAGCCGCGGTGTGGCGGCTTTCGTAGATTCCGTTGATCAGGTGGGTCCTATAACTCGATCGGTTGAGGATGCCGCCTTGGTCATGAACGTGATAGCCGACGGTTCGATCGATTACACGAGAGGGCTTTTGCAGGGGGTTGCGGGCATGCGCGTGGGTTTTGTCCCCTCGTTTTTGGAAGCGCCCGGTTTGCATCCCGAGGTGCGCGCGGCGGTGCTCGGGGCGATTGATAATTTGCGAAATATGGGAGCGCAGCTGGTGGAGATCGATTTGCCCCATGCCGACGATGCCATGAGCGCTTACTACGTGATAGGCCCGCGTGCTGCTTTCGCCAACTTGGCGCACTTTGACGCGGAGCGTTTCGGGCATTGCCGCGCTCAGGAAGGTGCGACGCGGCAGAATGCGACGGGGCAGGGCGTGATAGAGCAAGGCGCGGTAGGGCAGGGCGCGGCGCAGCGAAACGCAGCGCAACCCGACTTCGGATCTGAGGCAAAGCGCCGCATCTTGCTGGGCGCTTACCTTCTCCACTCTGAGGAAGGTGAGCGCTATTACCGGGCTGCTTTGAAGGCGCGCGATTTGGTGAAGCTGGATTATGCGCGGGCGTTTGAGCGGGTGGATGCCATTGTGGCGCCGGTGACGCCAAGCGCGGCGTTTAAGTTTGGCGAAGTGAGCGATCCGCATGAAATGCACTTGTCGGATATGTTCACCGTTTCGGTCAATATTGCGGGGAATGCGGCGATGAGCGTGCCTGTGGGTTTGGGACGGGATTCCGGATTGCCCGTGGGCGTGCAGGTGATCGCGCCGGCTATGCGGGATGAGAACATGCTGCGCGCTGCGGCGGCTTTGGAGCGCGTGTATGGGGCGGCTGGCGTCGCACCCTTGCAGCCGTGTGCTGTGTTAAAGTCTTGAGCTAATTTCGAACAAAGGGGGAATGGTGGGCTCTTGCGGTTTTTCCGACTTGGGGTACGCGAAGGCTGACACGTCGCGTGCTGAACGCCAGGGCGTTGCCGAGGTGATTTACGGGGCTGGTAAGACGGCTGGCCAGATCGTCGGCATTGCTCGCGCGCTAATGGAGGCCGGGCAGAAGCGCGTGCTCATCACACGTCTCGACGCGGATAAGGCTCACACGGTTGAGTCCTTGTGGAGCGATCCGCTTTCTCTTATCGAGGGCGAATGCGATGCTTTTCCCCGAGCGGATTTCGAGTATCATGCTCAGGCTGGTTTGGGCATTATCGGCGGCATGCCTGAAGTTGATGGCAAGGGCCTGGTGGTCATCGCCGCCGCCGGCACGAGTGATATTTCCGTTGCTGAGGAGTCGGCTCTTACCGCGGAGTTTTTGGGTAATCGGGTCGAGCGTCTCTATGATGTGGGCGTGGCGGGTGTTCACCGTCTGCTGGCGTACGGCGACGTGTTGGCGAGTGCGCGCGTTATTGTGGCGGTTGCCGGCATGGAGGGCGCGCTGCCGAGCGTTATTGGCGGCTTGGTGTCATGCCCGGTTATCGCGGTGCCTACCAGCGTGGGTTATGGCGCTTCGTTCGGCGGCGTGACGGCTTTGCTCGCCATGCTTAATTCCTGTGCGAGCGGCGTGTCGGTGGTCAACATCGATAACGGCTTCGGCGCTGCGTATCAGGCCAGCTTGATCAATCATTTGGACTAGATCGCGCGCTTGCGCGGGCTTCGGTTTTTGGCGGAGGATGCGGATATGACCAAGACCTTGTACTTGGAATGCAGCTCGGGCATCAGCGGCGACATGGCTGTTGCGGCTCTTCTCGACCTGGGTTCGCCCGAGGAGAAGGCTGAGCGTGAGAAGCTTGTGCTTGAGGTTTTGGGCAGCCTTTCTGTGCAGGGTTTCGATATCCGTATCAGCCGCGTGGAGAAGTCGGGGCTCGATGCCTGCGATTTTGATGTGGTGCTCGATGCTGCGCACGAGAACCATGACCACGACATGGACTACCTCTACGGGCATCTGGATGACGATCACGCTCACCATCACGTTCATCACCATGAACATCACCACGAGCATCGCAATTTGGCTGACGTGTGCGCCATCATCGACGCTTCCTGTGCTACCGAAAATGCCAAGCGAATCGCCCGCGATATTTTTGAGGTTGTGGCTGAGGCTGAGGCAAAAGCCCATGGCAAGCCTGTGTCCGAAGTGCACTTCCACGAAGTGGGCGCGGTGGATTCCATTGCCGATGTGCTCGCTTTTGCCGTGTGTCTTGATCATGTGGCTGTCGATGAGGTAGTTATTACCGAGCTTGCAGAGGGCAAGGGCACGGTGCGCTGCCAGCACGGCATCATTCCCGTGCCGGTTCCTGCGGTGGTCAACATCGTGAGCGCTCATGGTATTGCGCTGCGGATGCTGGATGTTTTCGGTGAACTGGTCACGCCGACAGGTGCGGCTATCGTAGCGGCGACGCGCACGAGTGATAAGCTGCCCGAGCGCTTTGTGATCAAGGCCGTGGGCCTGGGTGCGGGCAAGCGTGACTACGATACGCCGGGTGTGGTTCGCGCCATGATTATCGAGTAGGGGTTGGACGCGTGGCTGCGAAACATGCTTCCTCCCGTTTTCATCGTGACGTTTTCGGTGCCTTTTTTGCGATTGGCTCGCCCCGGTTCAGCGCTCTACATGAACTGCGAGCAGATGGCAACCAGAACAGGCACGGCAGCTGAGCACACGATGCCGTTGATCACGCCGAGCACCACGGTTTCCTCGTTGGTGCAGCGGATGATCATGGGCAGGGTGGTGTCCTCGCTCGTTGCGCCTGCGGGTGCGATGCAGGTGGGGTAGTTCAGATGGCGCGATATCCAGGGAATGATGAGGAAAGAGACAAGCTCGCGCAGCAGGTTCGATAAAAACGCGATGCTTCCCACTTGCGGACCTGCCAGGTCGGCGAGCACCACGCCCACCAGGCTGTACCATCCCATACCGGAGGTGATGGCCGCGCCTTCGCCGAGGGAAAGGCCGCAGATCGGCGCGAAGACAAGCCCCGCGACAAAGGATCCTACGATGATGCCCGCGGGCACCAGCAGCAGGCGCACGCCGTACTCGCGGATCTTGCCGATAAGCCCCTTGCTCATGCCGACGCTGATTCCAACGAAGAACATGAGCGCATACAGAACGTAGTCGGAGTGCTCGACAAGTGCGCCTACCGGGCCGAACTCAAAGGGGGAGAGGCCGTAGGCCACGCCGAAGACAAGCGAGCCGATGGCGATGATGATCATGGTGATCTCGGAGGAGCTGCCTGCGCTGCCCGGGTCGTTTGCGCTGGTGGAGTTGTTTGGGTTGCTCCCGTCGTTCGCGCCGTTTGGGTCGTTCGCTTTGCTTGGCTCGTTTGCGCTAACCGCATTGCTCGATGCCTTAGCGAAGGTGGCGCTGTCCTCACCGTAGAGCGCTTGGCCGGTATTCCCGCTGCGCTCCTGTCTCTCCCGAGTATGCCTCTCCACGATGTCCTTCATGAACAGGTTTGTGAGCGCGTACACAACGACAATGGAGAAAGCCACGGGTGCCAGGCACAGCACGACGCTCGAGAAGCCCAGGTTGGCAAGCTGGCCCATGAGTTCGTCGCGCGCGCCGAGGTCGGCACCCATGCAGAAGATGAGCAGGCCGGTGCTCGCAAGCGTGAGGGTGGACACCGCGTTGCCGAAGCGCGCGGGAAATATGGTGGCACCGAGAGCAATGCCTATGGCCATGGCAACGAAGATGCCCAAGAGAAGCCTTTCAAAGATGTTGCATTTCGAACTTGCAAGTGTAACAGTACTCGGCAGGGTTTCGTGCCGCCGCTTCGCCAAGAGCCATGATTGGCTTACGGGCGTGGCCCTGGGTTCGTGGCGGTCTGTGGCGGTCCGTGACGCTCGGGTGGTTCTCTCGGCCTGACCTTGCAATCAAGATAAAATGTTATAAAATAAGTATCAATTAACGGGGGACGACGAAGAAGTCGAGAGGGAGGGCTGGACATGATAGACAAAGCCATATTCAGCCTGCCTGGCGTGCGTCGCATGCTTTTCATCGTAATCGCGCTCTCCCTGCTGCGCGCCGCAGCGGTGGCAGGTCAGGCTCTTGGCTTGGCTCATGCGGTTGTGGGTCTGTGGGGCGGCGGGCTCGTTTCCGATCAGCTTACTTGGATAGCCTTGTTTTTTATCTGCTTCGTCGCAAGACAGCTTATCGTCAATCTTCAATCCGACTTGCTTGACCGCTACGCGCATCGGTGTGCCGATGATTTGCGGCAGGATCTCGTCGAAGCCGTGTTCAAGCTCGGTCCTGCTATGGCGTCGCGCATGGGCACTGCCTCGATAAGCCAAACGGTGATCGAGGGCATCGAAGACGTGCGAACCTATATCGGACTCATCATCCCCAAGATCATCGCGGTTGTCGTGGTGCCATTCGCGCTGCTGGCGGTAATTTTTTCGCTTGACTGGGTGTCGGGCGTCATCGCGCTCGTGTGCTACCCCTTCATCATCTTGTACATGGTGATGATCGGCCATACGGCGCAGGACGAAGCGGCAAAGCGTCACGGCGAATTCCAGCGCATGGCAAACCACTTCCTCGATGGGGTTGCGGGTATTTCGGAGCTCAAGGCTTTTGGCTTGAGCCATCGTTATGAAAGCAGCGTTTTCGCAGCGTCCGAGCGATTCCGCGAGATGACCATGAAGACTTTGCGCATTG
Source organism: uncultured Eggerthellaceae bacterium (assembly GCA_964477115.1). GTDB lineage: Bacteria > Actinomycetota > Coriobacteriia > Coriobacteriales > Eggerthellaceae > RGIG3135. Next base: position 7,312 of record CAYZCY010000009.1, on the reverse strand, counting down.
CCACGCTGTCGAGCACGGTTCTCGATCTGTTTGCCACCTTGGCGCTGGCGGGCGTTGCCATCATGCTGGGCTTTCGCCTAGTGGAAGGGTCGATTTCCTTCCTGCCCGCGCTCGCGGTCCTCATCATGGTGCCGGAGTACTTCCGCCCCATTCGTGAGTTCGCGGCCGACTACCATGCCTCACTTGACGGCCGCAGCGCCTTTGCGGCCATTCGCGCGGTGCTCGAAGCGCTTGAGCCCGTCACGCCTTCAGATGAGGCTGGCGAAGGTAAGCCGAGTGATCAGCAGAAGTTGACGGGTGACTCGCGGCAGCCGGCAGACGCTTCGCAGCAGACCTTGCAGGCGTCTTTGTGCGTGGCTGATTGCTGCCCCAAGCTTGAGTTTTGCGATGTGTGCTTTTCCTATCCCGATCGCGATGAGGCTCTGCGCAACCTGAGCTTTACGGTGGAGGGACCCTGCAAGGTGGGCCTGATTGGAGCAAGCGGATCGGGCAAATCCACGCTCATGGGCCTGCTGGCCGGTTTCTCGCGGCCCTCTTCCGGGCAAATTTTGGTCAACGGCGTGGCTGTTTCTAGCCTGACCTGTGAACCGTGGCGCCGCATCGCGAGCTTCATTCCTCAGGATCCCTACATCTTCAATGCATCCCTGCGCGACAACATCGCTTTCTACAAACCTTCCGCAAGCGACGCTGAGGTGGCGCGCGCTGCGTCCATGGCGGGGCTTGACGAGCTCATCTCCCAGCTTGACCGCGGCTTTGACACCCAGGTAGGCAGGGGCGGCGAAGCTTCCCGCGGGCTTTCCGGCGGGCAGGCCCATCGTGTTGCCCTAGCGCGTGCGTTTTTGTGCGACGAGCGTTCGGTGCTGCTGTTTGACGAACCTACGGCTCACCTTGACATCGAAACCGAGCTCGAGCTGAAGGAGCGCATGCTTCCTCTTATGGAGGGCAGACTCGTATTTTTTGCAACGCATCGTCTGCACTGGATCCAGCAGATGGACTACGTGATCGAGCTTGATCGCGGCGGCGTTGCCTGGCAGGGCAGTGCGCAACAGTGGCTTGATCGCCGACGTGAAGAGGGGAGGGTATGATGGGTGTTTCCCGTATCGCAGGTGCGTGGCGCACAGACACCTGGATAAAGCCTTTCTTCGTGCGCTATTGGCGCGTGCTGGCCCTTGCTCTGGGCTTAGGGCTTCTTGCTGCGGCTTTCGCGGGCGGCCTGATGTTCACTTCCGGCTACATGATTTCCCTGGCGGCAACCATACCCTTCACCGTCCTTGCCGTGCACCTGCCCTCACTGTACGTGCGCGTCTTTGGCGTTGGCAAGCCTCTGCTGAGTTACCTCGAGCGCCTGACGAGCCATGACTGGGCCCTGCGCATGACAAGTGAGCTGCGCCGTCGCCTGTACCACACGCTCGATGAGCAGCCCGCCTCCTCGCATGCCGTGCGAAAGCTCGGCGAAGTGCTGGGGCTTTTGGCCGAAGACGTCGAGCATATTCAGAACCTGTACCTGCGCACGATCTACCCCCTGATGATCGCGTGGCTGCTCTACGCGATCACGGTGCTGGTGCTTTGCTCCTTCGACCTTGCCGTGGCTCTGTCTATGGCCCTGCTGCTCGGCGTGGTGGTTTTCGTGCTGCCTGCGGTTTCGGTATGCGTGAACGGTGCGCGTCTGGAACGCGTCAAGTTCCTCAAGGCCCGTCTTTACGCCGACTTGACCGACAACGTGCTCGGCGTGGCCGATTGGATGTATTCGGGTCGTGCGGAGGACTGCCTCTCAAAGCAGCGCGAACTCCAGGCGCAGATCGACAAGATCGATTTCTCCGTCGCGCGCTTCTCCCGTCTGCGCGATCTTCTGTCTCAGCTGATCTTCGCCTGCGCTGCCGTAGTCTTGCTGCTGTGGGCCGCCAGCGTTTTCGGAGCGCATGCGGCAGGCGCTTCGCAGGAAGCTGTGTCGGGCGCTGTGTCTGCCCTGGCCTCTGCGACGCCGGAGAACGCCGTGGCTCACGCAGGCAACTGGATAGCCGCTTTCGTGATGTGCCTCTTTCCTTTGATCGAGTCCTTCTCGCCGGCGAGCGAGGCCGCTATGGGAGCGGTCACTTACGGCGATTCGATCGAGCGCCTTAACCGCCTTTCGGGTGCTGGCAGGCTGGCGTCAACGGGTGCGTCTGCCGGCGGGTCTTCCGAGGCATCCGACTCTCCTGCCGCTTCAGTTGTGTCAGCCGCATCTTCGGGCCACCGTGCAGAGCATGATGGCGAAGGTGAGCGCCCTCTCGATGGCACGCTTACTTTCTCCGATGTGAGCTTTTCCTACCCGGGGACCGATTCGGTGGTTCTCGCCGGCCTGAACCTGCACGTTCCCGCTGGTCAGCGCGTTGCCATCCTAGGTCGCAGCGGTGCGGGCAAGTCGACGCTTGCGGCTCTTTTGCGGGGAGATTATGCGCCCTGTTCAGGTGAGGTGATGCTTGGCGGCGTCAACCCTCTTGCCCTGGGGGATGAAGTGGCGCGCTGCGTTGGCGTCATTCAGCAGACGCCGTATCTGTTCAACTGGACTTTGCGCGAGAATCTGGCGCTCGGCAAGCCCTCGGCAAGTGACGAGGAGCTGGTAGAGGTCTTGGCTCGTGTGGGTCTGTCCGAGCTGCTCGCGCGTTTGCCCCGAGGGCTCGACACCATGGTTGACGAGCGCGGGAAGCGCTTTTCCGGCGGCGAGCGTCATCGAATCGCCTTGGCGCGCGTGCTGCTGTCCGAGGTACCTGTGGTGGTACTCGATGAGCCCTTTGCGGGTCTTGATCCTGTGGCTGAGCAGGATCTCCTCGATGCGATGCTCGAGGTGCTTGAGGGCCGTACAGTGGTGCTGATAACCCATCACCTGCAGGGTGTTTCCGCATGCGATCGCGTGGTGTTCGTCGAGGACGGGCGCGTTGCCATCGATGGTTCCCCTGAGCAGCTTGAGCGTGAAAACGCCTACTACCGCGGTCTTCTGGCGGCAGATCGCGGAGCAATCCATTAAATGCGATCAAATTGGTAGCAAAACGCTATACAAGGGTCAATAAATGTTGCTAAAATAGCAGCAATTAAGTTGCGGGGTGAGCCCATCAAGTTGAGGCTCCGAAGGGAAGGCCCCGTATGGACAGGAGGGGGTGCGCCCATGGAAGCCATGCTTGACGTAACGCTGCTGTCGAGGCTTCAGTTCGCATTAACCGTGATCTTCCACTACTTCTTCGTGCCGCTGTCGATTGGTCTGGGTCTGATCCTGGCGATCTATGAGACGAAGGCCTATCGCACGCGCAAGCCCGAGGACTATGCCGCTGCGAAGTTCTGGGTGAAGATCTTCACCACCACCTTCGCCATCGGCGTTGCCACCGGCATTACGATGGAGTTCTCCTTTGGCACCAACTGGGCCGATTACGCTCGTTTCGTGGGCGATATCTTCGGTGCTCCTCTGGCTGCTGAGGCGCTGTTCGCTTTCTTCCTGGAGTCGGTGTTCTTGGGTGTGCTCGTGTTTGGCCGAAACAAGGTGTCGCCGAAGTTCTACATGGTCTCCGCTTGGCTCGTGTTTGTCGGCTCCTGCCTGTCGGCGCTTTGGATCCTCATCGCTAACTCGTGGATGCAAACGCCCGCCGGCGCCGAGCTTGCCGCCGACGGTACGAAGGCCATTATCACCAACTTCTTCGCGGCGGCTTTCAATCCCACGACGCTTCCGCGCTACGGTCATACCGTTTCCGCAGTGATCACCATGGGTGCTTTCACGGCTATGGCGGTTGGTGCATGGTACCTGATGAAGGGCCGCTACCTTGAGTTCGCCAAGCGCGCGGTCAAGGTTGGCGCAACGGTTGGTCTGGTCAGCACCTGCGTCCTGCTTTTCTTCGCGCATTCCTCCGCAGTCGTGGTTTCCGAAGAGCAGCCCACTAAGCTCGCCATGATGGAGGGCATGTACGAGTCCGAGGTACCTGATCTGTATCTGTTCGGATGGGTGGATGAGGAGAATCAGGAGGTCATCACTCCCTTCTCCATCCCCGGTGGTACGAGTTTTCTGGCAACGGGTACTTTTGACACAGAGTTCCCGGGTCTGAACGAGCTTGCCGAAACCGAGAAGTACGGCGACATGGTGGTCGAGGACATGCCGGTAAACCTGGTGTTCCAAAGCTATCACCTCATGGTTGCCATGTTCGGTCTTATCGTGGTCGCCCTGGTGCTTGCCTTCCTGTCGCTCAAAAAGCCCGGTGTTGCGGCTAACAAGTGGGTGCAGCGCCTTCTTGTCATCAGCCCCGCCTTCCCCTTCGTCGCCATTCAGGCGGGTTGGATGACCGCTGAAATGGGACGCCAGCCCTGGGTTGTGTATCCGTCAACCTCGGGCCCCGATGGCGTGGCGCTTCTGACTGCCGAGGGCGTTTCCCAGTCGGTCACGAGCGTGGAGGTTGCCATTACCCTGTTGCTCTTCGCGCTGGTGTACACCTTCCTCTTCGTTGCCTGGGTGCGCCTGGTCGCGGGCTTCATCAAGAAGGGCCCCGAAGTTGAAGAGCCCGCTGCGGCTGATGGCGAGGAGCTTGCCTTTGCTGCCGGTATCCTGAAAGGTGGTGAGTAACCGTGGATGCGACTTTCTTCCAAATCCTGTGGTACTTCCTGATCTTCGTTCTCATTGCCGGTTACTTCGTGCTCGATGGCTTTGACCTGGGCGCCGGCGTGCTCTACCCCTTCATCGCCAAGGACGAGAAGGAGAAGTCCATCGTTCGCCGCAGCATCGGTCCGGTTTGGGATGGCAATGAGGTGTGGCTGCTCACTGCGGGAGGTGCGCTGTTTGCGGCTTTCGCGCCCGCTTATGCGACCACCTTCTCGGGCTTCTACCTTGCGGTGATGCTGGTTCTCTTCGGGCTTATCGTTCGCGCGATTTCTCTGGAGTTCCGCGCGCATGACCCCGCTTGGGGCAAGGCTTGGGATGCGTGTTTCTTCGTGGGCTCCCTGCTGCCCGCGCTTTTGCTAGGCGTGGCCGTGGGTAACATCTACGCGGGCATTCCCATGGATGCTGCGGGCAATTACTCCGGTATGCCGCTGTTCGGGCTGATCACGCCCTTCACGCTGCTGACCGGTGCGCTGGGCCTGGCGATGTTCCTTGCAGCGGGAGCTGCCTGGGTGGCTTTGAAGGCGCCTGCGGGATCTGAGCTGCGTGCACGTGCCGTGCGCTTGCGCACCCCGCTTCAGATTGCGGCTTTGGTTTTGTTTGTTGTCGTGTCGCTGTACGCGCACTTCCTGATCCAGCCCGAGATGGTTTCCGCCCTGGGCATTGCGCGCTGGCTGTTTGCCCTGCTGTTCGTGGCGGCTATTGGCGTGGCCCTGTTCTTCGGCTTGAAGAAGGATTGCGACCTGGTGTCCTTCGTTGCGCAGAGTGTGGCTGCCGTAAGCCTGGTCGGCCTGCTGGCTACCTCGATGTTCCCGAACCTCGTGGTTGCGGCGGCAGGCAGCGTTGGTCCGTCTATCACCTTGATGAGCGCGGCGTCATCTGAGCTGTCGCTTATGTGGATGACCATCTTCGCCGCGGTTGGCGTGCCCCTTGTGCTGGTGTACCACGTGATCATCTATCGCACCTTCCGCGGCCGCGTGGAGTAGTGCGGGACTGCGGATCGGGTTTGGGCTTGGCTTGAGTGTCGCAACCGGACTTGGGCTTGAGCGCCTAAAGCTCGCCTAAAGCTCGCCGAGTTCGCGTTTCCAGTCGAAATCAGAGGGTGGGGAAGTCGGAATGTCTTCCTCGCCCTCTTTTTGTGCATGGGGGTCCCACAGATGGGCGTCCATGTTGATGCGGCCGTCGTCGAGGAAGGTGATGCCTTCGGCCTCGAGCATGCTGCGCTGCTCGTTGGGGCCGCCGAAGGCGAAGCTCTTGCAAAGGCCGCCGTCTTTGAACACCACGCGGTGACAGGGAATGTTGTCCTCGTTGGTGCCGGGTGCGGGGTTTGCGCGCAGGGCGTAGCCGACGTAGCGGGCCGATCGGGGAGACCCGATGAGACGCGCGATTTGGCCGTAGGTTGACACCTTGCCCTTGGGGATGCGCACTACCTGCGCGAATACGGATTCAGAGAACTCTCCCATGATGAGTTAGGCTCCGGTTTCCTCGGTACGCTTACCTTCTCCAGCTTTTGCTTCGAGGGCTGGTGCGCTGTCTGTGCTTGCGTCGCTCGCATGAGCCCCGTCTGCCTCTGCCGTCTTTGCGGCGGCTGAGTCTGCCGCTGCGCTCGCTCCCGCCGTCTCTTGCGGCTTTTTGCTCGGCAGCGTAACCATGAGGATGGAGAGCACGACGAGGATGGAGCCTGCGATCTGCATGCCCGTGAGCGTTTCGCTAAGGATTACGAAGGCGAAGAGCACGGCAAAGGGGGTTTCGGAGATGCCGATGAGCGAGGTCATGGTGGCGCCGATGCGCTTGATCGCTTCGAGCAGCATGACCACGGGGATGATGGTGTTGAAGATCACCATGAACAGCGCTACGCCGATTTGGGTGGGCGTGATGTGGATGAGCGTGGGGATGTCGGCGGGGTAGGCGATGATGCACATGACGATGCCGACCACGCACATGCTGAAGGTCATGGTGAGCGGGCCGTCCTTTTTACCGACGGCCATCTGACCGATGATGTTGTAGATGGCGAAGGCCACGCAGCTGCCGATGCCGTAGGCGACGCCGATCGGGCTGAAGACTAGGCTTTCGGTGCCCAGGATGCCCGCGATGACGCCGGAGAGCAGCACTATGCCGAACATCGAGACGGCGAGGGCGATTATGGTACGCGCCGAGGGGCGCTCTTTGAACACGACGGCTGCCATGAGGGCCACCATGGGCGGATAGGCGTAGAAGAGAACCGTTGCTACGTTGGCGGTGAGCTCGCGAACCGACAGGTAGTACAGGATGGTGCACAGGACGAAGAAGAATCCCTGCACGTACACGATGGGGCGACGGCTGAAGAGCGGGTATTTGCGCCAGATCAGCAAGAAGGCGCCCAGCACGAGCACGGTGCCGAAGTATCGTAGCGACACCACATGACCGGTGCTGAGGCCGGTGCCGTAAAGGAACTTGCAGGCAACGCCCATGGTCGAGTACAGAATGGCCTGGGCGATGGCGAGTGCGTAGCCTATGGCACGCGTTTTGTCGGAACTGGTTTGAGTATTCGCAGCTTGCATAAATCTCCCTGTTCATGCGTGCGCGTTCTGGCCTGTGCGAGCGCGATGGGGCTGACGATGTTGCAGCGTCGCTGGCGTTGCGGTGGCGTCGCGCGGTGTTGCGGCAGTGGTGGCGCGTTGCCGTGGCGCGGTGCCGTGATGGCAGTGTGGTGCCGCGACG
>CAYZCY010000008.1:0-48665 GCA_964477115.1 uncultured Eggerthellaceae bacterium | reverse complement strand
GCCAATCACACGCCCTTCTTTTTCTGTTCTCATCGGCCATGTGCCCGTTATGATGAAGCCTGCGCGAATGATGGCAGAAAGCATGGTTTCCCAGCCAGTTGAAGCCGTCGATTCAACCTCATTGACCGTTTCCGTCTCGCTCTGCTTGAAGGCATAATAGATAGTAACGGGCACTTCCTCGCAGGAATACCGATGTACCTGCTGGAATGCGTGGTACATGCCCTCTTCGAAGAAGTCGCGCGCGCCATCAACACCACGGTTGTCACGGTAAGGCGTTGCAACTAACTCTTCTTTTTTCGGAACGAGCATCGTTCCGAAAAGCTTGGGATACGTATTCCTCAGCGACTGACGAAGCCACACATAGAAGAAATCCGAGAGATCCGCATATCCGATATTGTCGTAATACGGCGGATCGGTCGAAACCATAATCCCCCGCATTCCGTTGTCGCTTTGAGCATCGAACTGTCTGGCGAAGCCGCACCCTCGCCCGACAAGAGAGGGAAAGGCCTTTACCAGCCTCTCTATCAAGTTATGATAACTGCCAGATGACTCACTGAAGATGTTGCACTCGGCATAATCCCAAACCATAGGGATCGCTTGACGTGCAAATACGCTCCTCATCTGCGTATTCGGTGCGTTCCATCCACATAGTGAAGAACTGTGATTTGCAAGCTGGTCGACTAGGAACGCCAAATATACGCCGATGGCTTCGCCATAGGCTTTGGCTCCTTCGCCGCCTTCGGCTATGGGCTGGCCCTCTTCTCGACCTGCGGAAAGGGCATCTTGGTAGGCCTTCTCCTGCGCCTCGGCAACAAGCGACGAGAGCGTTGTCAAAGCCACCAGCTGGCGATCAGTAAACAGGTCAGCCGTTTCATCAAGACCATACAAAGAGACATTCACTCGCGCCTTACCCGAAAGAGCTCCGCTTGGAAAATCATCCGGCTTCTCAACAGACGCAGCAGCTATCTGTTCAGAATCGGACGAGGTGTACAACCTCCCCTTGGATCCTTCAGCAACGACGGCCATAAGTTGCTCGGCCATCCGCTTATGTCGCCCTTCTTCACGAATATAAGGAAAGCCAATAGGCGCGCCGCAGTGGATGCAGGTTGCGCCCTTGCGGTTCACGGTGCCGTCACGCTTGCTCTTGCCGGGCTTCACCTCGAAGCGAAGCTCGCCGCCTTCGGCAATAGGGTCAACATGCCATTCCTTACCCTTCTTCTTCGACAAATCGAAGGACCGAACCAACGGCGCGGTGTGCCCGCAAGCGGGGTTCGGGCACTTCACGGTACGCGCCCATATCCAGGCAATCACCGTGGCCTTGCCGCCGCCCTGCTCCCTGGGCACGTCCACCTGCGGGTACAGATGCCCTATACGGCGAAACGCCTCCTCCTTCATCCAGTTGCCGTAGTATTCCACATCGGCCGCCAAGCCAGCGTTACCCGACCAATCGGTCATCGCGCTGCGTTTGCGCGATTCGGGGTTCACCGCTGGCTTTCCCGCAAACTTCGGAGGGATCTCGATCATGGCCTTATTGATGGTCACGGCCACAGGATTCAGGTCCTGCGCGTACGCCTCAAGCCCCAAGCGCTGCGCCTCGAGCGGAATGGCACCACCGCCGGCAAAGGGATCAAGCAGCGGAGGTAGGTCGTCGCCCATGCTCCTGCGTATTTCGGCCTTTGCCGCATCGAGCACGCGTCGGTCGTTGGAGTTTTCCCAGACAACAAGCTCCTCCAGTATCTTGAACAGGCGCTCGCGCTCCTTCGTCTGGGCTTCCTCGGTGGGAAACTGTTCGGGATGGCTGGAGGGGTCGTCCACTAACGACGCCCAAATGACGGCACGCGCCGCCGCCAAGGGGCGCCTTGCCCACCACAGATGCAAGGTGGACGGATGCCCATGGCGAATGGACTTTTCGCGGGCCGAGGCCTCGTTGATGGCATCAAGCGGCAGAGCCACCTCGATGAGCTTCTTCACTGCCATGATGTCTCCCTTTCAAGGATCACTTCGGATGTGGCTATAAGGTCGGCGATGGAGAACACCACCGATGTGGTTGCGAAATCAGGCGGGGCGGTAAAGGGCCTGCGCAGATAGGTGGTTTTTGCGCGCTTCCGCTCCTCATCGACCAAAACGATGGCCAAGATGAAGCCCTCGGGTGCATTCAGCGCGCACAGGATTTCGTTCTTGGTGACCATCACCGTGTCGGCCCCATGTACACGGCCCTTCACCTCAATCAGACGGAGCGCGTGTGACTCCCCCGTTTCGATGTCTGCACACTCGCGCGTTGACGACTCCACGTCATAACCGCACTTGGCAGCGCTCACGTCTCTGGGCGCAAAGCCCAGGTTGCGCTCGATGGACATGACGGTATTCATGGCAAAGGTTTCGGTGCGCTTGCGGTCGTCCTGTGAAAGCAAGTTGGGACGAGCCGTCCCGCCCCCATCACGCAGCAAGCCAGCTGGCACAATCAACGCACCACCCACAATGCGTGGCGGCACAGCGCGAATATCACGCTCGCGCTCAAGCTGAGCCTTCCGCTGTTGCAGTCGCTCCGCCAACTCCTCGGCGCGCTTTTCGGCGTTTTGCGAGTTCAGTTTGGCATTGCGCTTCCCGGCAGCTTCTTTGTTGCGCAAGTCCCAAGCACGTGAGTCCCAATAGCGAATCTCGGCCAGCAAGCGCTCCTCCACCGCGCGCTCCACCTTGCGCACCTGCTCAAGCCGACGGGTTCTCGCAGACTTCAGCTCTTGCGGCATGATGTGCTGGATGGCATAGCTTTGAGCAAGCTGTTCCGCATCATGCGAAAGCCACGTTTGAGCCTCGAGCACCTCACCTATGCGAGCGCGTTCACATTCACTCGGCTTGCGGTAATCCAAATACGGGGCAAAGCCAGCGTCTACGGCATCCCCATGCCTATTCAGCTCGACAAAGCGAACGCACTTCGAAATGGTTCGACGCGCGCCGGCAGCCAGCATCATGCCGTCTTCGATAGCCTGCTCAACGTAAAACAGCAACCGCGGCTCGTTGCCCTCATCCTGCTCGTCAACCAAGATGGAGCCTTTCTTCAAAGAGGCGGAGTAACGCTCACCCACCGCACTCGTCACCGCATCAAGCAAAGGATGACCAGGGCAAACCAACTCAGCAGGAATCAAACCCTGGCCCGCGCAGCGGCCTTTCTCAAAGCAGATGCGCTCATATGATTTGAGGACTGGGCTCGACACGCCGATACGAGCATCGCGTGCTCTCACCTCGAAAGGAACCTCGACGACTTCGTACCGGCCCTCTTCGCGCGGCACGATCCTTCCACCCAGCCGGCCAAATGCCTCGAGAAAAAACGCCTCCACGAAATGCGGCTCCAGCTTTCGCGCCTCCATGCGCTCCATGTCCTCGCGAATGGCTCGCACCGCGCTGGCGTCCATCATGTTGTCGACAAGCGCGTAGTCCTGCAAAAGCTTCCGAATGGCCTCCGTGTCCAAAGACGAATCGACTACCTGGTTCAAACGCTCGCGCACATCGGGCCTGTCACCGTAGCGCACCGCCTCGAGCAGCAATTCGCGCAGCGGCTTATCCTCAAACGTGAGTTTGCCCAAGATGTCGAACACCTTGCCGCCAAGCGCCGACCTTTCCTCGTTGAGCTTGGCAAACAGGCGCTGGAACACCTCACCCTCGCGCGTTTCGCTTGCCACGAGATTCCACAAATGGCAGACCTCAGTCTGGCCGATGCGATGAATGCGGCCGAAACGCTGCTCGAGCCTATTCGGATTCCAGGGTAAGTCGTAGTTCACCATGAGGTGTGCGCGCTGCAGGTTGATGCCCTCGCCCGCAGCATCGGTAGCTACGAGGATGCGCACGTTCTTCTCTTGCTTAAAGCGCTCCTCCACCTTGCGACGTTCATCGCGGAGCATGCCGCCGCTGATGGCGAGAACCGCATCGGCGTCGCCCAGTAACTGCCGAATCTTCGATACCAAGTAATTCAGCGTGTCCTTATGCTCGGTGAAGATGATGAGTTTCTCGCGCCGGCCATCAGCGCCAAACATATTGCTGTCATCTTGCAGCAGTTTCGACAGCTCATCCCATTTGCGGTCAACACCGCTGTGGCGCACCTTGTTCGCCATACGCTCGAGCTGCTTCAGCGTGGCAATTTCCACCTCGAGCTCGGCAGCCGTCTCCGCCGCCGAAGCCGTGTCGGCCACGCTGTTTTCCATGGCCTCAAACTCTTCGCCGGCAAAGTCGTCTTCATCAAAGTCTTCGCCTATCGGAGCCGACGGAATGCTCAGCGAAAACATGCCTCGCACGCCCAGCCGCGCCTCATTCAAGCGCACTTCCAAACGCTCTCTCCTGCGTTTAAGCGACTGATAAATTGCCTCAGGCGAGGAAGCAAGCCTGCGTTGCAGGATGGTAAGCGCAAAACCTACGCTGGTTCGACGCTTGCCATCGAGTCGTTCGGCACGGTTGAACTCCTGCGTTACGTACTCGGTCACGGCATGGTAAAGCTCCGCCTCAGCTGGCGAGAGAGAATAGTTCACCGTGTACGCTATGCGCTCCGGAAACAGTGGGCGGCCGTCAAACTTGAGCAGCTCTTCTTTCACCAAGCGTCGCATGACGTCCGACACGTCAATGGCACGATTCGAATTCCTGCGCGCACCTTCGAATCTATCACGGTCAATAAGCGACATGAACAACTGGAAATCTTCGGGCTTGCCATTGTGGGGCGTGGCCGTAAGTAAGAGCAGGTTCTCAGCGATGTCTCCCAAAAGGCGACCGAGAAGATACCTTTTCGTGTACTTTGCCTCGCCGCCAAAAACGGTGGCGGACATCTTGTGGGCCTCGTCGCACACAACCAGATCCCACATGCTGTCAGCCAACTTAGCCTGGACGTCTTCGTTTCGAGCAAGCTTATCGAGCCGCGCGATGCAAAGATCGTTTTCCGCAAACGCATTACCCGTGACAGCAGACTCGAGCATGTCGTTCGTAAGAATCACGAAGCGCAGGCAGAACTTGGAGAACATTTCGTCCTGCCATTGCTCGGCCAAGCTGCCAGGGCACACGATGAGGCAACGCCTCACATCCCCGCGAGCGATCATCTCCTTGAGGAGCAGGCCGGTCATAACGGTCTTGCCAGCCCCAGGATCATCCGCCAACACATAACGCAAGGGAAGACGAGGCAGCATTTCTTGGTAAACAGCCGAGATTTGATGAGGCAGCGGATCGATGGCCGACGTTCTCACAGCCAAATACGGATCGAACAGATGAGCCAGGCTGATACGATACGCCTCCGAAGCCAAGCGCATTTCGTCAGCGTCGGCGTCAAAACTCAGGATGCGCCCGCTCTGAACCTCAAGACGGCTTTCGGCGTCGCGCATGAGGATGGTTTCGCCAAGCGCTCCTTCATCCGTCCGGTACGTCACCTGCAAAATTGACGATCCGTGCCACTGGGTTGTCACGATATCAACAAGTCGATCCGCGAAAACGCCCCTCGCGCGGCAACCCGCAACAATGTCTTCCAGCCTGGCCACTAATCACCATCACACTAATTCACGCTGCGTACATCTTTGTTGGTTTTTATACCAACACTGAGTTTAACCCAACACGTAGCTTGGAAGCATGAATAAGCTTGAGCAAAGGAAATACCGAGAGGCTTTAGGCTGGGTAATTCGCAACGAACGTGAAGCCCAGGGACTTTCGCTACGCAAGTTCGGCTTGATGGTTGGGCTCGACTACAAGCGAATTCATCAGATTGAGCACGGCGACGCAAACGCAACCATTAACTCGCTACTGCGAATTGCGGATGGCCTGGGTAAGTCCGTCACCGAACTATTCGTTGCAGCTGATTCAATTCTTCATTGAGATTAGCCGGGATCTTCGGCAGCATCCCTAGCCCTCAGCGTACTTAAGGGCCTTTTCCAAACGTTGGCTGATCACCTTGGTAACGCCATCGGCCTGCATGGACACGCCAAAAAGCACGTCGGCCATTTCCATGGTGCGTCGCTGATGCGTGATCATGATGAGCTGAGTAGTATCACGCAGCTGGTCGACATAGGCGCACAAACGGCGCAGGTTGGTGTCGTCAAGCGCAGCCTCAACCTCATCGAGGATATAGAAGGGCGTCGAGCGCGTTCGGTACACAGCAAACAGAAGCGCAAGGGCCGTGAGCGACTTTTCGCCACCGGACATGAGCATCATCTTGGTGATGCGTTTACCCGCCGGCTGAGCCGTGACCTCCACACCAGTATTTTCCAAATCGGCGGGGTCAACGAGCGAAAGATTGGCCGAACCACCCGGGAACAGCACAGCAAAGATCTCCTGGAAGTTTTCATTGACCTGGTTAAAGGTACGCACGAAGTCATCCTTCATGCGCGCATCGATGACACGATTGATCTTCGCCAGAGACTTGCGCGCCGAATCAAGATCGGCAAGCTGCGAAGACAGGTAATCGTAACGAGTCTTAAGCTCGTCATACTCATGCGCAGCATCGGGATTGATGGTGCCAAGGTTGGCAATGCGACGACGAAGCTTCGAAAGCGCTTCTTCCATCTCCTCCCTGTTTTCAGCGGGAGGAAGAGCAATGGCGCTCTCAAGCGGGGTACCGCAATCCTCAACGATGGTCTTAATTGCAGCTTCAACCTTGATCTCGAGGCGGCCCTTGTCCACGCGGACGTTAGCCAGACGGTCGTTTACCTGGTCGAATGCAAGGTGGGCCTCACGAGCAGCAGTGCGCGCATCACCCACGGCGCTGTGCAAGTTAGAACTTGAGTTCTCGGCCTCGCTCACGGTCTCCTCAATCTGGCGCTGCCACGCGCGAGCACTGCGGGCAAGTTCGTCAAACACGGCAAGCAGCGGCTCTATGCGCTGCGCAGAAACGGTTTTGACGGCCAGATTTTCCTTAAGCTGAGCATCCTGGAGGTCAAGCTGCTCGAGGTCGTGCTTTCGCGTTTGAGCTATGCGCTCGGTATACACATGACGCTCGGCGAGCGTAGCCGCCTTGAGCTTGGCCTCGGAGAGCTGATCGTTTACCTTATGGGACTCGCGACGCAAAGGTGCCAAGGATGCCTGAGCGTTCTCGTGATCGAGCTTTGCCTGAGCGTAGGCTTCATCAAGCTCCTTCTGCTCGCGCTCGAATCGATCGACATCGGGCCGAGCGCTGGCAATGAGCGTTTCAGCTTCGCTGCGCTGGCGCTGAACGCCCTCAAGCTCGCGGCGAACCGAGCCAAGCTTTTCCTGCGCACGCTGAGATTCGGCGCGCATGGCTTCATGCTTGCCGCGAAGCGATGCAAACTTCTGAGAGAGCTCAAGGCTTGCCGCCTGAGCCTGACGAAGGGACTCCTCCGCCTCTTCAGCCTTGCCAAACGCCGCCTCGCACACCGCCTCTGCATCGCTGCTCGCCTGGCGCAGCTCCTCAAGGTGCCTGACGCGGGCAAGTACGCCTTCCTCGGCGTCCGCCATAGCAAAGCCAGCGGAAATCTTGCCAGAAGGCCACACGATTGAGCCGTCGAGCGCGGCAAAGCGCAGCCCGAGTACGTCACCCGCATGCGCGGCAAGCGCCTCATCCAAGGAATCGCACACCACGACATCGCCAATCAGAGCCTCGATTGCTCGCGCCGCGCCGTCGGGATAGCGAAGCTTGTTGACAAGGGCGAAGCCTGGCGCAGTAAGCGGGTGCCTCAGAGCAAGCGCGGGCACTTCTGCATCCTTGCGCAGAAGCAAGCTCACCTCTCCTTCAAGCCCATCATGGCTAAGAGACGCAAGCAAAGAGCGCGCCGCGGGCGCATCGTCGATAAGGAACAAGTTCAAGTCATCGCCAAGGAGGCGCTCGACTAAAGCCTCAAGCTCGGGCTGCGTCTGCACCACACGGGAAAGCATGGCGACAGATCCAGCGAGAGCGGCTTCGTTTTCGGCAATCCAAGCACGTGCGGGACCTTCTGCAGCAGCGCTCGCACGCTCGAGCTCCTCGAGAGCCTTTATACGCGCCGACAGATCGCGAGCAGCCTCACGAGCCGCCTCATAGGCCTTGCGGGATTCATCCCTCTCTCGAACGGACTGACCGACCTTCTGACGAGCAAGGCTCTCCTGCTCGGCCACAAGCGAAAGAGCCTCCTCGTCGGCCTTCACCTGCGCCGCCAGGTTCTCCGCATCCGAAATGGCGCCGGAGAGCTGCAGCTCGAGCTCGGCGACATGACCCTCGATCACCTTCAGGTGAGCCAAACCGTTCGAGAGCACCTCCTGCGTTTCGGCGTGCTTGCGGCGAGTGATGTCAATCTGAGTTTCAAGCTGACGCATATGGCGCGTAAGCCTGTTTACTTCCTGATCAAGCTCGGAGCGTTTTCTGCCAAGCTCGCGATAAGCCTCTTCAAGCTCATGCTTGCGTGCTTCGGCGCGCATGCGCTCATCGCGCACCTGATCAAGCTGAGAAAGCGCGCTTTCGAGCTCTTGCATCGATGCGCTTCTCTTCGCGGCATTCGCCTCAAGGGACAGTTCCAGCTCACCGGCACGGGTGCGTGCAGTACGCCTACGCTCGCTGAGCAGGATTGAAGTTGAGTCAAAGCGTTCGACAGCCGAAGATACGCGCGCATGGTGACGTGCAAGGGCGTTGGCGTCGAGGCTCTCTACGCGAATCCTCTCCTGGAGCTCCTCAACCTTAGCCTCGGCCTCCTGAATCTCGCCGCGCTTAGTTTCCATAGCCTCGACAAGAGATGCTTCCATTGCCTTTGACTCGTCCCACTTGTCCTGCAAAACGCGCAGATCATCAACGGCAATCTGCAGAACCAGGGCGTCGAGCTCGCTTTTAAGCTCCTGATAGGTACGCGCACGCTTTGCCTTGCGCTCAAGGGGCCCGAGCTGGCGCTCGACCTCACCCACGACATCACGCACGCGCGCAAGATGCTGGTCCATGTTTGCAAGCTTGCGCTCGCTCTTCGCCTTGCGCTGCTTGTGCTTGAGCACGCCAGCCGCCTCCTCGATGAGGGCGCGGCGGTCTTCGGGCTTGGACTGCAAGATGGAATCAAGATTGCCCTGGGAGATAATGGAATGAGTACCCGTCCCCAAACCGGAGTCATGAAGGATGTCAAGCACGTCCATACGGCGCACCACAGCGCCGTTGATCAGGTATTCGCTTTCGCCGCTGCGATACATTCGGCGCGCGATAAGCACTTCGCTGTAGTCAACGGGAAGTGTGCCGTCAGTGTTGTCAAGCACCAGCTCGACCTCGGCAACGCTCACGGGCTTGCGCGCCGATGAACCTGCGAAAATAACGTCTTCCATCGCCTGTCCGCGCAGATTCTTCGCATTGCGCTCACCAAGCACCCAAAGCACAGCGTCCGAGATGTTGGATTTTCCCGATCCGTTAGGACCCACCACGGCCGTAATGCCGGGCTCAAGCGTTAGAACGCTGCGGTCGGCAAAGGACTTGAACCCCTTCAGGACAAGCGATTTCAGATACATAGATTCCGTTACTCCGACTTCTTCTTGGAAGCTTCACGTTCCTGCTTCTTGCGAGCCTTTTCCTCCGCACGAGCAAGGGCCTTTTCGTCCCTGGCCATTTTTGCCGCAGCCTTCTCAGCGGCCTTTCCGGCGGTTTTCTCCATACTTGTCGCAATGCCGAAAAACTCGGAAAGACGCGCAAGCGTAGACTTAGCCGCTTGGCTTTCCGCCTCCTTCTTCGTGCGGCCCACGCCGCGCGCAAGGCCCTGAGAGCCCGCATACACCTGCGCCACAAAAGTGCGGTCATGAGGTGGCCCCTGGGTTTCGATAAGCTTGTACGTGGGCGTAATGCCGTCCTCCTGAAGCTTTTCCTGCAAGGCGCTCTTGGGGTTTTCCGGCTCTTTTGCCAGATCGGGCGACATGCGGGGAATAAGAGTGCGCGTCACGAACTCGCGGGCAACATCCAAGCCGCCATCGAGATACAGAGCCGCAACAACGGCCTCGTAAACGTTTTCAAGGGCAGAATGCAGACCACGTTTGCCCGTGCCCGTTTCGGAAGAACCGAACACAATGACCTCGGCAAAGCCAAGTTTTTCGGCCACTTCAGCCAAGCTGGAGCCAGAGACAAGGGCGACCTTGATGCGAGTCAGCCCGCCTTCATCAAGACCGTCATAGGCATGGAACGCCGCCGATGCCACGATGGCGCCCAGAATGGAATCGCCCAGAAACTCCAGGCGCTCATATGAATGCTTGACCTCTTTGCCTTCAGTGGCAGAGGGATGAGTGATTGCGGAAAGAAGGTAGCGCTCGTTTTCAAAGGTGTATCCGATGATCTCCTGGGCACGCGCAAGCTTCGTTTCCTGCTCATGCTTAAGAGGCATTAGGCACCTTCCCCCTCAGCTTCGGTCTGGGTTGATATGGTCTCGGCAATAACCTCGGCCACGCGGGAGCGAACGGTAGCCGCAGCAACCAAAATGCCGTTCTTGATGGCAAGTGCGTTCGAGGAACCGTGACCCACCACGCAGGCGCCCTTGACGCCGAGAAGAGGGGCTCCTCCGTAGGTATCAGGGGAAACCTTCTTCTTGAGATCAGAAAGCTCGGGTTTGATGAGCAGCGCGCCCATCTTGGCCTTCGTAGAAGAGTGCAGGGCATCCTTCATATACTTAAACAGGACCTTTGCGGTGCCCTCAAGGGTCTTCAAGCAGACGTTGCCCGTGAAGCCATCGGTAACCACCACGTCGAAATCACCCGCTATAAGGTTTCCGCCTTCACAGTTGCCCGCAAACTGAGGCACCTGCGCACGCAGAAGCTCGAAGGTCTCCTGGGCAAACTCATCGCCCTTGGTCTCTTCAGAGCCGATGTTAAGAAGGCCCACGCGGGGGGACTCGACGCCCATGAAAGAGCGCATGTACACGGTTCCCATATGAGCAAACTGCACGAGGAACTCGGGCTTGCAGTCAGCATTGGCACCTACGTCCATAAGCAGCGTAGGACGGTCGTAGGAAGGCAGGATCTGGCCGAGCGCCGGACGCTTGACGCCCTTGATGCGACCCATGACCAGGGTACCGGCAGCAAGGCAGGCGCCGGTAGAACCAGCGGAGAAAAATCCCTGGGCACGGCCTTCTTTAACAAGGCGACAACCGACGACGATAGAGGAATCCTTCTTGGAACGGACCGCCTTCGCGGGGTGCTCGCCCATCTCAATGACCTCGGTGGTCACCTGGGCAAGGCAACGCTCATGGGTCTGCGCGAAAGGCTCGACCACCTCTGCCGGACCACAGAGAATTACCGTGAGGTTAGGGTCAGCCGACAAGGCTTGGGCGGTGCCGTCAAGAACAACATTCGGCCCGTTGTCGCCGCCCATGGCGTCAACGGTGATGATGACATTTTCAGCCACATGTACTCCTTCAGTAGAAACGTCGGATATCCATGGGCTCATGCGTCTAACCGCAAGATGCGGGCAGAGACATGAGCACAACTTTTGACATTATGAAGCGAAGGCGAGCGCTTCGATTCGGCGTGTCCGTAAATCTGCTGAACACACACGAAAAGCCCCCTGGCAAGCCAGGCAATATTCGCGAGGCATGCTAGGAGGCTTTACCGTTGACGCCAGGCCAAGCCTGACGATCAAGCTTGAGCTAGGGAGAACTTACTCGGTCTCGATAACTTCGCGGTTCTTGTAGAAGCCGCAGTTACCGCATACGCGATGCGGAAGCTTGACCTCGCCGCACTGCGGGCAAACGGAACGTGCGGGTGCGGAAATGCGGTCGTTGGTGCTACGACGAGCATGGGTGCGGGCGCGACCCATCTTACGCTTAGGTACTGCCATGTTTGTTCTCCTTCTATTTCACGAGCGAGCAGGTCGCTCGCAATTCGTTTCGATAAACGCACGAAACGGTATATTACCAAACGAATGTTGTACTTGCAAGTGCTGATAAGGGCTTTTCTTTCGAATGGCCGAATGGTCGAGCGAAAAGCTTAGCGAAAAAACCTCGAAAAGCCTAGTCAAACTTCAAGCCCTTAAGTGCTGCGAAGGGATTGTCATCCGCCACCTCGTCCTCTTCGGGATCACCGCAGGCACACTCCTCGGCATTGAGGTTCGCGCCGCATTTAAGGCAAATGCCCTTGCAATCATCGTTGCAAAGCGGAATGAGCGGAACCTCGAGCAGAAGCGCGGCGGTGATAAGCGGCATCATGTCGATGACCTTGTCTTCGCCTAAGACCTCGAACTCTTCCTCGTCCATGTCCTCCGGCTTTTCGAAGTCTTCTTCGTTGATGAGGAAATAGCCCTCGATCTCACCGACGAAGGGCAGATGCACATCGTCAAGGCAGCGCGCGCACGACGTTGACGCGTCGCCCTCAACAGTGCCCATGACGAGCAGCGCATCTCCGGTGTTGGTGATTTCAGCCTGCCACTTAAGCGGCTCGGCAAACGAATAGAGGTCGGGGCCCGCCTTGAGCACGTCGACCTTTGCCTCCCCTTCAAAATGAGAGCTCTCCGCAGGGGCGAAGAGCTCGTTGGGGATTTCGATGCGAATGGAATCCATCGTTACTCCCTTGGCTTTTATCAGCTGGCTAAACCTTAGCGAACGCTGATGGAATTGGAATTGAGGCGATCGCGGCAACGACGAACGTTGTTCAGCAGCGTGTCGAGGCTCTGCTCAACGTGACCGAACACCTCATCGGCGTAATCCTCAGCACCGGCGCGGGTCTGACGCTCGAGCTCACGCGCGTCAGCCATGATGGTGTCGGCCTGCTGCTGAGAAATACGAACGATTTCCATCTCGCTTGCGATGGTCATAGCCTGGCTACGAGCATCTTCAATCATGCGATTTGCCTCAGCTTCCGCATCATCAAGCAGGCTCTGGCGCTCGCGAACGATCTGACGTGCCTGAGAAAATTCAGCCGGGAAGGTATCACGGATCTCATCCATGATCTCAAAAGCAGCAGCGATATCAACCTGGCGCAGGTTGTTCTTGCCAAACACCGGCTTCGAGTCCTCAAGAAGAATGGAAAGCTCCTCGAGCAGACCCAAGACTCCAGTTTCGTCCATGACATTCCTTCCGTTGAGCGCCTGATTATAAGGCGCTGTTTCTTTCAAACACACTGCGCGCGCTATGGTCTACGCGCACATTATCCGCAATATCATATCACTACGCCCCGATTTCAGACGCACTATGCACAAAGCCAGCAAATTTTGACGAAGAGACGGCGTGATTTCGTTGACCAGCGGTTATTCCGCAAAGCGCTTTTCAAGGGCGATGCGCACGTTATCGGGCACGAAATCGTTCAGGTCGCCATGCATGCTCGCAATTTCGCGAACGATCGAAGACGAGAGGTACATGTACTGCGGCGGTGACATGATAAAGACGGTTTCGAGATCACGGTCGAGCTGGTAGTTGAGCGCGGTCATCTGGAACTCGTATTCGAAGTCGGTGACCGCCCTCAAGCCCTTAATGATTACCGGGGCTTCCATTCTGCGAGCGAAGTCGACCAAAAGCTCGTCGAAGGCCTCAACGCGCACGTTGCTCAGATGAGCCGTCGCCTCACGAGCGAGCGCCGTGCGCTCCTCAAGCGAAAACAGGGGCTGCTTTCTGTCTGAAGCGGCAACTGCAACGATGACCTCGTCCATAAGCTGGGCCGCTCGAGTGATGACATCGATATGACCAAGGGTAATGGGATCGAAAGTACCAGGGGTCAAAGCTCTTCTCACAAAGGCTCCTTTAGCTTCTCACAATGATGTCGATTACAGTATCGCCGTAAGAACGACGCGAGTCCACGGCTAAACCGGCCCGCGCAGCCAAGTCATCGACGCCGGCGTTTGCAGCAGAGGCGTGCTCGTAACTGATGACCAAGTCCTCATCGAGACAGCCCGCATCCTCAAGCGCGGCTATAAGATCAAACACCTGATCCGCCTCGATAGCGTAAGGGGGATCAAGAAACACCAGATCATAGGGGCGCTTAGCTCGCGGCGGAATGCTTTTCAGCACATCCATGCGACACACGCGCGCCTCATCGCGGCCATAGCGCAAGGTCCTGACGTTTTCCTCGATGACCTTGGCAGCTGAAGGATCCTTCTCGCACAAGCAGGCATAGGCAGCGCCACGAGACAGGGCCTCAAGTGACAAGGCGCCCGATCCGGCAAAGGCATCGAGCACGTAAGCATCGTCAAAGCCTCCTCGAGCACTCGACAAGGCGCTCATCAAAGACTCACGCACGCGATCGGTGGTCGGGCGCGTGCCCGATCCCTTGGGAGCCTTTAGCGGACGACCCCTGTGCTCTCCTGCGATAATCCTCAATCTTCACTCCTTACGAACAGCCGTCGCAAACCTTATCCGCCGAGCACTTCGCCCTTGTCTTCGAACATAATGCGCATTTCTCGAGCAAGCGCTTGGTGATCGGGATCCGACAAGTCGGGGTCGGCAGCAAGCAGGGACAGCGCATCGGCTCGAGCAGCTTCTATCATCTTTGCGTCGCGCACAACGTTGACCAACTTACATGCCGAAACTCCATGTTGGCGGTTACCCAGTATATCGCCCTCTCTTCTCAGGGAGAGATCATAGGAGGCAAGCTCAAAGCCATCGTCGATCGACTGCATGGCCCCAAGACGCGCCAGGGCTGCTTCCTGCTTGGATGCCGAAACCAGAAAAACCTGAGCGGGAAGTTCGCCTCGACCGACGCGCCCTCGCAGCTGATGAAGCTGAGCGAGGCCGAATCGATCGGCATCCTCGATGATCATGACCGTGGCCCGAGGAACGTCTACGCCAACTTCGATAACCGTAGTGGCAACAAGAACCCCGATCTCACCCGAACGGAAACCATCCATCACCGCCTGCTTTTCGGCAGCGGGCATATTGCCATGCATGAGCGCGACGCGATAGTCGACGAACACGGTTTCCTGCAAAACCTTGGCTTCGTGCGATGCTGCCGCTACGTTGTCGTCAAGCAGGTCCTCGTCGCCTTCAATGCAGATGGCAGGCCAGCTTTCCTCGTCCGCGAAGGCTTCCTCATCCTTTCCGGCCTTAGCATTGCGCTCATTTGCATCCTTGCCGATGAGCGGGCATACCACATACACCTGCTCTCCGCGAGACAAGGCCCCGAGCGCAGCATCGTAAGCCTGGCCGCGCTGGTCCTTCTGAAGGACATGGGTGCTTCGATTGACCGCGTCAAGCGGGCGCTTCTTGATATAGGAAAGGCTCAGATCACCAAAGATGGCAAGGGCAAGAGAGCGCGGGATGGGGGTCGCGGTAAGGTAGAGCGCATCAGGTGCCTCCCCCTTAGCCAAAAGCGCTGCGCGCTGGTCTACGCCAAAGCGCTGCTGCTCATCGATGACCACCAGGCTCAAGCGCTTGGCCTGCACGTCTTGTTCAAGAAGGGCATGCGTTCCTATGAGCAGGTCAAGGAGGCCTTCGGAGTACATGGCGATCATCGCCGCACGATCAGCCGCCGACGTGGAGCCGGTCAGCACACCGTAGCTGATGCCCGCCGCATCGAAGAGCGGGCCGAGGCTCCTTCCGTGCTGACGAGCAAGAACCTCGGTCGGCGCAGCAAGCATAGCCTGGCAATGCGTATCGGCCGCTGCGGCAATAGCGATTGCAGCCAGGACGGTCTTACCCGTACCCACATCACCCAAAAGAAGGTGGTTAGCCGCCTCGGGGCGCGACATCACATCGAGGATGTCATAGGCTGCGGCGTACTGCTCATCGGTTAAGGTAAAGGGAAGATGAGCCATCAGAGCTTGAAGGTGCGGCCCGTCCACCACATGAGCACACGCCGTGCGCCCCCTGCTGCGCTCGCGGCCCTTGGTGATGAGGTGCAGCTGCAACATGAGCAGCTCCTCATAAGCCAGGCGCCTGCGTGCTTGCGCAACGTCGTTCATAGATTGGGGAAAGTGAATGCAATCGAGTGCATGAGACCTGCTCATCAGGCGGTACTTGCTTCTCAATTCAAGCGGAAGCGGATCATAGGCCCCGCGTACCTGGCAAAGGGCGTTTTCGACGATACGGCGCATCCACGCTGGCGTGATCTTCTCGGTGGCGGGATGGACGGGAATGATCATGCCCTCCCCCGCCCTGTCCCCGAGTTCCTCAAGATAGGGATTAGTCATGCGCTTGAACCCGAAGTTGAACTCGAGCTTGCCTGCAACGGCAATGCGCATCCCGGGATTGAGGGAGTCCAGAAGCCAGGGCTGACGAAACATGGTGACCATCATGGTACCCGTGCCGTCAACCAGCGTGATCTCAACCAGGGAAAGAGAAGGCCTCGGGCGCTTAAGTTTGATCTCATGAACCACGCCCTCGATGGTGCAGTGATCGCCAATGGCCGCCTCTTGTATGGTTTTCACCTGAGAGAGGTCTACGTAACGGCGCGGGTAATGGCTTAGGATATCGCGCACGCTGGTGATGCCGATCTTCTCAAGAGCACGAGCGCGCGTGGGGCTTACCAGCTTTACACGGCCCGCAGGCGCATCGAAGGCTAGCGTGGCCGTCAAACGATCAGGCGGAGCCGAAGCTCCGCCCTTAGAAACAGTGCTATGTTTGGCAACGGGCACCGATTACTCGACCGAAAGGATGATCGGGTAAAGGGGTTGCTCACCACGATGGGAGTCGATCTCCAGATCCTCGTAGGCTTCCTCGATCTTTTCGATCAAGGCCTCGAAGCTCTCGTCAGCCATGTCTTCGCCGGCAAGCAGGGTGAGCGTGTCGGCGTCCTCCGCCTCCATGTACTCAAGCAGCTGCATGACAACGCCTTCGATATCCTGGCCAACGGCTTCGATGGAGCCGTCCGCAATACCGATCACATCGCCATCCTTGATGGGATTGTCATGGGCATCCTTGGAGTCCTTGATGGCAGTGGTAACCTCACCGGTCCTGACCTCGGCATAAGCCTCGATCATTTCGGCGATGTTGTCCTCGAGGGAAGCCTCCTGATCAACCACGAACATGGCGGCAAATGCCTGGGGGACGCTCTTGGTGGGAACAACACCGCAGGGAACCTCGGCCAAGCCGCAGGCGCTCTGGGCAGCCATGATGATGTTGGAGTTGTTGGGAAGAATGATGACGGCGTCAGCGTTTACCTTCTCAACGGCATCAAGAAGATCCTTGGTCGAAGGGTTCATGGTCTGGCCGCCAGACACAACCACGTCCACGCCGAGGCTCTTGAGGATCTCGGCGTTACCCTCACCTGCGGCAACGGCAACGAAGCCAAGTGCCTTATGCTCGGCCTGCTCCTGCTCGGCTGCAAGCATCTCGGTGCGCTCGGCGCTCTGAAGCTGCATGTTGTGAATGAAGACCTCGGAGATCTGACCGCGCTCGAGGAAGTAAGCGAGGACCTTGTCCGGGGTGTTGGAGTGCACGTGCACCTTAAACTTGGGAACGGAGCCGACGCACAGCTCGCAGTCGCCCATGGTGGCGAGGAACTCAAGAGCAGCCTCGGGATCAAGGGTTTCGGAGTCAACGAGGAATTCGTTGCAATAGCGGTACTGGGAACCCTCCCAGTCGTTGATCTGCTCGATCTCAACCTTGGGAGCCATCATGCCACGCGCGAATGCGAGCTCATCGCCCAGAGGGCCTTCCTTACCGGTCAGCGCGGCAACGAAGGAATCGAACAGAATCGCCAGACCGTAGCCACCCGCGTCAACTACGCCGTTCTCCTTGAGGACGGGGAGGAATTCGGGAGTGCGCTCCACGGATGCATAAGCTTCCTTGACGATGGCGTCAAGCGCATCCTCGGTAGACAGACGCGCCTTGCGAGCCTCAACTGCAGCGTTTGCGCTGTCACGAAGGACCGTGAGGATGGTGCCCTCGACAGGCTTGCGCACCGCCTGGAAAGCAACTTCGACTGCCTTCTCGAAGGCGTTGGCGATGTAGTGGGTGTTGAGCTCGTCAGCACCAACGCTCCCCTCGCACAGACCGCGCAGGATCTGGGAGGTGATAACGCCGGAATTGCCACGAGCGCCCATGAGCGCACCCGTGGTGATAGCCTTGCGCACAGCTGCGCCATCAGCGCCGATGGGCAGTTTTGCAATGTTTGCAACAACGCTATCAACCGTGAGGGACATGTTGGTGCCCGTGTCTCCGTCCGGAACGGGGAATACGTTGAGGCGGTTAACCTCATCCTTGCGGTCGGACAGCGCCTTGACCGCAGCCGCAATGGCGTTAAGGATATCGTTGGTAGTGTAAGTAGCCATGAAGACTCAATTTCTCCTTATCGAGTGAAGCGCCCTCTATGACGGCGCTTCGTTTGGTGTGCGCCTAGCGGCGAACCTTGACGTCCTGGACGTGAACCTCGACGCCGGCAAGGGGAACGCGAGCGTACTCCTTGAGCGCAAAGCTCACCTGATCGATGAGATTCTGGGAAACAGTAGAAATGTTGGTGCCGTACTCGATAACGACGTACAGCTCAACGTGAATGCCAGCCTCGGTGGTGTTCACCACAACACCGCGGCGAAGACGCGATGCGGGCAGGATCTTGGCGATACCGTCGGCTGCGTTAGGCGCGGTCATGCCGACGACACCATAGCACTCCATCGCTGCGTTACCGACAATGTCAGCCAACACGTCGTTTGCAACGTGCAGGTTACCGGGAATCGCTGTGCTCATGATGCTCCTTCCTATATCGACCGCACTGATTTGCGGTCGTAGATCGGCAATGTTAGAATTGCCGCTCTGATCTCATCAGAGAAGTATAGCGCATGGGCAAAGCGCTCGTAGCTTGGTTCCATGAATGGCGGGTCTATTATCCACAAATAATTCTTGTATCCACTTGGTTCGTTGTGGTATAGTAGATAAGCTTTTGTGTCCTAAACGGGTTACACCGATTTTGTACTGTAAATGGAGTTGATTGAAATGTCCAAGGTTTGTGAAGTTTGCGGTAAGGCCCCCTCTGCTGGTCGTAGCATCAGCCACTCCCACCGCGTGTCCAACCGTACCTTCCGTCCGAACGTGCAGAAGGTTACCATCAAGGACGCAAAGGGCCAGGTTCGCAAGGCTAACGTCTGCACCAACTGCATGAAGGCTGGCAAGGTCGAGCGCGCTTAAGCACTCCCCAGTCTTTTTAGAGCATTGAAAAAGCCCGCGTCGCGGGCTTTTTTGTGTTGCATCCAGCTCGTCACGCCACTTGCGAGCGGCTGACGGGCTTGAGGAAGTCATGTTTTCCTATATATGGCTCTATTCGATGATGAGGAGTCTCTTGCAGTGGGGGCAGCTCCCAAGAGGCGCTTGAGATTTCAGCTCAATCAACCTGCCGCCCTCGATACTCGTGCGGCAGGCGCCGCAGCGAGCGCCGTCAAGACGCGCTATGGCAACCCCGGCAGAACGCGCGGCTGCCTTGGAATACATGTCGAGCACGGCCTTGGGCAGAACAGAAGCCACATCTGCGCGCATGTGCTCGAGGCGGCTGATGTTCATCTTGAGAGCGCCGCCCTCTTGCTTGAAGGATTCGATGGCATCGTTCTCGCGCGAAGTCACCTCTTCAAGAGCGAGGCCGATTTGCGCTTCGAGATCTTCGATTTTGGAGATTTCGGCGGTGATCTTGTCGAGCTCGTCGCTCAAAACAGCACGGCGCTTGGCGATGCCTTCAAGTTCCTTCGTGCGAGCTTCGACGTTGCGGTAATTTCCCTGCGCGGCCTCAATTGCCGCCTGCACTCCCTGCTGCTTTTTGGCGAGAGAGGCATCTTCGTCGTTGATGCGCGTCAGGCGCTTTGCCGTCTCACGCTTGAGGGCTGCCACCTTAGCTTGCTTCTCGGCGATGCCGGCCTTCTTCTCGCGCGCAGCCAAGATGAGCGCACGCTGGGGCAGTTCGTCAAACTGCTTCTTCATGCGCATCAAATCAAGGTCGATCTGCTGAAGCCGCAACAAAGCGTCGATTTGCTCACGCGTAACTTCCATGTTCGCACCTCTTCCGTTCAAGCGATACCGGATGAACAACTCCTATGATAATGCTTCCAACGTTAAATCCTGATGGCATCGGGCAGCCACCAGTTGGAGCTTTGGTCTATGAGGACTATCGCGTCCTCCGACACGCCCAGACCAAGAACCGACTGAGCGAGAACGGCAACCAAGGGAAGCTCGCTCACATCGTGGCCGAGCTCGACGACGCACAGGCCAGCATGAGAAAGGTCAAGTGCGTCATGGTATTTGATCTCACCGCACACAAGGCAATCGGCGCCGAAAGCCAGGGCATCGCGGCCGCAGGATCCAGCGGAACCCGTGGCGGTGACCACGGCTTTGATCTCCTTAGCAGGATCTCCCCACACGCGAGGAGCGCGCCCGAACACGGAAAGGCAGCGAGCCGCGAAAGTACCGAGCGTCATGGGCGATTCCTCAGGACGAATACGAGAAAGCTGCCCATAGCCGCGCAGACCGCCATCGCAGGATGGGCTTACCACCCCTCCGCTGAAATCAAGGCCGAGCATACCGGGAAGCACCTTGGCCGCCTGAGAGCTCACGTCAAGCGCAGTGTGGAAGCACATAAGCGCAACCCCGCACCTGATGGCAGCCCATACGCCCGCGCCGGGGCTTAATGCCGGAGAGCTTTCGGGGGCGAAGGAGTCAGGCGCCGAAATGAAGGGGGGATGATGCGTGATGAGCACGTTGGCGCCAGCTCGGGCGGCTTCCTCGATGGCGCGAGGAGTCGGATCAAGCGCCAAAGCCGCCTTGGTCAAAGGCAAAGCGCGCTCGCCAACTACCAAACCCGTGCGATCCCAAGCCTCAGCGTCTTCGGAGGGAAACTTCCTCAGAAGAGCAGCCTCGAGAGAGCCTATCGTCCAGTCACGCTCAACCTGCGCCAAACTTGAGCAGGGACGCTTGAGAAGTTCGTCTTTCACGCCCCCAGAAAAGCCGATGGATGCCATGTACTCGTTTTCACCCTGAGACATTTTGCCTCCAATCAAGTTGCCGGGGACGCAATCCTTAAAAACGCAGCTCCCCTTAACACGATGAATCCAGCAAAGCCGCGCAGAGCGCAGCCCCGCAAGCTGTTTACTCGATGGTAATGCTTCTTCTGTCCCCCGTTGCTGTCGGGACGGTTACCTCTCGGTATCCTGCTTCATGCAGATGACGGTACGCCAGTTTGATGTCACGCGCAACGTTGGCGGGCACATGCGCGTCAGTACCCACCGTGCAGGGCACGCCAGCTTTGGCGAAAGCCGCCAGCAAGCCAGGTGAAGGGAATACCTCTTCGCATGCATAATAGGCGCCCGAAGTGTTAAGCTCGATCATGCGACCAGAGGCTGCGCAAGCCTCAACGGCCATATCGTAGAGCGGCTTGATGTCATAGCTCGGGTAGTGGTTGAACTTCTTTGCGAGGTCGGGGTGGGCCATGACCTGGAAGGGCTGAGACTTATCCGATACCGCATCGCACCACAGTTCGAAGTAGCGACGCCAGATCCTATCCGCAGCACCGGGCTTCTCCCACTCTGCACGCTCAGCGGGGTCGTCGAAAGCCCAACCGTCAACGAAGTGCACCGATCCCAAAACGAGCTCATAGGGCGCGAAGTCGGCAGGCGTAAGCACTCGGTCCTCGCAAGGGCCCAGATAGTCGAGCTCGCAACCCAGGATGATTTCGATATCGGGGTTTTCCTCGCGTGCCTTGAGCACGGCTTCGCGGTACAAGCCGATCTTCTCCTCGGGAACGGACAGGTAGCCGCCCAGGTCATACTGGGCAGACAACGGGAAGTGATCGGTGAAGGCAAGCGTACTCAGACCCGCAGCCTTGGCGGCGGCGACGTATTCGAAAACCTCGCCTTCAGCATGGCTGCAATAGCCGGTGTGACAATGTGTGTTGATCAGCTCCAAAACGAAGCTCCTTTTCTATTTGGAAAGACATGCCGGCAGCGCATCAAGCAAGGCCTCGATGTCTGATTCGGTAGTGTATCGACCCATGGAAATGCGCAGGGCACCATGCGCGCGGTCAGAATCGATAGCCATAGCGCGCAATACGTGGCTCGCCTCGAGGGAATGAGAGGAGCAGGCCGAGCCGCCCGATACGCCGATACCCATGGTATCCAAGCGAAGAATGAGCGTTTCGCTCTCAAAGCCCTCGATGAGCACATGGACGATATTGGGCAGATAGCTTGCACTCCCCTTCTCCACGTCCACCGTGGCGCGAACTTCCTTGATCTGCGGCAAGCGCTCATAGAGCCTATCACGCAAGGCGCTCAGTCGCTCCCATTCCGCAGCCTGCATGTTCACCGCAGCTGCGCATGCAGCCGTGAAGCCAACGATGCCGCACAGGTTTTGCGTACCGCTTCGACGACCGGTTTCCTGCCCACCGCCCAACATGAAGGGGGTGAAGGGCGTGCGAGCGCGAAGGTAAAGCGCGCCGACACCCTTGGGGCCGCCGACCTTGTGGGCGGAAAACGAAGCTGCGTCCACATCAAGGTCGGACACGTTCACGCTGATTTTGCCCAGAGCCTGAACGGCGTCGGTGTGAAACAGCGCGCCGTTGGCGTGTGCAAGCTTCGCCATTTCCGCAATGGGCTGAACGCTGCCGATTTCGGAATTGGCCATCATGATTGAGACGAGCACCGTGTCGGCGTCGAGCGCGCCCTCAAGCGCATCGAGCTCAATGAAGCCCTGCCTGTTGGGAGAGAGGCGCGTAACGCGATAGCCGAGCGACTCCAAGCGCTTGGCGGGAGCCAAAACGGCATCGTGCTCAATGGCACTCACGATGACATGAGGGGTGAAATTGCCGCTCCCCGACCTTTTCCTCCGATTGAACTG
The DNA here is from genome assembly GCA_964477115.1 of uncultured Eggerthellaceae bacterium. GTDB lineage: Bacteria > Actinomycetota > Coriobacteriia > Coriobacteriales > Eggerthellaceae > RGIG3135. Next base: position 26,034 of record CAYZCY010000008.1, on the reverse strand, counting down.
GGCATCGGCTAAGCCCAAAACGGCGGCGTTGTCCGCCTCGGTCGCTCCCGAGGTGAACATGATCTCATCGGGGCGACGCGCGCCCACACACTTCGCAAGCTCGCGACGGCAGCGCTCCATCTGCTCGAAGGCGGACCTTCCCACGGAATGCAGGGAGTTGGCGTTTCCGCCCGCGCCAAGATGAGCCCTCCCGAACACCTGGTAGGGTTGCATGGCCACGGCGGCCTCCTCGCATAGAGGAGCCGTCGCCGCGTAATCGAGGTAGATGTAGTCTTCGCCTAAATGCGAGGGCATGAGCTACTGAACCCCGCCTTCTGCAGCCAGGGCGGCAAGACGCGCCTCGTTGGCGATGTCCTCCACAGCCTTGAGTGCGCTTGCGGGATCCTCGGCGGCAAACACGGCGTTTCCGCAGACCAAAACGTCAGCACCGGCAGCAGCCACGCGCGCCGCAGTCTTAATGCCGATACCGCCGTCAACCTGGATGAGAGGCTCGTTGCCGACCTCGCGGGCCATTTTGACCACGGCGGCAACCTTATCTTCGCTGCCTTCGATATAGCTCTGCCCGGAGAAGCCGGGTTCAACGCTCATGATGAGAACCATGTCCAGATCGGCGATGACGGGAGCAAGGACAGGGGCGGGAGTCTTGGGCTTCACGCTGACAGCAGCCTTGACGCCGGCGTCGTGAATCATCTTTACCGCTTCCACCATTTCTTCAGCGCTTACCGCCTCAGCATGGAAGGTGATAATGTCGGCACCCGCGGCGATGAACCAGGGGATCTGAACCAAAGGATTGGAGATCATCAGGTGAACATCCATGGGAAGGTCAGTGGCGCGGGAAAGCTGCTTGAGCAGGGGCACTCCCATGGTGAGGTTGGGCACGAAGTGACCGTCCATCACGTCAACGTGAACATAACCCGCACCCGCCCGCGCAATGCAGTCGATGTCGGACTGAAGATCCATGAAGTTTGCAGACAGGATGGAAGGTGCGATTTTCACCGGCTGGAACATGAGACTCCCTTTTTCGCAGAAAAGCGGGTTCGCCCCTCGCGAACCGCCATAAGGCTATTCTATCCCAATCGATTTAAGACGCGCCGTTATAATGATGGCTAGTTTGAGGAAAGGGCGGAACGTGGTTTTGCGCGATCAATCTTATTTCACCTACCGAACCCCGTACGGCCTCATAACCATCGGCGTCTGCGATGGATTCATCACCGCTATCGCACTCGGCATTGTAAAGATGCCTGGCGAAAACCGCGCCTGCGAGCTTTCGAATCTCTGCGCAACACAACTGCTTGAGTATTTCGCGGGGAAAAGGACCGCCTTCGACCTACCCCTCAAGCCTCAGGGAAGCGAATTTCAGAACAAGGTATGGAACGCTCTCCAACGAATCCCCTATGGACAAACGCGCACAACGGCAGAAATCGCCGAGGCCATCGATTGTCCGGAGTCCTATCGCATGGTTGGCATAGCCATTCGCAAGAACCCCATCATCATCCTTATCCCCGCGCATCGCATCGTTGGCGCTAACGGGAAGGTTCCCGGAACGGACATGCAGGCCCAAAGGCGCGCCGCCTTCCTGGAGCTCGAGCGAAGGTTTGCCTGATCTAAAGGCCGTAAAATTCCGTAGTCAAAGGACGATCGGACAGCTGCATGGCCGCTATCTTGACGTCAACGCCATCCCACACAATACTGCGCACAATGTCGGTAATGGGAAGCTCTACACCGTACTTCACCGATAGGGCCTCGAGCGTTTTGCAGGCCAGCGCACCTTCAACTACCATGTGCGTCTCGGCGTAGAAGTCATCGACCGACTTTCCCTTGGCAATGTAGCGCTCGCCAAAGCGGCGGTTGCGCGAGTGTTCGGACATGCAGGTGACCACCATGTCACCCGTACCCGCCAAACCCATGCACGTGAGCGCCTGACCGCCGCAGGCAACCACCATGCGGCTCATCTCGGCCAAGCCGCGCGTAATGAGCATGGCAGCCGTGTTGTCACCCAAGCCCATGCCGTAAGAAACACCCACGGCTATGGCAATGACGTTCTTGAACGCGGCGCAGAGCTCGACGCCAACGGGGTCATCTGAGGTGTAAGCGCGGAAGGAGTCGGTGGCAAACAGATCGCGGAAGAACACCGCGGTGTCATTGGAGGAACTCGCGATGACGGTAGCCGAATAGATGCCCTTGATGACCTCTTCCGCATGATTGGGGCCGGACAAAACGGCGATGCGATCAGGATTTCCCACTTCCTCGGCCAAGACCTCGATGGGAAGAAGGCCCGTCTTCTCCTCAACGCCCTTCGAGCAGATGACGATGGGCAGGTTGTCGTCAGCGATATCCGCAATGGCACGGCCGACGTTACGAAGCGTGTTGGAAGGCGTCACGATGACGCATGCGCAAGCACCAGCCAAGGCCTCGCGATAGGACAGGCTTGCCGTGACACGATCAGAAAGAACCACATCGGTCAGATAGCGAGGATTGCGATGCTCATGGTTAATGGAGTCAGCAACCTCGGGTCTGCGAGGCATAAGGTTCACGTCATGGCCGTTAACGGTTAAGGTTTGGGAAAGCGCGGTTCCCCAGGAACCCGCACCGATTACTGCAACCTTCATGCGGCCTCGGCCTCTTTTTCCTTCTTGTCGCCAATGCGGCGCTCGGTGCCCGACATAAGACGCTTGATGTTTTCCCTATGCGCCCACACAACCGTAATGGCAGCAACGGTGCACAAAGCGATGGCAGGCCAATTGCCCCAGAAATAATACAGGGAGAAGAAGGGGCAGGCTGCGGCTGCCGCAACAGAGCCCAGGGACACGTAGCGTGAAAGAAGCACGAGCACGATGAAGATGGAAAGCTCGAGAAGAGCGCCGACCGGCCCAAAGACCATGAACAGGCAGCCCACGGCAACCGCGATGCCCTTGCCGCCCTTGAAACCGAGCCAGGGGCTAAAGATATGGCCCCAAACACAGCCGAGGAAAGACACGGTCACGCAGAGCTGTGTAAAGTAGCCATCAATCATGGCGCTATGCGCATCTATCTTATCCCCGATGAAGAGCAGGCACACATCCAAGGCGCCGTCCCAATTGGATTCAACGATCCACGCGGCAACAGACAGGGCGATAAAACCCGATAGCAGGCCCTTGCCGAAATCAAGCAAAAACACCGAAGCGCCGCCAATCTTGCCAAGCGAGCGCATGGCGTTAGTGGTGCCAATGTTGCCCGAGCCTTCATCTCGAATGTCTTTCTTATAGACAATCTTAGAAATGACCAAACCCCACGGCACGGATCCAAGCAAAAACGCCACCGCAAAGACCAGTACGATAAATACAAGACAGCTCATCATAGGGCTAATCCTTCTTCTTAAACTTAAGCCTGATGGGCGTGCCCTCAAGATCGAAGGCCTTGCGCAGGCGATTCTCCAAGTAGCGCTCGTAGTTGTCGTCTACGATGTCCGGGCGATTGGCGAAGAAGGTGAACTCCGGTGGGCAGGTGGAAGTCTGGGTGACGTACTTCATGCGAAGGATGGACTTGCCCTTGCTGATGGTATGACCTGACTCGCGGATCTCGGACAGGAAGGTGTTGAGCTGGTTGGTGGGAATGGAAGCGCTGTAGTTGGCATAGGCCTTGTCAATGGCATCCCAGATGCGATCGACGCGCTTGCCGGTCAGTGCGGAGATAGCGACAACCGGAGCGTATCCCACAAAGGTCATGCGGTCCTCGATGCGCTCGCGAACCTCGGCCTTGGCCTCAGGTCCCTCAACGATATCCCACTTGTTGAGCACGATAACCATGGCGCAACCGCGCTCGGCGGCGTAGCCTGCAACGCGCTGGTCTTCGTTGGTCAAACCGAGCGTACCATCAATGACCAGCAGGGCCACATCGGCGCGATCGATGGCTCGCATGGCGCGGACGAAGCCGTAATACTCCACGTCTTCGTCAATCTGGCTCTTACGGCGAAGGCCAGCCGTGTCAACGATGCGATAGAGCTCGCCCTCATGCTCGACAACGGTGTCGATAGCGTCGCGCGTGGTTCCCGCAACGTCGGAAACGATGGAGCGATCGTTATTGGTGAGCCTATTGGTCAGCGAAGACTTGCCTGCGTTCGGGCGGCCGATGATGGCCACGTTAACGGAGGGCTCATCTTCGACCTCGTCAACCTCGACCTTGCGCAGCTCGTCGACGATGACATCGAGCAGGTCACCCGTTCCGTGACCATGGGTTGCAGAAACGGGCCAAGGATCGCCCAAGCCGAGCTGGTAGAACTCCCACATCTCATCGAGACGGCCGGGGGTGTCAAGCTTGTTCACCGCCAGAAAAACCGGCTTGTCAGACTTGCGCAGGATTCGGGCAACCTCTTCGTCGTCCGAATTGATGCCTGTTTTGCCGTCAACCAGAAACACGATGACGTCGGCTTCGCGCGTAGCCTCGAAGGCTTGGTTGCGAATGGAGCCCTGGAAAACGTCATCTTCGCCCATCTCGATACCGCCAGTATCGATGAGGGTGAAGTCAACGCCATTCCAGTCGGCTTTATGGTAAGAGCGATCTCGGGTGACACCGCGCATCTCATGCACAATGGCGTCGTTTTGCTGGGAGATGCGATTCACAAGGGTGGACTTGCCCACGTTGGGGCGGCCGACGATCGCAACAATAGGTAGTGCCATGCGTATTCCTTTTCGACTATTCCAAACAACAGCTTGGCGCGAGGCTCAAAAATAGACCGTAAAGCCCTTTGCTGAACAGGCCCGAAGACCCTACTCCCCCGCCCCTTCGCTGAGAAAATCGATAATTTCAGCCAGATAATCCAGCGGGTTACAGGATACCACGCGCAGGGAAAGCCCTGCGGCCTTTTCCATATCAGCCACACTTGCGTCATCAAGCGTCACGCCGTCGTCGTTGAAGACGATCTTAGGTATGGCGAAGATGAGCGCTTTCCCATCCGCCGAATCGCTCGCGGCGCGTATGGCGGCCACCATATCGCTCGCACACAGAAGGCCGGTGACGTCCACATTGCCGCCGAAGTAGCTGTTGCGCACGGTGAGGGGAACAAGCCTCCCTGCAAGAGGACTCGACTCTATCAGCGCGTCGAGGAAAGGCTGCATGGCCTCTCCCACAACGAAGCGCACGGTAAGCTGGGACGCCTCGAGGACCTCCGCCGCACGCGCGGCAAGCCCGCTTTCGCAGGCTTCGGCAAATTCATCGAGATAGGATCGAATGATGCCGATGCCGTCTTCGAACATGCTGAAGTCGCCGTAGTCGGAAGCCGGGGGCAGATGATCGGCAACGTTCACGCCAAAGGCGTTGCGGTAGAACTCGTCGGCGGCAAACACCCACAGATCCCCGCGCTCGCCCCGAGCGCGCTCTTGGTAAACGCGAACCGCGTCGATGACGGCCCGAGCATCGCCGGGATCGTTGAAGCTCTTGTCGAATCGGTCCTGATAGCGTGTGTAGCCAAGGGGAACGATGCCGATGTTGAGAATGCCCGGCTGCCCGTAAGCCCAGCGAAGCGTCTCTTCGAGAACTTCGCCGTCGTTCACGCCCGGCACGAGCACGATCTGGGCATGCACCTCTATCCCCGCGTTGAGCAAGCGTTCAAGAGAAGCGAGGCCGTGCGGCGCGTGCTTGCCGATGAGATTCTTTCTCGCTTGCGAATCATAGGCGTGCAGGGAAACGCGTAAGGGCGATATGTGCTGATCGAGGATGCGCTGCTCGTCTTCAGCAGAAAGGTTGGTCAAGGTAACGAAGGTACCCGACAAAAAGCTCAACCTGAAATCGTCATCGCGCATGGAAAGCGAGGGGCGCATACCTGCGGGCAGCTGCCTCATGAAGCAGAAGGTGCAGGCATTGCGGCACAGCTTGACCTGATCGAACACCGCACCCTCGAACTCGATGCCCCAGGACTCGTCGAAATCGCGACAGAGCTCGACTTCGCCTTCTTCCCCGTCGAGGTCTTGATAGCCGAGCACGATCTCGTCTTCGTCAGCCGTAAGCCATCGCCAGTCGATGATGTCGCGCAAGGGCTCGCCGTTAACGGAGCGAATACGGCAACCAGGCTCAAAGCCCGCATCGTAAGCGGGAGAATCCACCTCCACAGCCGAGATGAGGGCATAGCCCCGAGCAAAATCGCAGGGCCTAGCCTGGATAGCGTCGCGCTCTATGTCCTTAGTGGGATAGCTGCTCATACGCAGATTGCCTCGAGCATTTCCACCACGGCATTGATCTGCTCCTCGGGCGTAGAGGCACCGGCGGTAACGCCAACGGTGGAACAATCCTTAAACCACGAAGCCTGCAGCTCGTCGCTGGATTCGATATGGAAGGCACGCGCGCAGGACTGCGAGCAAATCTCAGCTAGGCGCGTGGTGTTCGATGAGTTTCTTCCGCCGATGACCACCATGGCATCAACCCGTGAGGCAAGCTCAGCAGCTGCGTCCTGACGCTGACGAGTGGCAAAGCAGATGGTCTTCTCCACGCGCGGCTCAAGACCCCCCTCACGCAGCGCGCATACCACAGCATCGAGGTTTTCGCGCATCTGAGTTGTTTGGGCCACCACGCCGATGGGATCGTACAAACCCTCAGGGATGTCATCCGGGGATCCCACCACGTCAACCTTGCCGCCCGCAGCTTCGGCACAGGCGCGCAAGCCTTCGACCTCTGGATGGTCAGCCTCTCCAAGCACGATGACGCGACAGCCAGCCGCGGCAAGGTCGGCAGCCGCCTTCTGCGCACGCGCCACATGCGGACAGGTGGCGTCCACGACCTCAAGCCCCAGATCGAGCAAGCGCGCGCGCACCTGAGGCGTAACACCATGACTGCGAATGACAACCGTGCCACCATCCACGTCTTCAGGCGTTGCGGCAACGCGCACACCGCGCGCCTCCAGATCGGCAACGACCTTGGGATTGTGGATCAAAGGACCTAAGGTATGAACGCACTCGCAGGTTTCGAGAACCTCGTTTGCCATGTCGAGGGCGCGCTGCACACCATAGCATGCACCCGCATGCCTGGCTCGAATGACTTCCATTAGCCCTCCTTCACGGCTTCCGACTGAGACGCAGCCTCAGACGCGGCCGCTGCCGCAGCAGCCTCAGCCTTCCTTGCCTGAGCTTGCTCCTTTTCGAGACGCTTCGCCTTGATGTCGGCGACCACCTCAGCAGAGCTGCGCTTGGGTATAGCGTGTTGTGCGAACACCTCCGAGAAATCGCGGTCTTCGGGGAAGAGCGCTTTCATATCGACTTGCTCAGCGGGAATGCGCTGGAAAAGGGCAAACACCTCGCGCATGGCGTACCAGGTGCAGGCATCGAGGCGCTCGTCCTTGGGGAGGAAGTCGAAGTCACTCACCAGAATGGGCGTACCGTACTCGATGGTGATCTTAGGGAACCGCAGCATCTTGCCCTTCTGCTTGACATATTCGGCGTCGCGAACCGTCATGGGAAGAATGGGGACATTGCCCATACGCGCCACAAAGGCAGCTCCCGAATGCAGGCGCGGCGCCATGTTGGACTTGCCGCGGCGCGTGCCCTCGGGCATGACGCCCACGATCTCGCCGTTTTTCAGCATGCGGGAGGCTCGTTTGATTGCGGTGCGGTCCGCCGAATCGCGCTTGACCGGAAAAGCGCCGACGCGAGAAATGACATGACCCATAAGGCCGCCGACCTTAGGCCAGAGGTTTTCCCTGCCCATGAAGCGAACCCATTGATCGGGACGTGTCGCCAGGTACATGAAAACGACATCGAGGAAGGAGGTATGGTTACCCACTATGACAAGGCCGCTTTCGCGCTTGAACGCGCGCAGGTTCTCGCGTCCCGCCACCTCATAGCGAAAGCAAATCTTGAACACCACGGAAAGCAGGGCCCACGCAAGGTTGCCAAACCAACGCGGCGCCTGCTTTTCCTGGGAGAAGCCATCGTAGGGCATGTCCCAAATCTTGTCATATGGCGTTACGATCATGCACGAATCCCTTCAGGTGAAGCCTATGAGGAAGCGCTTATCGCGCGCTCTGCGCAAGTGCGCAGATCTGAGCGATGACCTCTTCAGCGGTATGGGCAGTGGAGTCGATATGCACTGCATCTTCGGCGGGGCGAAGCGGGCTTGCCGCACGGCTTGAGTCAGCCTCATCGCGGCGAACCAGATCCGCGAGAACCTCTTCGAAATCGGTTGAACCCACGCCGCGCTCGAGGTTCTGAGCGACGCGACGACGAGCCCTCTCCTCGTTGCTGGCGGTGAGGAACACCTTCACCTCGGCAGCGGGAAACACCGTCGTTCCGATATCACGGCCCTCGACCACATAGTCACCCGCATTGCCGATGCGGCGCTGCTGGTCGACCAAAGCCTCGCGCACGGCAACAACGGCCGATACGGGGCTTACCGCCTTGTCGATCTCGGCGGTGCGAATGGCGCTCGTCACGTCGGCTGCGCCGATGAAAACCTGCTTGGGGCTGGGATCTCCCGGCTCATGGCCAAAGCTGATCTCATAGTTACGGGCGATTTCCCCCAAAGCTTCGGCGTCGTCGAAACCCACGCCGTTTTGCAGAGCCTGCCAGGCAACGCTGCGATACATAGCCCCCGTGTCAAGGCACGAGAAACCCAGCTCCTTGGCAACGAGCTTAGCCACCGTAGATTTGCCTGCGCCCGAAGGGCCATCAATTGCAATGATCATTGCGCCAACTTTCTCATATCGTCCAAAAACTGCGGGTAGCTGATAGCCACACAGTCAAAATCACGTATCTTCACCTCTGCAGTGCCGGTCAAAGCGATCAAGGACCAGGTCATGGCCAGGCGGTGATCACCCTTGGAATCGAACACCAGGCCATCAGGCACCTCGAAACCGGGCTTTCCCTCAACGTAAAGGTCATCGCCTTCTTCCCATGCGTGTATGCCGAGAACGGCCAGGCCCTCTATGATGGCGGCAAGGCGGTCGGTCTCCTTCACGCGCAGCTCGCCCACACCCCTAAACACGGTGGTGCCCTGCGCATGCGCGGCGAGCAGGGAGAGCACCGGGATCTCATCTACCATGGAGGCTATCTCGAACGGCTCAACCTCACAAGCACGAAGGTCGGACGTGTAGCTTGCGAAGATGCTACCACTCGGCTCCTTACCTTCGCCCGAGCGAAGATCAAGGCGAACGCGTGCTCCCATGCGCTCGAGAACGCGTACGAATCCGATGCGAGCGCAAGCCAAGCCAACCCCGGCAATCTCGATATCGCTGCCCGGCGACATAACCGCCGCGCAGGCAAGGAAGGCCGCAGACGAGGGGTCTCCGGGAACCTGGATCTCGGCCGCACGCAGGACATTGGGTCCGCAAACGCTGGCATAGCATTCGCGATGGTCAACGCGTACGCCAAACTCGGGCAACATGAGCTCGGTATGATTGCGCGAAGCCGCAGGCTCAAACACCTCGGTCTTACCTTCGGCGAAGGTGCCCGCAAGCAAAAGCGCGGACTTCAATTGCGCCGAGGCGACCGGCGACTCAAAGGAAACGCCCTTGAGCGCACGCGTGCCCTTCACGGTAATGGGAAGAGTGGCCTTGCCCTCGGGATAGAAGCTCGCTCCGAGCAAGCTGAGCGGCTCGGTGATACGAAGCATAGGCCTGCGGGAAAGCGATTCATCCCCCGTAAGCTCGACTTCGATATCCCAGGGAGCCAAAACACCCATGAGCAAGCGCACCGTAGTACCCGAGTTGCCGCAGTATACGGGCCCGTCGGGCTGCTTGGGGCCTTGCGCGCCCCAGCCTGTAATGCTTCCCTCGTAGCTGCCGTCTTCCTGCAGGGAGACGTCCACCTGCGCGCCGAGCGCCGAGACGGCCTCAAGGGAAGAGCGCACGTCGGCAGAATTGAGCACACCGCTTATGCGGGAGGTGCCATCGGCCATGGCGGAAAACAGCACAGCTCGATGGGAGATGGACTTGTCGCCGGGAACACGTGCCGGCCCGAGCAAGGGCTTGGCAAGAGCGGGGATTGCGGTCAGCGCATCTTTAGCCATGATTGACACCAACCTTGGGATTCAAGGGATTAAACGAAGCCGAGAAGCCAGCCTTGACCAGCTCACCGAAGAGCTTGCCGATGTCGCCTTCGTCAGTGAGAACAAGGGAAAGCACCGCGCTCGATTCGGTCACATGGTCAATTTCGATGGACTGGATGTTGCATCCAACCGAGCTTGCGATGGTGGTAACCTCTGCAACGACGCCCTTGCGGTCGGTCATGGGAATGCGCACCTCGAGCAAATCCTCGGTCGAGGGAACCCATGCGGCGGGAAGGGCGCGGCGTGCGTCAGCCGCCTCGGAGAGCATGCGGGTAAACTGCTCGCGATCGCCGCGGTCAAGCGCGCAGGCGAAGCTGTCGATAATATCGCTGACTTCCCTAAGACCCGACTTCAGAGCCTCGGCGTTGTCGAAGGCGATACCGCACCACAGCTTAGGAGATCCGGCCGCTATGCGCGTAGAGTCCTTGAAGCCGCCCGCCGCAAGCCTCATCAGGGACTTGGAGTCATCGGCATGCTGACTTGCCAGTTGCATGAGGGAAGAGGCAACCATATGCGGCACATGACTCACGATAGCCACCGCCTGATCATGCTCTTCACGCTTGATGGAAACCACGCGCGCCGACACGCCCGTCACAAGCTCATAGAGCTTCTGGAAGTTTTCAGGGATCGTGGTCTCATCCGGACAGAGAATCCAGTTGATGCCGTTGAACATATCCTCACGAGCAGCGGAGATGCCGCTTTTCTCCGATCCGGTCATGGGGTGACCGGGAATGTAGTTGTGAGGAGCGGGGAGAATAGTCTGCGCCGCCTCGAGAATGTGGGCCTTCGTGGAAACGGTATCAGTAACCACGCCGCAGTATCCCCAGTCGGCAAGCATCCTAAAGTAGTCGTCCACCGCCGCAACGGGAGTCGCCACTACGACGAGCTCGCATTCCGAACTCACGAAATCCTTGAAGTACGGGTCTGCGGGCAGGACGGCGCGCGTAACCCAAGATCTGTTCTGGGCAACGCGACAGGTTTCCTCGTTGGTGTCGACGCCAAGCACCTTGGCGTGCGGGAAGGCTTTTCTGATGGAGGCGGCAAAAGACGCCCCGATAAGGCCAAGACCGACGACGGCTATGGAGCCGAAGCCCGTCTGGGGCAAAGCGTCTGCAGGCTGGTTTTCTTGCATGGTAGGCTGGGGTCTTTCTTCTAGCGGGTTTACACCGTAAGTGTTTATTTTATCCCTTAGATCGCCCAGCACCTGCGCGCGTGCGCCTATCGGGCGAAAAAGCTTTCCGACAACTGCGTCTCAAATCGAAGGGAGACACGGTCTTGAGACTTTAAGGCAGCAGGCGCCAGACCGACCAATGCTGCGCGCAGCTGTAAACAGAAAGGCCCTCGTGTTCGCGAATCCAACCCTGATCCACCAGATGCCAGCAGGGGCGCCCCATGTAGCTGTAATTGTCACCGTTGTCAGACATGTGGCACACCGTAACGGGACGACTCGCCTCGGCTTCGAGCTTTTCAATGAAGCGCACCAGCACATGGTTGTCAAAGGGATTGAACAGGTAGAAGTCGGTGTAAGACCCCAGATCGAGATCGAGGACATCACCCTGCTTCACGGCAAGCTGGGAGTGCCCACTCGCCCACTTCCCAGCAGACTGCGCAAGCTCGGGATCGAGTTCGACACCCGTTGCGCGCCCAAGAAAGCCCTCCTGGGCAAAGTACGCGAGCACGCGCCCATTGGCGCAACCCACATCGAGCAGATGGGATCCCTCGTGAAAGTCATAGTAGGAAAACAGCTTCTCGAGGACGAAATACCTTGATGCGGTTGGGTCATGCGCGCCCTCGGCGGCAAAGCGCGTCTGCCCGGCTTGCTCGAGCGCGCGCCCCGCGCACTCGATGTCGCGCGCCGCCTCCGCAGCGTTCAAGCTTCTCACGAACGATCCTCTTCGCCGCACGCCGCTTTGAGTGCACGCAGCTCTTCTCCACTCAGAAGACGCCATGAGCCGCGGGGAAGATCGCCCAGCTCAAGCGGCCCGAAGCTTTCACGGTGAAGCGCTATGACGGGATGCCCCACCGCCTCGAGCATGCGGCGCACCTGACGCTTTCTCCCCTCGCGAAGCCCAACCAGGACATAGCTCGAAGCGGCGCAGTGCGGCTTATCGACGTCCTTCCCTCCGCGCTTGGAAAGACCGCTTGCAAGGCAACCCTCCCCTATCAAAGCGGCGGCGTGCTTTGCAAGCTCGCCGCGCGCAACGCGCACATCGGCGGGAAGCGTTTTGCCATCGGAAAGCTCAATGCCCTTCGACAGTCGCATAGCATCTCGATCAGACACGCTGCCCTCAACAAGGGCAAGGTAGTTTTTCGTTACGTGCCTGCGGGGATGCAGCAGGGCGTTTCCCAAGTTCCCATCGGTTGAGAACAGAAGCAGACCCGTGGTGTCGGTATCGAGCCGACCGACGGGAAAGAGCCCCGGATATTCATCAACGGGAACAAGCTCGGCCACGGTATGCTTGGCATGCGGATCCGACATGGTGGTGGTATAACCGGCTGGCTTATGAAGCATGATGGTGACCTGATTATCGGGAAGGATGGCGAGCTTGCCATCTACGCGAACCTCGTCCTGCCCGGCAAGCACCTTCGCGCCAAGCTCCCTCACGCAACTGCCGTTCACGCTCACGCGGCCTTCGACAATGAGGGCCTCAGACGCACGTCGGGAAGCTACCCCCGCGCGCGCCAGATATTTCTGCAGCCTCATTTCCTCCATCGCGACCCCAGCGCCTTCCGTTCAGGCTATTCGTCTTCGGTGTCGAACACAAGCGAATCGAAGTCGATCTTGTCAACCATGCCAAGCGTTGACGCGATGGCCTCGGTGAACATGGCCTGGGCAGACGGTGCGGAGGCAACCTGAGCGGAACCCTTCCCACCTTGGCCTTCGCCCTCAAAAGCGTCGTCATTGGCGTTCATCATAGCCGCTGCCATAAGACGTGCATGTTCCTCGGAAACCTTTGCGTCGTCGCGCGTTGCCGACAGGCGCTCGGCGATGAGGGCTCTCGTCTCGTCATCGGGCGCAAAGTCGGCCAGGTCGGGAAGATCAGCGACCGAACGGAGGCCGAACTTCTCGAGAAAGCCGCGCGTGGTTGCATAGAGCACGGGGTTGCCCGGCGTATCGGCAACGCCGGCTTCGCGCACGAGGCCCTTTTCGACGAGGGAGTTGATGGAGCTGTCCGAATTGACTCCGCGCACCGACGCCACACCTGCACGCGTCACAGGCTGGGTGTAGGCGATTACCGCAAGTGTCTCCATGGCCGCATTGGAAAGCTTGCGCGTGTCCCAGGAAAGGACGTACTTCTCGATGAGCTCGTGATAGACGGGATGGGTGAACAGTCGCCAGCCACCCGCAACCTCGCGAAGCTGTATGCCGCGGTTATCGCTTTCGAGCTGATCGCGCAGCTCCTCGAGCGCGGCAAGCACCTGACCCACCTCGCATTCGAGCATGCTCGCCAACGTCACCGCGCCAACAGGCTCATCCGTGACAAAGAGCAGAGCCTCGACCGCTCCCTTGATCTGATTTTCATGCAAGCCTTGGAACATGAGGCTTCCCTTCTATCCTTCGGCAGACGTCAAAGCGTCTTCGCCGATGAGGCTCAGCTCTCCTGAGCCTTCGATGTAGTCGATTGAGATATCGCCGAAGTTTTCCCGCTGCTCCAGCTTTACCATCTGTCGCTTGAAAAGCTCCAAAATGGCGAGGAAGGTGACCACGACCAACTCGGGCGGCGTGCTCGAGCCGACAAGATCGGAAAACATCAGGTGCTTGCGGTTGGATATGCGCTGGTGAATGGCGCGCACGTGAATCTCAACCGGTATGGGCTTTGCCGCGATGTGTTCGGACTCCAGCAAAAACACCTCACGCCGAGCCATGGCTCGTGCCGCAAGCAGTGCCAAGGCATCCAAAGAAACGTCCTTGAGAAAATCGGGCATGAGACCGAGGAAGTTCGCGTCGGGACCAAAGGGACGCACATGCATGCGACCTTCCGCAATCTGGCGCGCATGCAGCGCAGCGGCGGCGTTCTTGAACTTCTTGTAATCCACCAAGCGCGCAACGAGGATATCGCGGGCCTCGCTCGGCGCGAGTTCGGCTATGTCTTCGTCGATGTCAGCGCGGTCGTGGGGAATGAGGCTTTCTGCCTTGATCTCAAGCAAGGTGGAAGCAACCAGGAGAAAGTCGCTTGCAACATCGAGGTCGAGGTTTTCCAAGCGTGAAACCTCTTCGAGGTACTGATCCGCTATTTCGGTGATAGATATGGCTCCAATATCAACCTTCTGCCTGCTGACCAGGTACAACAGCAGATCAAAGGGGCCTTCGAAGCTCTCTATGCGCACTTTATATGACATTGATCGCTCGCTAGGAAATCTCGAAGGGGAATATGAGGTTTGCCAGGTTGCCTGCCGTGACATCGAAATACCACGAGAAGGGGCTGACGTTGAACACGTAGGGCAAGACCACCATGGCGATCATGAACACGGGAAAGGCGTACTGCTGAATCTGGTAGTACTTCGGAAGGTGTTTGCGCGGAATGAGGATAGCGAACACGGATGAGCCGTCAAGCGGCGGGATGGGAAGCAGGTTGAAGAACATGAGATACAGGTTGATCAGCACGAACATGGGCAAAAACCATGCGTAGAAGTTGAGAAAGAACTGGTTTTCGAAGGCGCCGGGCGCAAGATAGATAAGCGCCCATGCCAAGCCCGAGGCAAGCAGAGCCAAGATAAGATTGGCAGCGGGACCAGCCAAGCCAACGATGACATCGCCTTTGCGGGGGTCCTTGAAATACGAGGGGTTGTAGGGCACGGGTTTCGCATAGCCAAAGATGGGCATGTTCAAGAACATGAGAAGAAGGGGCAGGATAACCGTACCGAACGGATCGATGTGCTTCAAAGGGTTCAAGGAAAGCCTGCCCGAGCGCTTAGCCGTGGGATCGCCCAACCTGTACGCGGCGAAAGCATGGGCGGCCTCATGCAAAACGAGCGCTGGCACGAAGCACAGGATAGAGAAGATGTAGTACATGATATATTGGCTAGACATAGGGTCTTTCTCACTGAAATTTGCCGGGGGCGCTCCCGCAAGAGCGCAGGCAAGCCTATCGTACATAAAACGGCATGCGAATAGAACTCTCCCAGTTTAGCCCATGCCAAAGCGCTGTAAGCTCGTTCGTTGCGGATCGTCAGCCAAAATCACACCAAACCAGCGAACTGCTGTTGACGCAAGGCCTCATAGGAGGCAATGGCTACGGCGTTTGACAGGTTAAGGCTTCTCATGCCCTCGCGCATAGGTATGCGAACGCAGCGGTCGAGCCTCTCATCTATGATGACAGGATCAAGCCCGCGGCTCTCCCTCCCAAACACCAAAAAGGCGTTTTCACCATAGCTCACGTCTGTATAGGAGCGATCAACCGCACCCGTGAACAGATGCAAGTCAGACGTTCCGTGCTCGGCGAAAAAAGCCTCTGCGCTCGGCCAGCGCACGATTTCGACCTCATCCCAGTAGTCACAGCCCGCGCGGGAGAGGTTTTTGCTTGTCAGACGAAATCCCATGGGCTCCACCAGATGCAAGCGCGCACCGATGCATGCACAGGTGCGCGCTATATTGCCCGTGTTCTGAGGGATTTCCGGCTCGATCAGAACGATGTTCAGCATGGCTTGCGCTTAATCGCTCACCTGCTGATCGACAAGGCGGTTTGCTCCGTACATCTCGCGCAGCTTCGGCTTCTCGATCTTGCCGGTAGGATTACGCGGAACGTCGGCGAGGATGATCTTCTTGGGGCGCTTGTAGCGCGGAAGCTCCTGGCAGAAAGCGTCGATGTCAGCTTCGGTAACGTCATCCACACCGGGCTTGAGCTCGATAATGGCCGCGGGGATTTCACCGAGACGCTCATGCGGCAAGCCAATAACAGCAACGTCCTTAATGGCGGGGTGCTTCGAAAGGAAGTCCTCGATCTGGACGGGGTAGATGTTTTCGCCACCGGAGATGACGACGTCCTTCTTGCGATCCACAAGCCAGATCATGCCGTGTTCGTCCTTGCGGGCCATATCACCGGTGAGCAACCATCCGTCAACGAGAACCTCGGCAGTTGCCTCGGGGTTGTTGTAGTAACAGGTCATGAGGCCCGGGCCCTTGACGCAAAGCTCGCCGACACTGCCCGGTTCGACCAAGCTGCCGTCGACAGCGATGATCTTAGTCTCCCAACCATAACCAGCTACACCGATAGCGCCCACATGGTCGATGTTTTCGATACCCAAGTGCACGCAGCCGGGGCCGATCGACTCGGACAGACCGTAGTTGGTGTCATAGTCATGATGCGGGAAGATGCTCTTCCACTTGGTGACGAGGCTCTTGGGAACAGGCTGCGCACCGATGTGCATGAGGCGCCACTGGTCAAGATGGTAATCCTCAAGCTTTACATCTCCCCGTTCGATGGCAAGCAGAATGTCCTGAGCCCAGGGCACGAGCAGCCATACGATGGTGCAGCGCTCTTCGCTTGCGGTTTCGAGGATGGTGCGCGGGTCTGCGCCCTGCAAAATGACAGCGCGGGAGCCGCTGACAAGGCTGCCGAACCAGTGCATTTTCGCTCCCGTGTGGTACAGCGGGGGAATGCACAAAAACACGTCGTCACGGGTCTGACCGTGATGGTTTTGCTCGGTGAGCGCAGCATGGGTCAGGCTCTCGTGGTTGTGCAGGATGGCCTTGGGAAAACCAGTGGTGCCGCTGCTGAAATAGATTGCGGCGTCATCGGAGTCGGACAGGGGAATCATCGGGTCACGACCGGAGCAGTTAGACGTGAGCTCGGCATAGTCCTCAGCGAAGGATGGGCAGTCGGTGCCCACGAAGAACATGGGAATGTCGTGCTCGAGTTTGGGAAGCGCATCCTCCATACGGCCGACGAACTGGGTGCCGAACACGAGGACGTCAGCTTCGGCAAGACCGAGACAATAGACGATCTCATCGCTGGTATAGCGGAAGTTGAGCGGCACGGCGATGGCGCCCGCCTTCAGGGCTCCGAAGTACACGGGAAGCCAATCGATGCAGTTCATCATGAGAATGGCAACCTTGTCGCCCTTCTTGATGCCTCGCTCGATGAGCAGGTTTGCGAAACGGTTGGCCTTCTCATCGAAAACGCCCCAGGTAATTTCACGACGGAAAGCCTTGGGCTCGGAGCTCTCGATAAGATTGTAATCACGCCACGTGATACGGCGATGCTCTTTGACTCCCGGATTGACGGCGACAAGAGCGGTTTCGTTACCGTACTGAGATGCGTTGCGACGCAGGTAATCGACGATGGGCATAGTAGACCTCTCTAGGCTGGAATGATCGGTCTGCATTGCAGAACAGACAGTACATCATTGTACCGTAAGTGCCATGAACTGGAACCTAGGTTGTCAATTGCTTGGCATGATGCTTTCTCCCCAAAATTTGTATATAAGGGGTTTATTTGTCGCACTATCCGATTATGGCAATTGTCAGGTATTTGCCTAAAGGCTATGCTCGCTTTGTCCAATAATCCACAACCGACGAATTACGAGGTCCGATTATGGCCAACAAGATCAAACGCGAAAGTGACCGCCGGGTCATCAAGACAGAAGCAGCCATCAAGGAAGCCTTTGTCAAACTTGCATCCGAACGTGACTTCAAGAAGATCACCATCTCGGCCTTAGCAGCGGAAGCTAACATCGACCGCAAGACCTTCTACCTGCATTACCCCTCAATCGATGCGCTCATGCAGTCCTTGGCAAAGGAAGAAGCCAAGCGCATGGCTCAAGAGATTAGGCATGCAAGCAAGCACAAGCACGACTCGCTCGACCCGAGCGACCTCATGTCGGAAATTCATCGCATAACGGACGAGAGCGCAGACTTTGCAGGAGGCACTGGCACGCGCGACATAGCGCCCTACGTACCCATCGAGGACCTGCTGGCTTATCTGGAGAAGCCCCTGACTGAAGAGATCCTTGCCATGTGCGACATCGACGACCCCACGCATAGCCTGCATGTGAGCTACGGCGTGACCTTCTACGTTGCAGGCGTCCTTGCCGTCTACAAGCGCTGGGCCCTCGAGCGGCCAGACGAACCGCTTGAAAGCATTTCCCACTATCTGAAAACAGGCAGCGTCTGCGCCTCGAGCGCGCAGATAAAGACGCTCTAGCCAAGCGAGCACCTAGACTAGCTCGGCCTGCTGACGGGACATCTCCTCCTCAAGCTCCTCGTTGAGCATGAACCACTCTTCCTCGGCATCCGCAATGCGGGCCTTGAGTTTCGCGTGCTCCGCGACGGCATCGCTTGAAGCCTTTTCGTTGATATAGAAATCGGGATCAGCCATAAGGGACAGGAGCTCTTCCATGCGGGCGTTATCGCGCTCCATCTGGGCATCGAGTTCGGCGATACGCTTGCGCTGATGCTTGAGTGCAGCGTAGGCGCGGTTGCGCGCCTCTGCCTCGCGGCGCTTCTGCTCCTTGGTCTTAGGGGCGCTTGCCTTCGGCGCTGTCAACTGGCCGACGGAAGCCTTTTGCGAAACGTCCGTGGACCTGTCAGCGGCCTTCGCGGCACCAGAGCCGATTGCCGCGGCAGGCTTAGCCGCACTGGGCATGCGATCGTTTCGCCTGTTCACCGTAACGGTGGTTTTCGAGGATCGACCGCCACCAGCTTCGGCTCCAAACATGTCGTCAACCAGGGAGTGCTGGTCGGAGGCAGGGTTGTCGAGCTGGCCGGATTTGAACAGGTAGTAATCGTAGTCGCCGTCATACACCGTGATCTTGCCGGGCGTCACCTCGACGATGCGGTTGGCAACCTGGCGGATCAGATGACGGTCGTGCGTGATGAACAGAATGGAGCCCTCGAACTGCTGCAAGGCCTGCTCGAGAATGTCAGAGCTTGAAATGTCCAAGTGGTTCGTAGGCTCGTCAAGGCACAACAGGGGGCTTGGCGCTACGAGCATCTTGGCTAGAGCCAGACGGCTCTTCTCGCCACCCGAAAGCACGCTTACCTTCTTCTCCACATCATCACCGTGAAAGAGGAAGGCGCCGAGCAGGGTGCGTACCTGAGAGATGGTCCAAGCAGGCGCCACGCGATCGAGCTCCTCGAATACGGTGTTGCCCGATTGCAGCTCTTCAAGCTGGTGCTGGGCGTAGTACGTAAGCGACACGTGCACGCCGTAGTCGATGCTTCCCGCATCGGGCTCGAGCACGCCCGCGATCATCTTGAGCAAAGTGGACTTACCGGCACCGTTAGGGCCGACGAGCGCGATCTTGTCTCCGCGGTACATGGTGAAGTCCGCGCCATCGTAGACCTTGTTTTCGCCGTAGTGCTTCTTCAGGCCGCGCGCCTTAACCACCGTCTCTCCCGTACGCGGAGGCTGCACGAAGTTGAACTTAACAGTCTTCTTCTCTTCCGGGATCTCGATGCGCTCGGCCATGATCTTCTCGATGCGGCGCGCGCGCTCCTGAGCCTGCTTGGCCTTGGTGGCCTTGTAGCGGAACTTGTCGACGAAGGCCTGCAGGTGCGCCAGCTCCTCGTCCTGCTTGGCCTTTTCTATGCGCAAGCGCTCGATGCGCTCGGCGCGCAGGCGCAGGTAGGCGGAGTAGTTACCCTTGTACAGGTTGACCTCGCCATTGTCGATCTCGGCAACGCGGTCGACCATGTTGTCCATGAAGGCGCGATCGTGGCTGACCACGATCACCGTGCCCTGATAGCTGCGCAGAAAGCCTTCGAGCCAGCGCACCGATTCGAGATCGAGGTGGTTAGTAGGCTCGTCGAGCAGAAGGATTTCGGGATTGCGGATGAGCAACTTTGCAAGGGCGATACGCATCTGCCAGCCACCCGAATACTCGGTGGTAAGCCTGCGCATGTCTTCTTCCTTGAAGCCCAGGCCGAAGAGCACGCCGCGCACCTTGGCCTCAAGGGAATAACCGCCCATCATCTCGTATGCGTCGCGTGCGCGACCGCAGGCGGCGAGCTGCTGCTCGGTGGGGTTGTCCCCCAAGGAGTCTTCGAGCTGCCTCAGACGGCGCTCGGCCTCAAGCACCTCAACCTGCGAGGAGATGACCTCCTCGAACACGGGTGCCTCCCCCATCTCGATGGCTTCCTGCTCGAGGTAACCCACGCGGGCGCCCTTCGCAAACAGAATGCGGCCCTCATCGGGGTCATCTTCGCCAGAGATAATGTTGAGCAAGGT
The DNA here is from genome assembly GCA_964477115.1 of uncultured Eggerthellaceae bacterium. GTDB lineage: Bacteria > Actinomycetota > Coriobacteriia > Coriobacteriales > Eggerthellaceae > RGIG3135. The sequence continues at coordinate 5,857 of CAYZCY010000008.1, read as the reverse complement.
GGTCTTGCCGGCACCGTTCGGACCCACAAGGGCTAAGCGATCGTATTCTTCCAAGCGAAAGGTGACGTCCTTGAAAAGCTGGCGCCCGCCGTATGCCTTGGAAATATGCTCGGTCTGAAGAATCATCGAGTCGTCCCTCAATCCACCAATCAACAAGCGAAATGAAAAAGGGCCCGACTTTCGTCAGGCCCCTTGAGTTCATGGTGGTCGCTACAGGATTTGAACCTGTGACCCCCGCCGTGTGAAGGCGATGCTCTCCCGCTGAGCCAAGCGACCATAAGGCTTCGAGCATTTGCTCGACAGCGGATAAATATTTTAACGCTTTAGAAAATACCTTGCAAGAGGTAAGTTTAGTAAACCATGCCCATTGCCTCGCGAACCTCATCGAGTGTTGCGTTGGCAATCTCGTTGGCCTTGCGGTTGCCCTCTGCGAGGACATCACGCACGTAGTCCATATCCTTGAGCAGCTCCTCACGGCGAGCGCGAATGGGAGCCAGGTAGTCGTTAACGGCGGCGGTGACGTACTTCTTCAGAGCGCCAGAGCCATCGTTGCCTATCTCTTCCGCGATCTCAACTTCAGAGCGGCCGGTGCAGAGAGCTGCGGTGGTAAGCAGGGCGGAAACGCCTGGGCGGTTCTCTTTGTCAAAGGTGATGAAGCGCTCGGAGTCGGTCTTGGACTTCTTGATGAGCTTGGCGGTTTCCTCTGCGGTGGCGGAAAGAGCGATGGCGTTGCCGTAGCTCTTCGACATCTTGCGACCGTCAAGGCCGGGGATCTCGACAGCCTCGGTCAGAAGGCCGTGCGGCTCGGGGAATACGGGCGCGTAACGATCATTGAAGCGGCGGGCGATCTGACGGGTCTGCTCGATGTGCGGCAGCTGATCCTTGCCAACGGGGACGACGTTGCCCTTGCAGAACAAAATGTCACATGCCTGATGAACGGGATAGGTCAGAAGCAGGCCGGTGAGGGCGTGTCCTGATGCCTCCTGTTCGGACTTGACGGTGGGGTTGCGCATGAGCTCCGCCTCGGTGCACAGGGAGAGGAAGGGCAGCATGAGCTGGTTGAGGGCAGGAACAGAGGAGTGGGTGAAGATGATGGTCTTCTCCGGATCGATGCCGCAGGCCATGTAGTCGATGACCATGTTGTGAACGTTGTCGGCGATGTTGGCCGTGGTGTCGCGGTCGGTGATGACCTGGTAGTCGGCAATGATGATACGGGTGGTGATGCCAAGCTCCTGCAGCTTGACGCGCTCCTTGATGGTGCCGAAATAGTGGCCCATGTGCAGGCGACCAGTGGGTCGGTCACCGGTCAGCATGGTGTACTTCTCGGGATGAAGCGGAAGATCCGCCTTGATCTCGTCGCTGATCTTCTTGCTTGCCTGGAAGGTATCGCTGCTCATTGGGGCCTCTTTCAATCTGGGAGGGCGGTTTGGACCCGCCCTCCTCGTAAATCACGCTTTCGCGCTGTAAACACAAAGAGACAGTATATAGCAAGGCAGCTTAAATCAGGTACTCTTCGTAATCTGCGTCCATCATGCAGTCCTTGATTCGCATGATGAAGTTCTTGTTTGCCATCTCCTCATTGGGAACAGCGGGACAACCGTCGCTCAAAGGCTCGCCTGCATGCTTCTCGCGAAGCTCGTCGATGCCGCCGAACTCAAGCGCCCTCATCGGACAAGAGGCGACGCAAGCGGGATCCTCGCCAATCTCACGCAGCTCAGAGCACAGATCGCATCCCACCATGGAAAGCGACAGGTTGTAGGCCCGAGGAGCCCAGCCCTCTCCCGTGCAAAAAGAGCGCACGATACGGTAGTTCACTCCAACGTCGAGATTGTTCACGTCCTTGCAGGCAATCTGACAGGTATGACAAGCAATGCAGCTTTCTGCGTCAAAGTAAAAGCCCAGTTTCGTCATGATGCCCTCCTTCCTATCTTCCGGCCTGCGGGACGATGAGAGGCATTTCGCAGTCAGGAATCAATTCGATAGACCCTTCGTACTTCTCGTACTGAACGAGATTGGAGTTCCATCCGTTCAAGAACGGAGTGGTGGTGCGATTAGATGCCGTCAGCATGTTGTCGGCACCGGAGAGGTCTATGCCGGTCTCTCGATCAATGCGGGCGCTGGCACCATGGGGAACGATGATGACTCCCGGCATGACGGTGCGAGTAACCGAAGCGGGACGGAGGAACTCGCCGTTTTCATTGAAAACGCGAACCGTGTCACCGGTCTTGATGCCGCGCTCGGCAGCGTCCTGCTTGTTGATGAACACGGGGTTCACGAAAGCCTCGCGCAACCAGGGGACGTTGTCCAGGTCGGTATGAGCGCGGCGCATATAGTGCAGGTGCGTCATCTGCACCGGATAGGGGCCCTTCACCTTGTTCTCCCAATCCACAAAGGAGTCCTTGTAGCTCAAGGGAGCATCGAGGTACTTCGGAAGCGGGCTTACGCGAACGTAGTCCAGCACACCTTCGCCACCATCGGCGTAGCCGTTGACCATGTCGTACCAATCGCTTTTAGCCTGGCAGTAAATCTCCAGCTTGCCGGAAACGGTCGTCTGAAGGCGATGGGTTTCGGGATCATCGCGGAAATCCTTCATGGCAATGTTCTGGAAACGATCGCCGGGTTCACGCTGGAGACGGAACACTCCGTCTTCGATGTACTTCTCAAGGGGAACCAGGCCGGGATGAGGCATACCCTTCACCTCGTAGCGATCAAGGTCTTCCTGAGTGATCTCGACGACAGGCATGGGGTTGCCGTCGGGAAGGAAGCCCAGGATGACGGTTTGCGCCATCTGATCCATCCAGCGCTGCTTGTCGGATTCGGGGTTAATGGCGGCATAATCAAGGCCGAGGCGCTCAGCAAGACCGCTCGCAATCTCGATATCGGGACGGCTTTCTCCCTGACGAGGCAGCGGAGCGCGATAGGCGTAGCTGTTTTCCTTGTCCTTGAAAGACGGGTACAGGTTGCCCTGCAGATTCTCCCAACGCGTGGTAATGGGCACCACAACGTCGGCGTACTGAGCATCGAGTTTCATGTAATAAGCGCTTGCCCACACGAAGTCAACCTTGCGGAAGGCTTCGATACCGCGGTTGGTGTTGGCCTGAGAAGCGAGGTAGTTGTTGCATTCGCTCACAAGAACGCGAATGTTCGCTTTCTCCTTGGTAATGGGATGGGGGCCTGCCACCGTGTTGCCATGCATGGCCAGCAAGTTGTTGCCAGCATCCCAATACTCGCCGTCAAGAATTGCATCCCACAGCACGTCCATAGATGCGGACTTGTTCACGGGGTTACCCGCATTGCCGAACTGGGCAGGAGTGCCACCCATGGGACCAACTACCAGCATGCCGGAGTTCATGGCACCGTAATACTGATCGTTGGAAGCGGAGTTGCCCGGCTTGCCGTAGTGACCGCCCATAGCAGCGATGGTCATAAGCATTTGCGGATAGTTTTCCGAGCCCTTGCAACGAGCGGCAGCAGCGTTGGAGTGGAAGGACACGTCATTTTTGCATCCAACGATTTCGGCAAACTGCTCGATGAGCTCAACGGGGGTGCCGCACAGCTCGCTTGCCCACTCGGGGGTCTTAGGAACGCCATCGGACTCACCGAGAACGTAGTCCATGAAGCTCTCGTTGGTCTTCGCGTCAACCGGCATATGATCGGCGTCGAAGCCGACGGTGCAGCGGTTGAGGAAGTCCCAATCGATAAGCGATCCGTCTTCGTCGCGCGTGATCATCACATAGGCGACACCCAACAGCAACGCGGTGTCGCCACCGGGTCGTACGGGAATCCACAAAGCGTTGGTGAACGCCGCTGTCTCGGAGTACTCGGGGCCGACGAATACGAACTTGCTTCCCTTTTCCTTTGCTCGCTTAAGGTAGACGCCGGGATTTCCGAAGGCACACCAAACCGCATTATGACCCATGAGCACTATGTATTCCGAGTTCTCCAGGTCCATGCGATCGTTAGAGTTTCCACCCAGGGCAGCCCAGCCAAATTGGGCGTTTGCCAAGCCAAAGCTTCCCACCGACTGAGTTCCGCAGGTGTCGAAGTAACCGCCAAACGCGGAAAGAACGCCCCCGAGATAACCCTCGAGATTTGTCATGTTCATGTAGACGATGGACTCGTTGCCATGCTCGGCCTTTGCCTTTTTGAGAGCGGCTGCGAAGATGTCGAGAGCTTCATCCCAGCTGATACGCTCCCATTCGTCAATTCCGCGCAACTCTCCATGAGGCGCTTCGAGACTGTAGTGCTTACGCTTAATGGGATGAAGAAGCCTGTCTTCACCAAGAACCTGCTTGTGCATGGCATGACCCATGGGGCAAGAGCGAACCTGAGGACGCTCCCATGAGTCGGGATACACGTCGTCGGTCTTCATGCGAAGTACCTCGCCATCGCGTACAAGAGCTTTGATCAGGCAGGCACCACCGCAATTGTGCCAACAGGGAACGGATACCCAGCGAGCCCCCTGCTCGTGCTTTCTCAGCTTGTATTCCATATCACCCTCTCCTCGTAATCGACACTCTCAGCCTCCTGGCTGATTAGGCTAAGACTATCCCCCTGAGACGCTGCTTGGATGTTCGGTATAATGCAATTCAATGATGAGTTTTCATCATTATTTATGCTCGCAAACTGCATACTGAATCCATGTTGCACATTTAGCAAAGGCCGCATTGGGAGGAACCATGAACAGCTGCTCCGACAACACTTTTTGCGCCAGCCTTCCACCCTCCACAAGAAGGAAACTATGCGGGCAATGCCAGCGTCACCTCATAAAGAAAGGCTCTTTGCGCTTTTACGAAGAGTTCAACAAAGAGATGCACATCATTTTGGATGGGGCGATTTGCGGATCCTTTCGAGAAACAGACGCGGCCGACACTAGTCAGGCTTTGCCCATCTTCGCACTCAATCTTCCGGGAAGGATCTTGGGGCTTGATGCTACCGCATTCGGGAGAACGTGGTCCATCGAGCAGCCTCAGTCTTACTGCGTTATGACCTATCTCACCGATTGCGTCATGGCCACCTTCAGCCACGAGGCATTTCTCAAATTGCTGGAAACCGACAAGCATTTTGCGCTAAGCACGCTGCAATCCTCGGTACTGCATTCCGGTGATGCCATACAGCTTTCGGCTATCCTCCGCGCAGAATCAATCCAGAAAAAAGTTCTGCTTCTCATGAGAACCTTGATCAAAAGCAATGTGTATCTTTCGAGGGGTGATATAGCCATGCTCCTCGGATGCAATCGAACGTCGATCTCAAAAGCCTTTGCCTATGTGGCTTCCGAGGCCCCGACGATATACGACCAGTACCTTTTGAACAAGAATCGACGCATCGGTTTGACCAATTTGGAATGGACAAGCAAGCCGAGTGAAAAGAAAAAAGGCCGCCGTACAGGCGACCGTGTTGATAGGTGGTAGGGGCGGCCGGGCTCGAACCGACAACCAAGGGATTATGAGTCCCCTGCTCCACCATTGAGCTACGCCCCCGTGTGCTTAGGCATAAAGCCAAGAATATAAAAAGGTCAGCCGCAATGGGCTGACCCGAAAATTCGTGGTGGACCATGAAGGACTCGAACCTTCGACCTTGGGATTAAGAGTCCCCTGCTCTACCAACTAAGCTAATGGTCCAAAACTCGCAGCGCTCAAAGCGCCTGATTATTTTAGTCTAAACATTTATTCAACGCAAGACTAAATTTTTAAAATTTTCAAGCGCGCTGGGGTGGATGATGGGACTCGAACCCACGATCTCCAGAGCCACAATCTGGCGCCTTAGCCAACTAGGCCACACCCACCATGGCGCAAGGAAGTATTATACGGATTCATATAATACTTGGCAAGGAGTTTTTTGGGGCAAAGTTCATAAA
>CAYZCY010000007.1:0-51656 GCA_964477115.1 uncultured Eggerthellaceae bacterium | reverse complement strand
GCCGTTTGCACGTCGATGAGGAAATGATGGACGAGGCCGCAGCCATCAAGGCGGCTACCAAACCCGATCAGATTCTCATGGTTGTTGACGCCATGACTGGCCAGGACGTGGTCAACGTGGTCGAGGCCTTTGCGGAACGCGTGGACTTCGACGGCGTCATCATGTCCAAGATGGATGGCGACGCTCGTGGCGGCGGCGCGCTTTCCATTCGCGAGGTCACCGGCAAGCCCATCAAGTTCATCTCTTCCGGCGAAAAGCCCGATTCCCTCGAGGAGTTTCACCCCGACCGCATGGCCAAGCGCATCCTTGGCATGGGCGATGTGGTGAGCCTTATCGAGACCGCCGTTCGCGTTCAGCAGCAGGAGGACGCCATCGAGGCCGAAGAGGCCGATCGCATGGCTAAGGGAAACCTCACCTTTGACGACTTCATCACCATGAACCGTCAGATTCAGAAGATGGGCGGTGTGTCGAAGCTCATCAGCGCGCTCCCTGGCGGTGACAAGGCGCTCGGAAGCGGTCAGGTTGACGAGGCCGCGCTCGATCGCATGGAGGTCATCATCAACTCCATGACCAAGAAGGAGCGCGAGAAGCCCGAAATCATCAACGGCAGCCGTCGCGCCCGCATTGCAAAGGGAGCGGGCACTACCGTTCAGGAAGTGAACCAGGTCATCAAGAAGTTCAACGAGACCAAGAAAATGGTTCGTAAGATGACGGCGAACATGGAGCAGTCGCGCAAGGGCAAGAAGGGTAAGAAGGGAAAGAAGTCGCGCGGTCTTCGCATTCCGGGTATGGGCGGTATGAGCATGTCCGAGATGCGCGAGCTGCAGAAAATGCTCGAGCAGTAACTTGACTAATGGCTGCGGGAGCTGCGCCCCACTAGCCCAAGAAGCGTGAAGAAAAAGCGCAATTTACTTGCGCAAACTAGTTTTCAACGGTAATATAAACAATTGCTGTTTTCGCTGCACTGCGTGAGCAGTGTACGCAATATCGAATGATACATATCAAAAAGGAGTTTTACTTCATGGCTGTTAAGATTCGCCTCGCTCGTCATGGTGCTAAGAAGCGCCCGTACTACCGCATCGTTGTCGCTAACGCTCAGGCTCGCCGCGACGGTCGTTTCATCGAGGAGGTTGGCCGCTACAACCCCTGCACCGAGCCGGTCATGGTTCAGTTTGACATGGAGAAGGTTGACAAGTGGATCGCTAATGGCGCTCAGCCGACCGACACCGTCGCTCGTCTGCTGAAGAACGCCCGCGAGAACGCTTAAGACCATGACCGATCTGACGGAAGACCTCGCAGGTCTCGTCGAGTCGGTTGTCCGTCCGCTCATTGAGGTTCCCGAAGAGCTGGAGATTGACGCCTTCGAGACCGAGGATGGCCCCATTCTCGTCGAGATTCGTGTGAACGAGGAAGACGCCGGCAAGGTTATCGGTCGCCAGGGTCGCGTTATCAAGGCTATTCGCACGCTTGCTCGTGCCGCTGCGTCTCGTTCTGGCGCGCAGGTAGAAGTGGAGCTCATTGATTAATGCGCGAATGGATTGATATCGCCGAGTTGGCGCATACCAAGAATCTAAATGGAGGGCTCGTCGCGCGTAGCGCTGCGGGCCTTCCTCTTTTGCTGTCTGAGGGCATGGAGCTGGCCTTGGTGCCACCCGTTCTCGACGCTCCTCGTAGGGTTACGGTTGAATCTCTGCGTTTCCGCGATGACTTTGAAGCCATCGTGTTTTTCAAGCAGGTGGGGGATGCGGAAGTGGCTGAGGCCCTGGTGGGCTGCCACTGCCTTGCTCGCAGGGATGAGCTTGACCTCGAATCCTTCGAGGATGAATCCGAGTATCTCACCTGGGAAGGCTGGCGCGTGTTCGACCAGACGCAGGGTTTTGTCGGAGAGGTGGACTGCATCGAAGACCGACCCCTTCAGCCCCTCATGGTTGTTTCCCGCGAAGGTAAGTCGGAAGCGCTTATTCCCCTTGTGGAGGAGTTTATCGTCGAGATAGACGAAGAGGAGCAGTGCATCCTCATGGATCTCGCCCCGGGTTTGCTTGATCTCTAGTTGGTTTGAACGCACAAAGGTAGCCGCATGATCATCGAAACGCTTTCCACGTTTCCGAATATGTACGAATCCGTCATGGGTAGCTCGATGATGCGCATCGCGCAGGAGAAGGGCATCCTTCAGTTCTGCGCGTATGACCTGCGTGATTGGACCTACGACAGGCATCGCACGACGGATGATTCGCCCTATGGCGGAGGCGCTGGTCTTGTGATGAAGTGCGAGCCCATCTTCGAAGCCTATGAGGATATCGCGGGCATCACCTCCTGTGATGACGATTCGGCTGCAGAAATCAAGCAGCCCGTCTGCCCGAGGACAGGTCCCTACCCCCAGTATGCCGATGCGGGGCTTCCTATACCTAAGGTGGTGTTTCTGGCGCCTCAGGGACGCGCCTTTGACGACGCCTTTGCAACCGAGCTCGCGCAAGAGGATCGTCTGCTGTTCATCTGCGGTCACTACGAGGGCATAGATGAGCGCGCCTATGCCCTGGCTGATCACGTGATCTCGCTGGGTGACTACGTTCTCACCAGCGGTGAGCTTGCAAGCATGGTGGTCATCGACGCGGTGGTGCGCAAAATCCCCGGTGTTCTTGGTGCTGAAGACGGCCCGGTTGACGAAAGCTTCACGAGCGGTTTGCTGGAGTATCCCCAGTACACGCGTCCCGCAAGTTTCAGGGGTAAAGCGGTGCCTGATATCTTGCTTTCGGGAAACCATGCAGCCATCGCCAAATGGCGTCGTGAGCAAAGCCTGAAAAGGACCTTTGACCTGCGTCCTGACCTGCTGGAAGTTTTCGATCTAGAGTCCGCTGATCGGAAATTTCTGAATACTTTGAAGCAGGGTAGCGGGGCAGGAGATTAAAGCGCTATCATACCTGCCTGTACGTCAATTTTGAGCCGAGCGAAGAAAGGGGGAGGCCATGTATTCGGGGGAGCACGCCAATAACCGAGGTAAGGGATTTATCCGCAGCGCCTTGAGCTTCTTGGGCATGGTTGCCCTTGTCTTAGCGCTGTCCTTCGGCTTGCGTACCTTCGTATTTCAGGCTTATGAGATCCCCTCTGGCTCAATGGAGCGAACCATCATGACTGGCGACATGGTTTTCGCCGAGAAGGTGAGCTACTACTTCGAAGAGCCTCAAGCGGGTGATATCGTCACCTTCGAAGATCCCGAGATTCCCTCTCGTGTCCTCATCAAGCGCGTCATCGCCACGGGCGGTCAGACAGTTGATCTTGTTGATGGCAGCGTGGTGGTTGATGGCGAGGTGCTCGATGAGCCCTACACTGACGGATTGCCGTCGTATCCCCTTACACCGGCTTTCGGAACTTCGATTAGCTATCCCTACACCGTGCCCGACGGTTGCATTTGGGTCATGGGAGACAACAGGACCAACTCGCAGGATTCGCGCTACTTCGGCGCGGTGAAGGCGTCGACGGTTACCGGTAAGGCGGTGCTTACCTATTGGCCAGTCGAGAGCATCGGCTTGTTGTCGTAGGGGATGTAATAGAGTTGAGTAGTTCGCGCACGTAAGCTAAGCGTGCGCGTTCGCATAGGAAAGAGACAAAGGAGAGTCATGTCGACCGAAAACAAGGCGCCTGATTGCGCGCAAGCAGCCCTGCCGCCGACGTTCCAAGACGTCATCATGAATCTGCAGCGCTTCTGGGCAGACCAGGGCTGCGTCATTTTGCAGCCGTACGACAACGAGGTTGGTGCGGGTACCTTCCATACCGCAACTACCTTGAGGGCGCTCGGTCCCGACACCTGGCGCACCGCCTACGTTCAGCCGAGCCGCCGTCCCACCGACGGTCGCTACGGTGAGAACCCCAACCGCCTTCAGCACTACTATCAGTACCAGGTGCTGCTGAAGCCTTCGCCCGATAACGTTTTGGACTTGTATCTCGACAGCCTTGGTGCCATCGGCATTGACGTGAACGAGCACGACGTCCGCTTCGTCGAGGACGACTGGGAGAGCCCTACGCTTGGCGCATGGGGTCTTGGTTGGGAAGTCTGGATCGACGGCATGGAAGTCACCCAGTTCACCTACTTCCAGCAGGTTGGCGGCTTTGAGTGCAAGCCTGTTCCCGCTGAGATCACCTATGGCCTCGAGCGTCTGACCATGTACATCCAGGGCGTTGATTCGGTCTATGACATCATCTGGTCTCGCGGTGATGACGGCGTCGAGTTCACCTACGGCGACGTCTTTCTGGAAAACGAGCGTCAGTTCTCGGCCTACAACTTCGAGGTGGCCGACACCGATCTGCTCTTCGGCGAGTTCGACCGCTATGAGGCAGAGTGCAACCGCGTCCTCGAAGCCGGTCTTCCGCTGCCCGCTTATGACTACGTGCTGAAGTGCTCGCATGCGTTCAACCTGCTTGACGCACGCGGCGTTATTTCCCAGACCGAGCGCATGGGCTACATCCTGCGCGTCCGCACCATCGCCAAGGCTTGCTGCGCAAGCTATCTCGAGCACGTGGTGGGCCAGGCACCGGTCGCTGATGAGGGAGAGGAGGCCTAAGATGGCAAACAAGACTCTTGCTTTCGAGATCGGCACCGAAGAGCTGCCGGCGTTTCCCCTGCATGCAGCTACGAACCAGCTCGGCACCCTTGTGCGTGACGCCTTCGCAGCCGCTAACATCTCCTACGGTGAGATCGAGGTGTACACCACCCCCCGTCGTCTCGTCGTCGTAGTTACCGAAGTTCCCGAGGCAACTGAAGCCTTCGAAGAGGTCTTCCGCGGCCCGTCCGCCAAGATCGCCTTCGACGCTGAAGGCAACCCCACCAAGGCAGCCCTTGGCTTCGCACGTGGAAAGGGTGTTGATGCAAGCGCTCTCGAGCGTCGCGATGAAAACGGTGTCGAATACGTCTACGCTGTCAAGAGCGTAGCCTCCCGCAGCACTGCAGAGCTGCTTCCCGAGCTGCTGGCAAGCCTTATCACCTCCATCTCCTGGCCGAAGACCCAGCGTTGGGGCAGTCTGGAGGATCGCTTCAGCCGTCCGGTTCGCTGGCTGTTCGCCATGCTGGGCGAAACCGTTATTCCGGTTAAGTTTGCCGGTCTTGAGGCTACCAACATGACCTGGGGCCACCGCTTCCTGGCACCCGGTCCTCACGAGGTTCCCTGCGCTTGCAAGCTGATCGAGACCCTGCGCGCTAACTACGTCGTGCCCTCCGAAGCCGAGCGCGAGGCCATCATTCGCAAGCAGGTTGCTGAGGTCGAGGCGAAGACGGGCCTGGTTTCCGAGCTTCCGGCAAAGACCATGGAAGAGGTCGTCAACCTTTGCGAGTATCCCACCGTCATGGTCGGCTCCTTCGACGAGCTGTTCCTTGCCGTGCCGAAGGAGATCACGGTTGACGCCATGCTCGTGCATCAGCGCTACTTCCCGCTGTTCCAGGCCGACGGATCCCTTGCCAACAAGTTCATCATCACTTCCAACGGCGATGCCGCCTATGAAGCCAACATCATTGACGGCAACCAGCGCGTTGTCGCAGCTCGCCTCTACGACGCCAAGTTCTTCTACGACGAGGACCTCAAGAAGCCGCTCGAGGCTTACGTCGAGGGCCTTGCCGAGATGACCTTCCAGGAGTCCCTCGGATCTATGCTCGCCAAGGCCGAGCGCATTCAGAAGCTCGCCGGCGACTTTGCCGTTGAAGCGGGTCTCGATGAGGCTGATGTTGCTGACGCCAAGCGTGCCGGCTATCTGGCCAAGGCTGACCTGACCACCAGCGCCGTCTTTGAGTTCACCGCCGTTCAGGGCATCATGGGCTCTTATTACGCCAAGGCTGCAGGGGAGACTGACCAGGTTGCCCAGGCGATTTCCGATCACTACCGTCCGCGCTTTGCCGGCGACGAGCTTCCCGAGTCCAACGTGGGCAAGGTTGTGGCAATGGCTGACAAGATCGACACCATCTGCGGCCTGTTCTCCGTAGGCCAGGGTCCCACGGGCTCTTCCGATCCCTTCGCTCTTCGTCGCAGCGCCATTGGCATCATTGCCATGCTCGAGGCCGGTCTTCCCGTTTCGCTTGCGGATGCCATCGATGCCTCCCTTGCCACTTACGCTGCTGCTGGCGTGGAGTTTGACCTTGCCGCAGTGCGTGCTGAGATCGTCGACTTCTTTGTCACCCGCACCAAGGTCATCCTGCGTGACGGCGGCAACGCCCCCGACACCATTGATGCGGTTCTTGCAACTGGCGCTGACGAGCCTGCCGTCATCATTACCCGCGTTCGCGCCCTTGAGGCTGCACGCTCCGGTCAGGCTGAGACCTTCGATGACCTGGCTACCGCCTATGCTCGCGCCAACAACCTGCGTGACGCTGACGCCGGCATCGACTTCGACGAGGCCATGCTTTCTGAGATCGAGCATGCGCTCACCTGCGCCATCACTCAGGCCGAGAGCCGTGTTGCGGCAGCGCTTGCGGCTGATGACTACGCAAACGCCTTGAGCGAGCTTGCCTCCCTGCGCGCTCCGATCGACCTGTTCTTCGAGCGCACCATGATCATGGACGAGGACCTGGCTGTTCGCGCCAACCGCATGAAGGTTCTCAACCGCTTCGTCGCCGTGTTTGCCAACGTCGCCGACTTCGGCAAGATGGCGAAGGCAAAGTAGGGAAGGCCTTCTTCTATGACTGATATCACTCCGTCTGCACAGCGCAAAGAAGTCCCCACGATTCACGTGGTCAGTGACTCCACGGGCGTGACGGCGCAAGCGCTTGCACGTGCCGCCGCTGTGCAGTTCGGGGTGAGTGAGCCTAAGATTCGCCTGCTTTCGGGCGTTAAGGACTTCGAGTCGATCCGCGGCTTTCTCGACAAGCGCCGCGAGCAATACCTCGAGCGCTATCAAAACGATCAGATCCTTGTGTTCTACACCCTGGTCAGCGCTCACCTTCACGACGCTTTCGAGCAATATTTGGCCGAGCACCCTTCGGTCATCGCCGTTGACCTTATGTCCGCTGCGGTTGATGCCATCGCTCACGCTTCGGGTATCGAGCCTCTTCGCGAGCCTGGAAGTCTTCGTGCTATCGGCGAGAACTACTTCCGCCGCATCGAAGCCGTGGAGTTCACCATTGCGCATGACGACGGGCGCAACCCGCAGGATCTCACCGATGCCGACATCGTGCTCATCGGCGTATCCCGCACCTCCAAGACACCCCTTTCCATCTATCTGTCGCAGCAGGGCTACAAGGTCGCCAACATTCCCCTTGACCCATCCACCGAACCGCCGAGCGAGGTGTACAAGGTTGAGCGCACCCGATTGTTCGGCCTGATGACCAGCGCCGAGGTGCTGATCGGCATTCGCAAGCGTCGCATAGGGTCGGCGAGTTTCGTCGCCCCGCGCTATGCTGATCCCGAGTACGTCTACGAGGACTTGGAGAAGTCCCGTGCTCTTATGCGCAAGCTCGGCTGCATCGTGGTGCACACGGAAAACCGCGCGGTAGAGGAAACCGCACAGGAGATCCTGCGCTATTACGAGCGCTCTCACCCTGATTTCTGCGACGATATCAGCTAAGTTTGCAAGCCGTTCAGGTGCTTTTGGTGTATTGCCAGCGCACTTGCCCTTTTCCTTTTTCTCCATTGGGCTAAAATCACCCTGTTACAAGGATTATCCTTGCTGGTTTCGTGTTCCGTGAAACGATGTCGTTTGCCCGAAGCGCGATTCTGTTGTAGGCATGGGTTGATTTGCGCCCGTGCCAAAAAGGTGGAGAAGCACACTGTGCATGCTTTAAGGAGAAAAAGGTGACTGATCAAGTCAAGCGCGTGTACGCATTTGGTAAGAATGCCGAAGGCGTCAACGCCACTGAAGGCAACAAGGACATGAAGTACGTCCTCGGCGGCAAGGGTGCAAACCTCGCCGAGATGGCAAACATCGGACTTCCGGTTCCTCCGGGATTTACCATCACCTGCCAGACCTGCATGGAGTACTCCAACGCGGGCAACGCCTGGCCTGAGGGCGCCCTCGACGAGATCGCGCAGTACCGCGCTGACCTCGAGGAGCGTATGGGTAAGAAGATCGGCGATTCCGACGATCCGCTGCTCGTTTCCGTTCGCTCTGGCGCACCTATGTCCATGCCCGGCATGATGGACACCGTTCTCAACCTCGGCCTCAACGACCAGTCTATCCACGGCCTCATCAAGCAGACCGAGAATCCCCGCTTTGCCTGGGACTCTTATCGTCGCTTCATCCAGATGTTCTCCAACGTCGTCATGAACCTCGACGGCGACCTGTTCGAGAACGCCATCACCGCCATGAAGAACGCTCGTGGCGTGGCTTCCGACACCGACCTCACCGCTGAGGACCTGCAGGAGCTCGTCGGCGAGTTCAAGCAGATCTTCAAGGACAACGTTGACGCTGCCGACTACCCGGCGCTCGTCGTTGACGGCTTTGTCCAGTTCCCGCAGGATCCCACCGTGCAGCTGCAGCTTGCCATCGAGGCGGTCTTCGGCTCCTGGGGCAACCCGCGTGCGGTCCTGTATCGCCAGAAGAACAAGATTGCCGATGACCTCGGCACCGCAGTTAACGTTCAGTCCATGGTCTTTGGCAACAAGGGCAACACCTCCGCTACCGGCGTTGCTTTCACCCGCAACCCCGCTAACGGCGAAAAGGAATTCTACGGCGACTACCTCGTCAACGCCCAGGGCGAAGACGTTGTTGCCGGCATCCGCAACACGAGCCCCATTGCCGAGCTGAAGTACGTCGAGGGCCTTGAGCAGGCCGGCCAGGAACTCGAAGACATCTTCGTCGTTCTCGAGAACCACTTCCGCGACATGTGCGACATCGAGTTCACCATTGAGCAGGGCAAGCTTTGGATGCTGCAGACTCGCGTTGGAAAGCGTACCGCAGCAGCAGCCCTTCGCATCGCTATCGAAATGCAGAAGGAGGGCCTGATCTCCAAGGAAGAGGCCGTTCTTCGCGTTGACCCCGATCAGCTCGATCAGCTTCTCCACCCGCAGTTCGACAAGAACGCCAAGTACGACGTCATCGCCAAGGGCCTCAACGCAAGCCCCGGCGCAGCTGTTGGCGAAGCCGTCTTCAGCGCTGCTGACGCCGTGGCCCTTGCTGAGGCCGGCCGTAAGTGCGTGCTCGTTCGCTGGGAGACCAACCCTGACGACCTCGCTGGCATGATCGCTGCCGAGGGCATTCTTACCTCTCACGGTGGTAAGACCTCTCATGCGGCTGTTATCGCACGCGGCATGGGCGCTCCCTGCGTTTGCGGCGTCGAAGCTCTTAAGATTGACGCCGAAAAGAAGCAGGCCATCGTTTCCGGTACCGACATCATCATCCGCGAGGGCGACATGGTCTCCATCGACGGCACCACGGGCATCGTGGTTCTCGGCGCAGTCGAGCTTGTCATGCCTGAGCTTACCGGCGACCTCGACACCATCCTCGAGTGGGCAGACGAATTCCGCACCCTGGGCGTTCGCGCCAATGCCGACAATCCTGAGGATGCCAAGCTTTCCCGCAACTTCGGCGCTGCAGGCATCGGTCTGTGCCGCACCGAGCACATGTTCCTGGGCGACCGCAAGCAGATCATCCAGTCCTTCATCCTCAACGAGGACGAGGAAACCCGCCAGAAGGCCATCGCCGACCTCTTCGAGGCGCAGGTTGGCGACTTCTACGGCATGTTCAAGGCCATGGACGGCCTGCCGGTCATCGTTCGCCTGCTTGACCCGCCGCTGCACGAGTTCCTCGAGAGCGCTCGTTCGCTCGACGTCGAGATTGCCCGTCTTGAGGCTACCGGCGCAGACGCCGCCCTTATCGCCGACAAGCGCGAGCTTATGGAGAAGATCGACTCCTTCGCAGAGGCCAACCCCATGCTCGGCATGCGCGGCTGCCGTCTCGGCATCGTATACCCCATTCTTCCCACCATGCAGGTGAAGGCTATCGCCACCGCTATGGCTCAGCTGAAGAAGGAGGGCCTCGATCCCAAGCCCGAGATCATGATCCCGCTGGTTTCCGTGGTTGACGAGCTTGCTAAGCTTCGTGGCGTTGCCGAGCAGGTCATCGCCGAGGTAGCAGAGGCCGAGGGCATTGAGCTTGAGATCCCGATCGGTACCATGATCGAGCTTCCGCGTGCTGCAGTGACCGCCGACGAGATCGCAGGCAAGGCCGACTTCTTCAGCTTTGGCACCAACGACCTCACTCAGACCACCTTCGGCTTCAGCCGTGACGACGTCGAGGGCGAGTTCGTTCCGCAGTACCTCGAGCAGCGCCTGCTGCCCTACAACCCCTTCGCAACCGTCGACAAGGGCGTTGCCAAGCTGGTGAAGATGGGCGTTGAGCTTGGTCACGAGGGCAACCCGGACATCGTTTGCGGTGTCTGCGGTGAGCACGGCGGCGACCCGGATTCCATCAAGACCTTCCACGGAATCGGTCTTGACTATGTCAGCTGTTCGCCCTATCGCGTGCCGGTGGCCCGCCTTGCGGCAGCTCAGGCAGCTCTCGCGTAAGCGCGTCTGTCCCTTTGATTCTTCGGTGCCCCGGCATTTTGTGTCGGGGCACCTTTGCATTAGGATCCGGAATACGTAGGGCATGGCGGAGCGCGTGTTACAATCGTTGCCTGAATTTAAGCTGCTTATCGAAGGTATATGCGGATGTTTGATCTAAGTCAATTGCCGAGAACGCTTGAACTTGTCAAAACTGAAAGTGGCGCCTTTGCCTTCGAATACATTGACGAGCGATTGCTGCCGGGCGCGCTTGTGATGGAGCGCACCGAGGACTGGAAATGCGTGGTGGATGCCATCAAGACGCTTGCCGTGCGCGGAGCACCTGCGATCGGTGTTGCGGGTGCCGCCGCCATTGCTCTTTGGGCAGGCAATTGCGGCGTTCCGAAAGCCAGGGAAGCTGGGTGCGCCTGTGCTCATGACGTTTTCGCCCAAGAGCTTGCCGATGTCTCGCATGAGGTTGAAACGGCTCGCCCGACGGCGGTGAACCTTGCCTGGGGCGTGCGTCGCATGCGCTCGATCGCATCGGAGCTTTTGGCTGAGGAGCAAGCGCTCGAGTTGCTTGCCGAAGCTTTGTTTGCCGAGGTCAAGGCCATGGAGCGTCAAGATGAAGCCATCAACAGGGCTATGGGGGCCCATGGCGCGGAGTTGATCCCTCATAACGCTCGCCTTCTCACTCATTGCAATGCCGGCAGTCTCGCGACGGTCTTTTTCGGGACGGCGCTCGGCGTGGTCTATGCAGCGGCCGAGCAGGGCAAGGTCAAGCACGTGTACGCTGACGAAACCCGCCCGGTCGGTCAGGGTGCTCGTCTGACGGTTTGGGAGCTTGCCAAAGCCGGTCTTCCCGTAACCCTTATCTGCGACAACATGGCGGCGAGCCTTATGGCAAAAGGCGAGGTGGATGCCATCGTGGTCGGAGCTGACCGCATTACGGCAAACGGTGATGCTGCAAACAAGATCGGCACCTATGGTTTGGCGGTTCTTGCCAAGCATCACGACGTTCCCTTCTTTGTCGTCGCCCCTTCGAGCACGCTTGATTTCAGCTTGGCATCGGGAGATCAGATCGTCATCGAACATCGCAGTTCGAACGAGGTTCTGCCCTTGCCGATGAAAGGCGTTGAGGTGTACAACCCTGCGTTTGATGTGACGCCCGCTCATCTGATTACCAAGATCGTTACCGAACGCGGCGCCTTTGATCCCGATAAATTGGCTGTTGCCCATAGCGATCTGTTCGAATGAGGTGACAAGCCTCACTATGTTCTCGCATGAGGGCGGATTTGACACTTAAGGCTTGAGGAGTACGGCATGTTGGTCATTAAAAGGGAAGATCAGGAAGAGAGGGAGTACCTGGCCTTGTCTTCGGACGCTGCTCGGTCTCGTGATGGCGAAGGCCGCTTGAGGTCCTCGGATCCCGATTTGCTCCGCAACGATTTCCAAAGGGATCGTGACAAGATCCTGCATACCAAGTCCTTCCGCCGCCTGTCTCACAAAACCCAGGTGTTCCTCGCCGCGGAAGGTGACCATTATCGCTCCCGCTTAACTCATACCCTCGAGGTTTCCCAGATCGCCAGAACCATTTCCCGCGCTCTCGCGCTCAACGAGGATCTGACGGAGGCCATATCCCTTGGCCACGATTTGGGTCATACGCCCTTTGGACACACGGGGGAGGAAGCGGTTGCGAAAAGCATCGCCCGCCATCGTGGGATTTCGCAGGATTCATCCCAGGTGCCAAACCTCTACCTTCATAACGAGCAGAGCCTTCGCGTGGTTGATGTCATCGAAAACTCGGGAAAGGGCCTCAACCTCACGTTCGAGGTTCGCGATGGTATTCTGCGCCATACGGGCGAGCAGCGCCCCGAAACGCTTGAGGGTCGCGTGGTTTCCGTTGCGGATCGCATTGCTTATGTGAATCACGACATAGACGACGCCATTCGAGCGGGCGTGCTTTGCGAAGAAGACCTGCCCGAATCTACCCATCGGGTGCTCGGTCCCGATCATTCCTCTCGTATACAAACCCTGGTGCACGATCTTGTCGAGACCAGCCAGCTCGAAGACGACATTCGCATGAGCCAGCCTGTTTGGGACGCCATGATGGAGCTGCGCGCCTTCCTGCATGACCGCGTGTACAAATCTGAGGTGGTGATGGAGGAGGCTGAGAAGGCAAAACGCCTTATCGAATGCCTTTTCGACTACTATGCTGCCAATATCGACCAAGTGCCAGAGGAGTATCGACTCATAAGCGGCGGTGATGACCTGAGGGCTGTGACAGACTTCGTTGCCTGCATGACCGACCGCTTCGCGAAAAGCCAGTTCCAGAAGATCTTCCTTCCCAACAGCATTCATTACTAGCATCAAAATTCAAGTGGGATATAATCTCACATTGCTGTGATTAAGAAGCAACATATCAAGGAAGCTTTCCGCGCCGCCGTTCCCATCATGCTCGGCTACGTGGCTATTGGCATACCCTGCGGCATTCTGTGCGATTCCATCGGCCTTAACGTCTTGCAGGTCTTTTTGCTCTCGGCTTTGTTTTATTCGGGGGCTGGTCAGTTTATGCTGCCCAACATGTACTTGGCGGCATCCCCTCTGGCCTCCATCATTGCAAGCATTTCCCTGGTTAACACCCGTCAGATGCTCTATTCCGCATCCTTTGCCCCGGAGTGCCAGGGAGTCTCCAAAAAGCTCGCTTTCTTCTTCGCCGCTACGGTAACCGACGAGAGTTACGGCGTTTCTACGGCCAAGTTCGAGGAAGGCGAATGGTCGGTCGATCGCGCGCTTTTCGTCAACCTGTTCTCCCAGAGCTCTTGGACGGTATCGAACATGCTGGGCGTGCTCGTGGGCAACGCCATCGGCATACCCCTTAACATCGCCGCCTTCGCCATGACGTCGATCTTTATCTGCCTTCTCGTTACGCAGAAGATGACCACCCCGAACTTGGTAGCCATCGTGTGCGCCATGCTGGGCGTGTACCTGTGCAAGGCTCTTGGCCTTACGGGCCCCGCCATTTTGGTGGGCGCCATCCTTGGCGTAGCTGGCGCCATGATCTTTGCCGCTCTGCGCGATAAGGGCCTGGCGCGCAAGCAGGAGGTGGGGCAGTGAGCTGGAGTGAGTTCTTCATCGTCCTAGTTGTCTGCAGCCTCACCATGTTGGCTTGCCGCGTCCTGCCGCTGTTCATCCTGAAGGGCAAGGAGCTTCCCCCGACCCTGGGTAGAGCGCTTGGCTTCATCCCGCCTGCAGCCTTTGCGGCCCTCGTTGCAAACGACCTGCTCAATCCCGGCATGCTTGACGTGGGCTTGTGGCCCGGCCTTTTGCCCATCGCCGCAGCTCTGTGTGTCGTGGTTGTTGCCATGAAGACCAAGTCTTTGCTGTGGAGTGGAATTGCGGGTGTTGCGGCCTACGCTCTTTTGCTGCTAATTTAGCTATGAGGAGCGGGGAAGCTAAGCGCTTGGGCGATACGCAAGGATAGACCCAGGCGTATCTTTGATCAAGCCTGCTGAAATGCGAAGAATTTGGCCTTTGATCAAGGATTTTCTCTTGCATAAGCTCTAAGATGGTCATATAATATCTGATCGTGTCTTTAACTAAAACGATACATGAATGTAAACGTGACAATATAGAAGGAATCGACAATGGACATCATTCGCGCTATCGAGCAGCAGCAGATTAAGCAGGATCTTCCTGAGTTTAACGTGGGCGACAACGTGAAGGTCCACTATCGTATTACCGAGGGCAACCGTGAGCGTATCCAGGTTTTCCAGGGTGACGTCATCCGTCGTCACGGTGCTTCCAGCCGCGAGACTTTCACTGTTCGCAAGATCAGCTTCTCCGTCGGCGTTGAGCGTACCTTCCCGGTTCACTCCCCGAAGATTGAGAAGATCGAGGTTGTACGTCGCGGCGATGTTCGTCGTGCAAAGCTTTACTACCTGCGCGACAAGGTGGGCAAGGCTGCAAAGATCAAGGAAAAGTCTTTCCGCTAAGAATCACGAAGAGGGCCGAAAGGCCCTCTTTTCTTATAGGAGCGCATATGGATCTTACGGTTCCCGAAATAAAGCAGCAGCTGCAGAAGGCAGGCCCCGAGGAGTTCGAGGCGCTTGAGCGCTCGCTTATGGCTGATACGCGCAAGGGTGTGAGGTCGGCTATTGAGGTGGCGCGAAAGCGCATTGCAGCCGAGCTCGAGGAGCGCAAACGCCTTGAGGGCATGTATTCCTTTGAGGCATCCTTAGCCGAGGAGCGCTCCTGTTCGGTGATACTCGGTTTGGACGAGGTGGGTCGTGGTCCCATTGCCGGTCCTTTGGCTATCGGAGCCGTCGTGCTGCCGAGGGATGTGCGCATCGAGGGCCTGAACGACTCGAAGCAGGTAAAGCCTGAGGCTCGCGAGCGCATCGCGGAGCAGATTAAGCAGGTGGCTCTCGCCTGGAACGTTCAATACATCCAGCCTCGTGAAATCGATGCAGCTGGCATGACCTCATCGCTTGTCGTAGCGTTTCGCCGTGCTATCGAGGCCGTTGAGTCCATAGGCATCAGCCCCGATATCGTATTGCTAGACGGCAATCCCTTGAGGCTTGACCCGCGTGAGGTGAACGTGATCAAGGGCGATGCCAAGTGCGCCTCTATCGCTGCGGCTTCCATCGTCGCGAAGGTCGAGCGAGATGCCCTTATGGACGCCTACGCGCAAAGCTATCCCGAATACGGATTCGAATCCAACAAGGGTTACGCCAGCGCCGACCATATTGAAGCGGTGAAACGCTACGGTCTGAGCCCCATTCACCGCGTATCCTTCTGCGGCTCCTTCATGCAGGAGTCGCTGTTTTAGATTTGATATCAAGGCATGCCAACGCTTTCAAACGGGGGACGGCGTTGGGACTAACTTGAGCCTGCTATCAGACAAGTTTGGGACTTTTGCCCGACACTTCCCTTTTAGGCTGATATCACGCAGTCGATAGAGAGGAGTTGTCATGGACAACAGCAATACGGCCCATTGGCTTGAGGAATCGGGTGATTTCGACATGGCTCAAGAAGGCGCTGTGGACGCATGTCCTGAAAGCATTGACCCCCAATGTGATGATCTGCAACACGGGGTTGATGGTCAGCTTTGCGAAGATGAGCCTTTCCTCACCAGTCGCGAGCTTGGCCTTCGCGGCGAAGAAGCGGCTGTTCGCTATTTGCAGCGTCGCGGCTATGACATTCTCGATCGCAACTGGAAGTGCTTTGCGGGTGAGGCAGATATCGTTGCCCGCGACGATGATGGCGCGCTCGTTTTCGTGGAGGTCAAGACGCGTACGGATACGCGCAAGGGCTTTCCCGCCGAGTCGGTCACCGCTCGTAAGAGATCGCGCTATGAGAAGATCGCGCTGGCTTATCTTGCCGAATACGACGAGGTTGACATTGCCGTCCGCTTCGACGTTATCTCCATCATGGTAATCGCGAGCGATCGGGCGTTGATCAAGCACCACATCGGCGCGTTTTGCGCCATGGAGTGACCATGTACGGCAGATGCACCCTGCTAAGCGCCACCTTGCGCGGCGTAGAGGCAGTACCCGTTTCTGTGGAGGTTTCGGTAACGACGGGTCTTCCGGGGATCAGCATAGTGGGAATGCCCGACACGGCAGTTCAGGAATCGCGCGAACGCGTGAAATCAGCCATTAAGGCCGCAGGCTTTTCTATGCCGGCGGATAAGGTTGTCATCAACTTGGCACCCGCCGATCTGAGAAAGAGCGGTTCGGGCTTTGATTTGCCCATAGCGCTCGGTTTGCTCATAGCCACGCTGCAGATTCCGCCAGATACCTTTGAAGGCAAGATCATCGTGGGAGAGCTTTCTCTTGAGGGGGCGGTGAGGCCGGTGTCGGGTATGCTTGCCTTTGGCATGTGTGCTCGAAGCTACGGCTACGATCTCCTGTGCGCTTCGGGAAGCGACCGCGTGCCCGTGGAGGATTTCAGGCAATTTGAGCTCGACTCGCTATTGAGGCTGAGGTGCTTGCTAGAGGGGGATGGCCAGGCTAAAGGTGAGCCTTGCTTTGAGCTGAATCTTGATACGCGCGTTCCTGAAACGTTAGTAAACCGACTTGATTATTCCGATGTGCGCGGTCATGAGGTTGCAAAGCGAGCTTTGCAGATTGCGGCGGCGGGAGGGCATGGCTTTCTCATGATGGGCCCTCCCGGTTCAGGCAAAACCATGCTCGCCTCCCGTCTGGGAGGTATTCTGCCGCCGTTGACGCAGGATGAAGCGCTGGAGGCGGCTGTTGTCCACTCGGTTGCAGGAGAGGATGTTTCAAGCATTCTCGGTGGAGCAAGGCCTTTCAGAAGCCCTCATCACAGTGCCACCATGGCTGGCCTTGTGGGAGGGGGCAGGCCCGTGAGGCCCGGGGAGATAACGCTTGCACATAACGGGGTCTTGTTCCTAGACGAGCTCGGGGAATTCTCGAGCGCGGTTTTGCAGAGCATTCGTCAACCCATGGAGAGCGGTGTGGTAAACCTCACTCGCGCGGATGGAAGCATTCAGTTCCCGGCCAAGTTCGTGCTCATTGCGGCATCGAATCCCTGCCCCTGCGGTTATTACGGAGATGATGCCCATTCGTGTGAATGTACGCATACGCAGATAAAAGCCTATCAAGCAAGGATAGGTGGGCCGTTGATCGATCGTATAGACATGCATATGGACATACGCCGGATCC
The DNA here is from genome assembly GCA_964477115.1 of uncultured Eggerthellaceae bacterium. Lineage (GTDB taxonomy): Bacteria > Actinomycetota > Coriobacteriia > Coriobacteriales > Eggerthellaceae > RGIG3135. The sequence goes on along the minus strand of CAYZCY010000007.1, from coordinate 34,510 downwards.
CCCCTCATGAAGTGGTTCAGGGCAGGCCCGGCAAAAGCTCGTCAGAGCTGCGGGAGGGAGTGCTTATGGCCCGCGAGTTTGCCAGCTGGCGTCAGCAAAAAGAACAGGACGTGCAGCAACGGTCCGTTTCGGAGGGCGGGGGCTTGGATGTTCTTCGCAGTTTTGACGAGGATGCAAAGCTTTTTCTGCAACAGATGGCCGCAGCTTATGACTTAAGCGGCAGGGCAATCGTGAGAATTGCTGGCATAGCTCGAACGATAGGGGATCTATCCTTGGACGAACAGGTGCGATCAAGCCATGTGGCCGAAGCTTTGGGTTTCAGATTGCGTGATGGGATAGGAGCGTAAAGGTGGTGAAGAGACTCGATCGGCTTGAGGGCCCGCGGTATCGGCTGCGGCCGGAAGACAAATACTTCCCGGAGGCCTTAAGAAGAATCGAAAGGCCGCCAGAGAGCCTTTATCTAATCGGTGAGCCCTCTGCTCTCAGCGAAGGATTGGCAGTGGTGGGAGCTCGGCGTGCAACGCCATACGGCATCAGCTGCGCGCGCAGCTTTGCTTCCCGCGCGGCGGAAAGGGGCATCTGCATCATTTCCGGAGGAGCGCGCGGCTGTGATGCCGCCTCGCATGAGGCGGCCCTTGCGGTAGGAGGAGAGACGGTGGCGTTTCTCGGCGGGGGACTTGATGAGATGTACCCCATTGAAAATGCACCGCTGTTTCAGCGCATTATCGATGGGGGTGGGGCCGTAGTGTCCGAACAGGAATGGTCTTTCAAACCCCTGCCCTTTACCTTTAGGGAGAGGAATCGGCTAATTGCGGGCTTGGCCAAGGCAACGCTTATCGTTGAAGCAGGTCTGCCTTCCGGGACTTTCTCAACGGCTGATGAGGCCTTGGCGGCTGGCAGAGAGGTTCTTGCGGTGCCGGGCTCCATCACCTCGGCTCACTCGCGTGGCGCCAATCGCCTCATCTTTCAGGGTGCGCGTCCCATCATTGACGAGACAAGCTTTGACGAACTTCTCTTCGAGCTGTTCGCCTGCCTTCGTCAGGAAAGCGCCTCGAATAAGGACGCGTATAGGGTTCGTTTTGCGGATCTTACCAGAGATGGCTTTGCGGGTGGGGAAGTGCTGCTCGACGCCTTGCGGGCCGAGCCTTTGGGGATGGAGGAAATGCGCGCAATCGCTTCGAAGGTCTGTCCTGACGCTGATGCGCTTTCCTGGTTGATGCTCTGGCTGGCCCATGCGGAGCGTATAGGTGCCGTCGCCCGGTATCCTGATGGCAGGTTTGGTCCCGTGCTCCTTTAGCTGTCTGATCGAAAAGCGAAGCTGGCAAGTGCCCGTGTCTGCTATGCTGTCCACATGAAAAATCACGTGACAATCATTGGTGCCGGCCTCGCGGGTAGCGAGGCGGCTTTGCAGCTGGCTGATAGGGGTTTTTTCGTACGCCTTGTTGAAATGCGACCCCATGTGGCTACGGCTGTCCATAAGACCGACAAAGCAGCTGAACTTGTGTGCTCGAATTCGCTTAAGAGCATGAAGTCTGACAGTGCGGCCGGTATGCTCAAACATGAGCTCGCCGTCCTCGGCTCCTATGTGCTCAAGGCCGCGCTGGAGCATCAAGTGGCTGCGGGCGGTGCTTTGGCGGTTGACCGCGATCTCTTCGCCGCCGAAATTACCCAGTTGATCGAAAGCCATGAAAACATCGAACTTGTCCGAGCGGAGGCAAGCGATATCGCTGAGGAGGCAAAGTCCTGCGATGCTTTGATTTTGGCTTCGGGTCCGCTTACCTCTGATGATCTGTCCAAATCGCTCATGGCTCTGACGGGTGAAGACCACATGGCCTTCTACGACGCAGCAGCCCCGGTGGTCATGGCCGATTCCCTCGACATGGCAAAGCTTTTCAGGCAAAGCCGCTATGAAGAGGGCCTAGGCGATTACCTCAACGCCCCCTTCACGAAGGAAGAATACGACAGCTTTATCGAAGAGCTGCTTGCAGCTGACCGCGTCATTAAGAAGTCTTTCGAATCCAAGGATCTGTTCCAAGCTTGTCAGCCTATCGAGGAAATTGCTCGTGCCGGGCACGATGCACCCCGATTTGGCACCCTTAAGCCCGTTGGCCTGACCGATCCTCGTACGGGCCGCCGTCCTTGGGCTGCCCTGCAGCTTCGCGCGGAAGACGCTCATGGATCAAGCTACAACCTCGTCGGCTTTCAGACAAACCTCACCTTCCCCGAACAGAGGCGCGTTTTCAGCATGATTCCCGGTTTGGAAAACGCCGAGTTTGCTCGATACGGCGTCATGCATCGCAATACCTTCATCAACGCCCCCAAGCTCCTCGATGACCACAACAGGCTCACGTCCCAGGCAGCGTCTGAGATGGGGGCTCCCATCTACGTCGCTGGTCAGCTTGCGGGTACCGAAGGATATTGCGAGGCTGTTCGATCCGGTCTGCATGTGGCTTTAGCCGTTGCCGCCGACCTTCGTGGTACTGACCTGCCCCGCCTGTCAAACGAAACGGTGTTCGGCGCCCTGCTTGACTACGCCACTGACGCAAACACGGTTGATTATCAGCCCATGCACGTCAACTTCGGCATCCTGCCTCCGCTCGAGGAGCGCATTCGCAACAAGCGAGACCGCTATGTTGCTTATTCTCGTCGCGGACATCAGGCTCTTTGCTTCTATTGCGATGACCTCGTTAAGGCCGGCCTCATTGATGCCGCCTGCGAAGATACCGTTTTCGCACCCGACGAGGATTAGCGTCCTGATACGTGGTGCTCATGTCCGATAAGTCTTCTTGTCCCCAGGATTGCGATCTCTCCGGCGCGTCTTCCGTGCGGGCCTTTTGCGATGCCATGCGTTTCGAGCGCAACGCGTCTGTGCATACCGTGCGGGCTTATCAGCAGGATTTGATGGATTACCTGCGCTGGGCGAATCGCGCCAAGCTGGATCCTCTTGCGGTAAATCACAGGCAGCTGCGTCGTTACTTGGGAGAGCTCGATACGGCAGGCTATTCCCGCAAGACCATCAACCGCCGCCTGTCGGCTCTTCGCAGCTTCTTTCGTTGGCTGAATGTGACCGAGCAGATTGATAGCGACCCTTCGAGCGTTTTGCAGGGCCCCAAAACGCCAAAGAGCCTGCCTAAGGTTATCTCCGCACAGGATATGTGCCGCTTGCTGTGTGTTCACGGTCCGCAGGACATGTCGGGCTCCAAGCGCGTTCAAACGCCCGAGCAAATGCGCAACCAAGCCCTGCTCGAGTTTCTCTACGCTTGCGGCGCCCGTGTCTCCGAGGCCTCCGGTCTTCTCCTCGAAAACGTCGATTTCAAGCTTGCGCAGGTGAAGGTGTATGGCAAGGGCTCAAAGGAGCGCATTATTCCCGTGCACGACATGGCTTTGCGGGCTATGCAGAGCTACCTGGCCCTAGCGCGCCCGAAGCTGCTCAAGGGCAGGTCATGTGAGTTCTTCTTCGTTTCGACTCGCGGTAACGCCATGAGCCCCGATGCTATACGCAAGATGTTCAAGGCGACCCTGCGCGAAGCGGGGCTTGAGGAGAGCCTCTCTCCTCACGACATGAGGCATACCTTCGCATCTGACGTCTTGTCGGGAGGCGCGGATTTGCGAAGCGTCCAGGAGATGCTCGGCCACTCGAGTCTCTCAACCACCCAGATTTACACACATGTCTCCTCAGAGCGCCTTAAAGAAAGTCATCTGCGTGCGCATCCCCGCGCCTAGCTGCTTTCCGCTTGCTAACAAGGCCCCTACGCGAGAGATTCAGCTTTCGTTCCTGAGCGCCGCTGAGGTTTCCCATCCTTGAGAATGAGGAGAAGATAAACCTGTGTGTTGATGGGAGTCGCAATGAGCAAGAGAAAGGCGAGATGCCTGTTTGCCGCAGCCTTGGCCGCGCTATCCTTCCTGCCCTTCTTCATTTGATGAGCCTTGGGACGTTTGCCCTTGTACCGAACATAAGTTCCCCTTACATAGATCTTTCAAATGAGGTGGAGTACAATTCTGCTGACAGATGCGTCCGCGTTCGCGCTTACCTATCGCTTGAAAGCAGAAATTCAGCCATGGCTCAAACCGAAATCGTCATCAAGGGTGCTCGTGAGCACAACCTGAAGAACATAGACCTCGTCATTCCCCGAGACAAGCTTGTCGTCATTACCGGCCTTTCTGGTTCCGGCAAGTCCAGCCTTGCCTTTGACACCATGTACGCGGAGGGTCAGCGTCGCTACGTGGAGAGCCTATCCAGTTACGCCCGCATGTTCCTCGGGCAGATGAGCAAGCCAGATCTCGACAGTATTGACGGCCTGTCGCCCGCGGTTTCCATCGACCAGAAGACCACGAGCAAAAACCCGCGTTCTACGGTTGGCACTACCACCGAGATTTACGACTATCTGCGCCTGCTGTTCGCCCGCGTCGGCGTTGCCCATTGCCCCGAATGCGGCAGGGAGATCAAGAAGCAAACAACCGATCAGGTGACCGACGATATTCTTCGTCTAGCAGAAGACGACTCAACCAAGGCCATTATCATGGCTCCGGTTGTCACGGGCAGGAAGGGCGAGTTCACCAAGCTTTTCGCCGACCTTCAGAAGGAGGGTTTCGCCCGAGTTCGCATTGATGGCGAAATCGTAAAGCTCGGTGGGGAAGCGCTAACTCTCAACAAGAAGATCAAGCACTTCATCGATGTGGTGATTGACCGCGTCACGCTCAAACAGTCTGCCGTAAGCCGCATCGCCGAAGCGGTCGAGCTTGCCACCAAGATCGCAGAAGGCCGCGTGCTCGTTCAGGTGCTTGGCAAAGACGGAAAGCCCTTGGGCGAATCTTCTGCCTCATCAGGCGCGACGGGTGGCTTGGCGCTTGGGGAACATCTCTTTTCGCTTGCTCTTGCCTGCCCTGAGCACGGTCATTCCATGGACGAACTGCAGCCCCGCGATTTTTCCTTCAACGCTCCTTATGGCGCTTGCCCTGAGTGCCTTGGCATCGGAAGCAAGGATGAGGTTGACTACTCTCTCGTTGTCCCCGATCCCTCGCTTTCTCTTAACGAAGGAGTGATTGCGCCCTTTAGGACGGGCAACTATTATCCGCAGGTTTTGAAGGCCGTGGCGCTGCATATGGGTGTTGATGCCGATACCCCGTGGGAGGACATGCCCGCAAAAGCCCAACGCGCTATCATCTACGGCTTGGGGAAGGAAAAGGTTCGCGTCGACTACCTTACGGTGGACGGGCGCGAAACCTATTGGTACATCGAATGGGAAGGCGTTCTTGAGGCGGTTTCGCGACGCTATCAGGAAGCGCAAAGCGACGCGCAGAGGGAAAAGCTGGGCGTGTATTTCGCCACCATTCCCTGCAAGGCATGCCAGGGACGTCGTCTTAAACCGGAGATCCTCGCTGTCACCGTGGGCGGTAAGTCCATTCATGATGTGACCGAGCTGTCAGCAGCAGAAGCTTTGTCGTACTTCGAGAGCTTGAGTTTCTCTGGTGCGGATGACTTCATCGCGGGACCTATCGTGAAGGAGATCAAGGCGCGTTTGAGGTTTCTTGTGGATGTTGGCCTTGATTATTTGACGCTTGAGCGGGCCACCGCCACGCTTTCTGGCGGAGAAGCCCAGCGTATTCGCCTTGCCACGCAAATTGGCGCTGGCCTCATGGGCGTCCTCTACATTCTCGACGAGCCCTCTATCGGCCTTCATCAGCGCGATAACGAGCGTCTGATCGCTACCCTTTCCCGCTTGAGGGATCTGGGTAATACGGTCATCGTGGTAGAGCACGACGAAGACACCATCCGCAGTGCGGATTTTGTCGTAGATATGGGCCCCGGTGCGGGCGAACACGGAGGATGCGTGGTTGCCTGCGGCAGCCCTGATCAGATTATGTTGGCGGAAGGCTCCCTTACGGCAGATTACCTATCGGGCAGGAGGCGCATCGAAATACCCGAAACTCGCAGGAAGCCGGGCCGCGGAAGCCTGGTTCTTACCGGTGCGACCGAAAACAACCTCAAAAACCTTACAATCGAAGTCCCCATTGGAACCTTTACCGTGGTGACGGGTGTATCCGGCTCGGGCAAGAGCTCCCTTATCACCGACACTCTGGCCCCAGCCTTGGCCAACAGGCTCAATCATGCGCATCGAAGGACCGGACCCTATAAGAAGATCACGGGTCTTGAGGGCCTGGACAAGGTCATCAACATCGACCAGAGCCCTATCGGCCGTACGCCGAGATCGAACCCCGCAACATATATTGGCCTCTGGGATGATATCCGCTCCCTGTTCTCTTCGACGCAGGAGGCAAAGGCTCGCGGTTATGCTCCGGGGCGATTCTCCTTCAACGTGAGCGGCGGCCGTTGTGAGGCCTGCAAGGGTGATGGTCAGATCAAGATCGAAATGCACTTCCTGCCCGACGTATACGTGCCCTGCGAGGTGTGCGGCGGTGCGCGTTATAACAGGGAAACCTTGCAGGTCACCTATCGCGGCAAGAGCATCGCTGATGTTCTCGATATGACGGTTGAGGACGCCCTTGACTTCTTCGAGAGCATCCCCGGCATCAAGCGCAAGCTTCAGACGCTTTTCGATGTTGGTTTGGGCTACATTAGGCTGGGTCAGCCGGCTACCACTCTTTCCGGTGGCGAAGCGCAGCGAGTCAAGCTTGCGAGCGAGCTGCAAAGGCGCTCAAGTGGAAAAACCTTTTATATCCTGGACGAGCCGACAACCGGTCTGCATTTCGAAGATGTTCGTCAGCTTCTCGGGGTTCTTCAGCGACTGGTCGATGCTGGCAACACCGTGCTGGTGATCGAGCACAACCTCGATGTTATTAAATGCGCCGATCACATCATTGACCTAGGGCCTGAGGGTGGTGACCGCGGCGGTACCATAGTTGCCTGTGGAACGCCCGAGGAAGTGGCCCAGGTTGAGGCAAGCCATACGGGACGCTTCATTGCTCGCATGCTGAGCGATGGTGCTCTGCTATGATGACATGGTTGCAGTAATTCAGGAAAGGCATGGTGTATGCTCGTCCGTCAGACCCTGATTGATGATATTGATGAGGTCATGCGCGTCTTAGCCGATGGCCGCGCTGCCATTGCTGCTTTTGGCATTGACCAATGGCAGGCGGGTTATCCTTTTCGATCCACCATCGAAGCAGATATTGAGGCTGGCAAGAGCTACGTGCTCGTTGATGATGATGAAATCGTCGCCACTTACATGTACGAACCCAATGGCGAGCCCACCTACGACAGCATAGATGGCGCTTGGCTGACTAAGGGTGATTCCGCTCAGCCTAGCTATGCTTGCATGCATCGAGTTGCCGTAGCCGAGGGGAAGACGGGCAAGGGTTACGCGAAGCACATGGTGCATGCCGCCCTTGGACAAGCGCGCGAAGATGGGTTTGAAGGCCTTCGCATCGATACGCACCCGGGCAATCTTGCCATGCGCGGCTTGGTCGAGGGCCTGGGCTTCGAATACTGCGGCATGATTTACATTGCGCACGCTGGCGAAGGCACACCCGATCGAGTTGCCTACGAGAAACTTGTTTAGCAAGGGCGCGACATGGAATCTCGGCTTCGGGAGAAAATCGCACTGCTCGTGCTTATGTTCCTCGTCATCTCTTTTGTGAGCGTGGGCGTATTCTATGTATCCCATGCGGGCAAAACTTGGAATCTTGCCGCATCGGTGGTAGATGATACCTTTGGTAGCATGGACGGCTATGCCGTTATAGCCTATGGCGGAACGGTGGTTCCCGAAAAAGATCCCGTGTTCGCTCCTTCGGAGTCGGACGAGCCCGTGGACGCTGCGGACGCAGAGGGGGCCGATCAGTCTTCCGACATCGTTGGCGGACAAGATGTCGCCAATGATGCAGATGAGTCCCTTTTGGCGGAGGAAAGCCAAACTACCTCAGATGAAATACAGACATCGGTGAGCAACAAGTTTCTTCCCATCATGGAGCTGGAGATAGAGCTTGAGCCTCTATACGTTTCTGACGTTCGTGCGGAATACGAATCTAAGGGTGCAAGCGTGCTGAGTTTGGATACCCGCAATGCTGATAGGTACTCGACGCCGGGTTACTTCTACGTCGGGGATAAGGTCATCGGCGTGTTCGAGGTTTCGTCTCCTCTTCCCGCAACGCGCATGGCGGCATACTCCGAGTACTTCGCATCCAAAAACGTTGATGTTGTCCTCGCCGTCAGTCCACGACGCGCCTATCTCGAGACTCTTGAGGGGGTAGACATAGTTCTGGTCACCAGCGCAGAAGAGGGCTACACCACCATCGGTTCTAACGAAAGCGGGACTTTTGTCGTCAGAGCGCCTGAGGTGGGCTCAGTGGGTGTCATTCTGATTACATCGTCTAACGTGGTGTCCTCTAAGGTAATCAGCGAGCTTTCGTAGGCCGAAATGCGGCTTGCTGGCCAAGGCCGCTTGATGCGGTCTCGCCGCCGGCCTCACAAAGCTATGTAACGTTATCATTAATAAAAATCACGGGTAAATTTGCCACTTTTATAATCGAGCCTAGAGCACGAAAAGCACAGTTGCTCTTTGTGGCAAGACATGAGCTGGTCTTTGCCGCAAGAGGCGGCGCGCCTTATCGCCCACTGATCTAACGAGGAGGCTTTTGTGAGCTACGTCGAGAGAGTTATTGAGCAAGTCAAGAAAAAGAACCCTGGTGAGCCTGAGTTCATTCAGGCCGTCACGGAGGTTCTTCAGTCCCTTGAGCCGGTGATCGCCGCGCATCCCGAATACGAGAAGGCGGGCCTTCTCGAGCGTATTGTTGAGCCCGAGCGCGTTGTCATGTTCAGGGTTCCCTGGGTTGATGACAAAGGTCAGGTTCACGTGAACCGTGGCTATCGCGTTCAGTACAACAGCGCGATCGGTCCCTACAAGGGCGGTATTCGTCTTCACCCCTCCGTCAACCTGGGCATCATCAAATTCCTCGGCTTCGAGCAGATTTTCAAGAACAGCCTCACCACGCTTCCCATGGGCGGCGGTAAGGGCGGTTCTGACTTTGATCCTAAGGGTAAGTCCGACATGGAGGTCATGCGTTTCTGCCAGTCCTTTATGACCGAGCTTTGCAAGTACATCGGTGCCGATACCGACGTTCCTGCTGGCGACATCGGTACAGGTGCTCGAGAGATCGGCTACATGTTTGGCCAGTACAAGCGCATTCGCGACGTTTGGGAAGGCGTGCTGACTGGTAAGGGCTTGACCTACGGCGGATCTTTGGCTCGTACTCAGGCCACTGGTTACGGACTTGTCTACATTGTCGCCGAGCACCTCAAGTGCCATGGTGATAGCTTTGAGGGCAAGACCGTTTCCGTCTCCGGTTCCGGCAATGTGGCTACCTATGCTGCGGAAAAGGCTCAGCAGCTTGGAGCAACTGTTGTCACCCTTTCAGACTCTACGGGTTGGATCTATGATCCCAACGGCATCGATATTGCGCTCGTCAAGCAGATCAAGGAAGTTGAGCGTGCTCGCATTTCCGAATATGCGGCTCGACGTGAGGGTGTTGACTATCACGAGGGTCGCGGCGTTTGGTCTGTTCCTGTAGACATCGCCTTGCCCTGCGCAACCCAAAACGAGCTCTTTATCGAAGATGCTCAGCAGTTGGTCGCCAATGGCGTGAAGATCGTCGCCGAGGGCGCAAATATGCCCACCACCATGGACGCCACTGCCTATCTGCAGGATAACGGCGTCGTGTTCCTGCCCGGCAAGGCTGCAAACGCAGGCGGCGTTGCTACTTCCGGACTTGAGATGTCCCAGAACTCCGAGCGTCTTTCCTGGACCTTCGAAGAGGTCGATGCCAAGCTTCAGGGCATCATGAAGAGCATCTACCATGCTGCTGACGATGCGGCCAAGCGCTACGGCCAGGAAGGCAACTATGTAATGGGTGCGAATATCGCGGGCTTCGAAAAGGTTGCCACTGCCATGATGGCTCAGGGCGTTGTCTAGAGCCTAGCTCCTCTCGTTTCTGCAAAGGGCGGTCGACTTCGGCCGCCCTATTATTTGCGCGCTCCTTTTCGTTGAACTTGCGGCATTGCGAGCTTTGACGGATGCAAGGCATCCGGATGAGCTCAATCTGCTCCTTGAATTATTCGATGCCCTCAAGCTGAAAGTTGATGTCCTGGGCTACACTGAAACAGTGCAGAGGAGGGGAAAGCACCTGCACGTTATTTGAATATTCCGAGGAGGGAACATGACGTTGGATGTCAGCAAGATCAGCCCGCTTGGCTTTGGCTGCATGCGCTTTGAGGGCCGTGCTACCGACGAGATCGACATTGAGTACACCAAGAAGATGGTGGACGCCTACATGGAAGCCGGCGGCAATTATTATGATACCGCATGGGCATATCCCAATAGCGAGGCTGCGCTTCGTCAGGCGCTTGTCGAACGTTATCCGCGCGATTCCTATTTCATCGCTACTAAGTGCGTGGCTTGGGGTAAATATTGCTCATCCCAGGAAGACCTGGAAAAGCAGCTTTCTGAGTCCCTTGAGAATCTTGGCCTTGACTATATCGACGTGTACATCATGCACAACCTTGGCGGCGCTCGCACCGAGGGTTTTGTGAAGAACAATGTTTGGGAATGGATGAAGAGCGTTAAGGAGCGCGGCTTGGCCAAGCACATTGGCTTCTCCGCCCATTGTACTCCCGAGGAGCTTGAGGAGTTTTTGACCTGGTATCCCGACACCGAGATGGTTCAGCTTCAGGTGAACTATGCCGACTGGGATAGCGTTTCCTTCCGCGAGCGCGAGTGCGTGGAGATCGCCCGCCGGCATGGCGTGCCTATCGCCGTCATGGAGCCGGTTAAGGGCGGTTTGCTCGCAGATCCGCCGAAGGCCGTTAAGGAGATCTTCGACGAAGCTATGCCCAACGATTCCTACGCCACTGCGGCTCTGCGCTTTGCTGCGAGTGCTCCTGGCGTTTACACCACGCTCTCCGGCATGAACACGCTTGAGATGGTCGAGGAGAACTGCAAGGCCTTCAAAGACTTCCAGCCTCTGAACGAAGAGGAGCAGGCTGCGGTCGCCAAGGCTCAGAAGGCCATGCTTGAAAGCGGCATCATCCCCTGCACTGGCTGCGACTACTGCGCAAAGGTCTGTCCGGAGGGTATAGGCATTTCTGGTTCCCTCACCACCCTTAACTACCTCATCAATTTCGGTGACGCTCAGAGGGCAAACTATCAGCTTTTCTTTATCGTCCGCTTCAATCAGGGCAAGAAGACGCCCGTGGATTGTATTGAATGCCGTGCCTGCGAGGATGTCTGTCCGCAGAACATTCCTATCATGGATTGCTTTGAGCGTATCAAGGAAGAGATCGTTCCCTTCGCTCACACTACGGGCGTTCTGATGAAACAGGCCTAGGATCTCTGAATCTGCGAACGTACGAAGGCTCTCCGGGATTTCGGAGAGCCTTCATTTTCGACAGCGCGCTTGCGCGGCGAATGTTGGACTCGGATGCATATGCCCTAGACCTGCATGCTGAGAGAGGACCCCTCCCTTCCTCTTTTCGCGATGATCTTGCGGTCGATGCACTGTTTCAGTTCGTCGACATGGCTGATGATGCCGATGAGCTTATCGTCATTTGCGATAGTGGCGAGCATGTGAAGGGCGTTTTGCAAGGCCTCTTCATCAAGCGAGCCAAATCCTTCGTCAATGAACATTGTGTCCAGGCGAATGCCGCCTGTGGTGCTTTGTACGACATCGGAAAGACCCAGTGCAAGCGAAAGAGACGCTTGGAAGGATTCGCCGCCAGAAAGAGAAGACGCATCTCTGAGCTTTCCAGTGTAGTTATCAAGCACGTCGAGATCGAGGCCTGTCTGGCTTTTCTGATTTACGGCTTGTTCACGTCTTCGCAATTCGAAACGACCGTTTGAGGCGATGCCGAGGCGGCGGTTTGCAGCATTGATGATTTGGTCGAAGTAAATGCCCTGCACGTAGGCTTCGAAGCTGATTCTGTCCTTGCCTTTGAGCTTGCCTGCGGCTGTGTCGGCCAAAACGCCGATTTCATTGTACCTGGCGATAATGTCGGCGCTGCGCTTCGACGCCTTTTCACAGCGTTTGAGCACTGTGGCGTTGCTGCCCAAACGGGCTGTAACTTCATCGGTCTTTTGACGCAGCTTTTCCAAACGCGTGTTTTGATCTCGCAGCGTTTCGCGCAGTTCGTCGAGCATTTCGGGATTGCCCAAGGAAGATAGTTCTGAGATACGTGATTCAAGGGTTTCCATCTGGCTCTCGAGACGCGCCAAGTTGACCTTGCTCGCGTTAAGGGCCTTCACGGCAAGGTCGTGAGATTTCGCGAGTTCAGCATGCTCGCGTTCTTTGCGGGCGATGCATGATTGCGCTGTCTTAAGGTCCGGATGGGCGAGGTTGCGGGCAAGCTCAGCAAGGGTTGCGCGAGCGGATTCGATTTCCGATAGCTTGCTGGCGTGGGCCGTCTTGGCCTGCTCAACGATTCTTTCTTGCTTGTCTAGGTTCGATTGGACTTGTTCGAATAGCTTTCGAGCCTTCTCAAGTTCGGTGAGATTGCGTTTGGCCTCGTCAGAGAGCTGCTTAGCTTTATCGAGGTCCTCATCGGCCTTGCGATAAAGCTCGTCCAGCATCAAAGCCTGCTGATCGAGGTCTCCTTCAAGCTCCTTTTCCCGCGCGAAGCGAGCTATCTCCTCTTCGCATGCTTCCACTTGCGCTTTTGCGGCAAAGCAAGCTCTTGCTGCAAGCTCATACTCCTGCTGAGCAGATTGGTGGGCACTCAAGGCTGCATCCACTTCTTCTTTGGATATTTCCGAGCCATGATGCAGAGCGGGGGAGGGGTGATTCCTCGAGCCGCAGACAGGACAGGGCATATCGTCTTCGAGACGCAAGGCAAGGTATCCTGCCTGGTTGTCCAGGTATGCTTGCTGCAGTTTGCGCGCGGCCTCGCCAAGCCTGTCGCTTGCCTGCCGTTTGCCGTTGTAGATTCCAAGCTTGGCGGTGTATTCCGATTCCGCCTTGCTTTGGCGCCTGCGCATGTCTTTGAAGCTCTTGATGAGAATCGTGATTCCGTCAAGAGCTTCCCTTGATCTTTGCACGGCCGATTCCGCTTGCGCTGCGGCTACGGGTGCGTCATTGAGCCTGGCGATGGTTTGCTCGCAGCTTACGCGAGCTTCGGTCAGAGAGACAATGGTGGCGCGGGCCTTGTCGCGCTGTTCGGCAAGATGCTTTGCGCGAGCTTCCGTTGCCGCCAAGTTTGTCGAAATGCTTGCAAAGCGCTCGTAAGATGGCAGTTGAGCTTTTTCGTTAGCCACCTGCGCGGCGAGTTCATCGCGAAGAGGTGTCTCTGCCTCCCTGAGCGCAAGCTCTTTGCGATGGCCTTCGAGCGCCGTCAGCTCGAGTTCGAAGGCTCCGCGCAGGCTGTCAAGTTCGCTTCTGGCCGATCGTAGCTCAAGCAAGCCGTTAAGCCTTTTGTTGAGCTTATCGCGTTCGGCAAACAGGAGGCCCTCCTCTTGCTGCAGGGCGTTCTTTAGCTGGCCGTCTTCTTCGTTTTGAGCGCAAATGGCATCCGAGAGCGCGTCAAAGCTCAAGCGCCCTTCCTTTTCGAGCGAGCTGAGTTCTACAGAACGCTCGCTTTCTCCTATGAAATCTGCCTGAAGCGCCAACGAGGCAAGCTCACTCGAGAGCGTTTCAAATTCGCTTTTCAGGGCGTTTCTCTGCGTTTCGAGGATGTCGGTAAAGCTTTCGAACATGCTGGTATCGAAGAGCTTCCTGAAAATCAGGCTCCTCTCCTTGGTGTCGGAGTTGAGCAGCTTCCTGAAGTCGCCCTGGGCGATCATGACGATTTGAGAGAACTGACCGCGATCCATGCCGAGCAGCTCGACGACAGCTTCGTTTACGTCGGAAAGCTTGGTGATAGGGGCTTTACCGGGCCTTGTGAGCTCGGCGGTGGCAGCATGATTGGTCATGCCGGGGCCGCCCTTGAGCTTGGGGCGTGCGTAGGCGGGGGAGCGTCTGATGACGATTTGCTCTCCATGGTATTCGAATTCGAGTTCGACATAGGTTTCGGTGTCGGGTTTTGCAAAGTCGCTGCGCAGGCTTTTCACCTTACGCGCATTGCCAGATGCTTCGCCGAAAAGGGCGAAGGTGATCGCGTCGAACACCGTGGTCTTGCCTGCGCCGGTATCTCCGCAAATGAGGTAAAGGCCGGTCTTACCGAGATCCGCTAAGGGGAGCTCCACTTTGCCCGCATAGGGACCAAAGGCGCTCATTGTGAGCTTTGTAGGTCTCACTCTATGCCTCCTTTGCGGTTTCCTGCGCGTTTTTTATGGCTTGGCGCGCGATGTCTTCTTGTTCGTCGGTCATGTGCGTTCCGTTTTGCATTTCGAAGAAGCGGCTGAACAGCGCAAAGGGATCTTCAAGCACCGCGGACGGTTCCGTGAGCTGCTGTGTTCCTGCAGTTCGCGTTCGGGCGTTGTCGTATTCGATCGCCATGAGGTTGGGGTAGTGAGCGCGCAGTGCGCTCAGGGCGTTGAGCTGGGGGCTTTCGTCGGTTAGGACAATGCGCAGATAGTCATGTGCGTCTTGGCCCGCAACCACTTCATCCGAGCAGAGTTCGGCAAGCGGTCCGCGAATGCAGCGCAGATCCCGCAGGGGCTTGAGCTCTATGGCTTCGATGCTCGTGCGGCCCTTTTCGCCAAGTTCGACTAGTGAAACGGTTTTTATATGATCGATTTCAGAGAAGGAGTACTTGAGCGGGGATCCCGAGTAGCGCACCTCGTCGCGGCCAACGCGCTGAGCGCGATGTATGTGACCGAGAGCTACGTAGTCGAAGTCTTCGAACACGCTTGCGTCAACGCAGTCGAGCCCGCCGACGTTGAGCTCGGAGTCGCAGGTGATGGGGGAGTGCGATCCGCTGACGACGAACTGGTGCGCCAAGGCGACGTTTCTGATGCTTGGATCAACGGGGTCTGCCTTGATGGCGGTGCGCAGAGCGAGCGTGTAATCCTGGTTGATCTCGACATCGGGAAAGTAAGGACGAATGTGCACTGGCTTCAAGAAAGGGACAAGCCATATGCGAACCTCGCCGTATTCGTCTTTGAGCGCGTGCGACTTGAGCTTGCCTTTGTATGTTTCGGGAAGATGCACACCGTGACGCTCGAGAATGCCGCTTGCGTAGGCCACGCGCTCGGCCGAGTCATGGTTTCCGGGAATCGCGAAGACCTCGAGGCCTTGCTCATGAGCTGAGGTGAGAAACCAGTCGAGCAGGGCAACCGCTTCAGCAGAGGGGGTGCTTTTGTCGTACATGTCGCCAGAAATGAGAAGGGCGTCCGCCCCGCGATCCTGGGACAGACTGAGGATTTGGGAGAGAATGTAGCGCTGGTCTTCAATAAGCGAAAAGCCGTTAACGCTTTTGCCTATGTGCAAATCGGCCGTGTGGAGAAGCTTCATGTGACTCCTTGCCTCGTGGTTCCATGATCGTCATGTTAAGGAAAAGGCCTGAATTCTAGTGACCCATAAATGGGTCTCATTAACCCATTTCGCATCTTAAGATGTCAAATATCACATTTGAATCATAAACGAGATAGCCGAGGTGAGCGACATGAATGCATCCATAATCCCCTTCGACAGCGCGCGACTCAGTAAATGCGGCATATGCTTCATCGAGCGCACCTCCGTTGCTGGTACCGGGCATATTCCAGGAATTAAACATGTAGCGCAGCGTTTAAGCGCGGGCGAAAGGCTTGTGTTCGAGCGCGATGCGCGCAACAGGCACGACTCCTTTGCGGTTTGCGTCAATGACGCGCGCGGTAATCGCCTCGGCTATCTTTCCTGTGAATTCAACGAAATCGTTTCCCGCCTGATGGATGGGGGCAAGCGCGTGTCTGGCTTGGTTCGTTCTGTAAACCAGGTTGGCCGTTGGATCAAAATAGACATGGCGGTGATGCTCGATGACTAGTCTTGCAAGAAAGCTTCGATGCGAAAGAAGCGCGACCGGACCTGCGGTCGCTAAACCCAGTTACGGACAGCGCGTTGCCGGCAAGCTCGTGGGATGCCCCAGCGTATCGCGCGCAAACGGAGGCAGAAACGTCAGTGTCTTGGCAAGAAGCGTGTCGCCTGACAGGTGGGAGAGGCGCTGCCTGGAAACTCCGGTGTACAGCCTTGAGGGATCCGCTCGAGCAGGTGAATTGCCCAAGGTCTGGATCACCGAACCCTCATATTCTGAAGCGGGTGAAGCTCGCGGTCGTGAGTTCGTGGCGGTATACCCAAACGGTAGGGATGAGGCGGGCCGGCGTGCGTTTCGCCATGCTCTCGCCTATTTCGGAGAGGCGCTAAGTTATTCCTGCTCATCCCAGTCAGATGTCAAGACGGAATGTTTCCGCGCCGCCGAGGTTTTGTTTCTTCATGCAGCCCAGCGCGGTTGCGTGGAGGCCTACGTCAAGCTGGGTGTGATCTACGCAGATGATTTGTGCGAGGGCCTTTACTGCCATGAGCTCAGGGGGAGTATTGAGGAAAAACGTCACCTTCTCTACTCCCGTGCTTTTGAGTGTTTCACCTATGCTGCAGCTCATGACAGCGCTGAAGCCTGCTGTCAGCTCATCGATCTGAGCGATCGTTTCGCGGATGCAGCTGCGTCGCCGGAGTACCTCTGCTCGCTCGCGCAGCGTGCCTTCGACATAGCCTGCTCGCAGCGGTGCGCCGTGGATAAAGGCAACGCTGCTTTGCGGCTTGCGCGCTTGCATGAAAACGGGATCGGCTTCGAGCAGAGCTTTCGTCGCGCTTATGCTTGGTATCGCATTGCCGAAGAGGAGCTCTCCTTTGTCGTTGACCAGGGCGGCTGGTACTTCAAGCGCTCTCGCATACAGGCGGAGAAGGGGGTTCTCGGGATGCGTCAGGAGCTTGTCGGGGCTTATTAGGATACTTCGGAGGTGCTGTTGCCAGCAGTTCCTATTGGTATACTTGTCGCATGGATACACCGCATGAGACACAAGAGGAAAAGATTGCCAGGATCAAGCGTGAGCTGGATGAGGTTCCCGCACTGCCTGGCGTTTACCTGTGGAAGAACCTTGCGGGGGAGGTTGTGTATGTGGGCAAGGCAAAGCAGCTGCGCGCGCGTATGCGCCAATACCTGAACTTTCAGGACGAACGTGCCAAGATTCCTCTGCTCGTTGAGCAGATCCACACCTTCGAGTACATCGTCGTTCAAAACGAACACGAGTCTCTTGTTCTCGAAAAGAACCTGATCAAACAGCACAGCCCTTTTTTCAACGCTGACTTCAAAGACGACAAGAGCTATCCCTTCATCGCCATTACCAAGGGAGATGTGTTCCCGGCTATTAAGTACACTCGCGAAAAGCACCGCAAGGACACCCGCTACTTCGGACCTTACACCAATTCTCGCGCTGCGAGGGACTTGGTTGACATTGCTCGAAGGGTAGTTCCTCTGTGCGCGCATTCCTGTTCTGACTGGCGTGGTTTGGCCCGTTGCATGGATAAGGCTCGCGAGCGGGGCGAATCCGACCTTTCCATGGAGTTGCTGCTGGGTGCGGGCGGCTCGATAAAGCCTTGCTTTGACGCCCATGTTGGCTTGGGCCCCGGTGCATGCTGCGGGCAGATCACGCCAGAACAATACGCCGAAAACGTTCGCAGAATCGAACGCTTCCTTTCCGGTCATCACGGTGAGTTCATCGATGAGTTGATGGATGAGATGTCTGAAGCTGCTGCCGAGCTCGACTTCGAGCGGGCGGGTCGCATCAAAGCCCGCATTGACACCATTAATTCGCTGACGGACAAACAGAATGCAGTGTCAGCACGCAATCTCGACGCTGACTGCATCGGATTTTTCAGGGAGGAAACGGTGGCGGGCGTTCATGTCCTCGTCATTCGTGAAGGTCGCATCATCAACAGCAACGAGTTCGTGCTCAACCGTGGCTCGGATATTCCCGATCAGGATTTGGTGAGGGGTTTTCTCCTTCGCTATTACGATGCAACCGAGTCCATTCCCCATGAGATCATTTTGGCAACGCTTCCCGAAGATGCGGAAGCCATGTCTTCGTGGCTGACTGAAAAGCTGGGGAGTGCACACGGTGCCAAGGTGCGCTTTGCATCCCCCAAGCGCGGGGAGAAGGCCGATCTTGTTCGAATGGCTGAAACCAACGCCAAGCACACGCTTATACGCTATAAAGTACGCACCAATTACGATGACAAACGTATCAACGACGCCCTTCTGCAGCTTGAGAGCGCCCTTGCCCTTGATGGTGCGCCCATGCGCATCGAGTGCTTCGATATCTCCACCATTCACGGCAGTTACACCGTGGCCTCCATGGTGGTGTTCACCAACGGGAAGCCCGACAAAAACCAGTATCGCCGCTTTAAGATCAAGACCCCTTTAGATGAAGCCAATGATTTCTTGAGCATGCAGGAGGTCTTGCGTCGTCGGTATTGCGCAGAGCGTATGGAAGATGAGCGTTTTGGTTCCAAACCCGATCTCATCATCCTTGACGGCGGCAAGCCTCAGCTGAGCGCGGCTCTTGCCATGTTCGAGGAACTCGGCATCGACGACATTGCCATCTGCGGTCTTGCCAAGCGAGACGAGGAGCTGTTCGTGCCCTGGCAGGATACGGGTCCCGTTGTCTTGCCGGGGGGTTCTGCGTCCTTGTACTTGGTTAAGCAGGTGCGCGATGAGGCTCATCGCTTCGCCATCACCTTCCATCGCGAATTGCGCGGCAAGGGCATGACGGCGTCTATTTTGGATGACGTTGCGGGGCTGGGTCCCGTTCGCAAGAAGGCCCTGCTCAAGCACTTCAAATCATTCAAAGCCCTGCGTCAGGCTGAGCTTGCCGACATCAAGGCTGCGAGACTTGTTCCCGAAGAGGTTGCCGAAGAGCTCTATCGTGTATTGCGGCAGTATAATAATAGGTCAGGCCAAAACAGTGATGCGTGATAGGGGTATTCATGTCGCATGCCACTACTGAATATGAGAATATGCCGAGCTTTGTCATAGTTACGGGTATGAGCGGTGCCGGCCGCACCGAGGCTATGCACGTTTTCGAGGATCTCGGATATTTTTGCGTGGACAATCTCCCGTCCAATCTCATCACCGATCTTCTCAAGTTAAACGGCCTTCCCGGCGAAAAGGGCGCCCATCGGCATCTTGCCGTCGTGTGCGACGCGCGCAACGGAGACTACTTCGGCATGCTCATAGACAAGCTCGACGAGCTCGATAAGCGTGAGGTGCCCTACAAGGTGGTTTTCCTCGATGCCAACGATGAGAAGCTGGTGTCCCGCTATAAATCCAGCCGCCGTCGTCACCCCCTTTGCACCGATGGCACCACCATCGCTCAGGGTATAGAACGTGAGCGCATGATTCTCATGGAAATCAGAGATCGTGCCGACTACGTCATCGACACCACCGACATGCTTCCCCAAAAGCTGCGCTCTACACTGCGCGAGCTTTTCGCTACCGGGCAGGAGCGCAGGGGCCTGAGCGTCACCGTGTACTCCTTCGGCTTCAAGCACGGAGCCCCTTCGGATGCCGACCTCATCATGGACGTGAGGTTCTTGCCCAACCCTTACTATGATCCCGAACTTCGTCCTTTGACGGGCCTGGACGCCCCCGTACGCGACTACGTTATGCTTCGCGACGAGACCATAGAGTTCTGTCGTCGCTGGCATGAGCTGCTCGACGTTCTCATGCCTGGTTATGTGAGCGAAGGTAAGCAGCAGCTTGCCGTGGCCATCGGCTGCACGGGCGGACAACACCGAAGCGTTGCCTTGGCGGAATCTACGGGCGACTACCTTAAGTCCAAGGGCTATCGCGTTAGCGTTGCCCATCGCGATCTTAAACTTGCAGAGCGTGCATCCACTCGTGAACTTGAGACGAATCAGGCCTCTGGTAATGGGGATCCGAGGTAGCCTTCCTATGAAGTTCAGCAGGCCCTTCCGCATAGACCCATCTTCAACCGAATCCTTCAAAGTGCTCGATGAGGTTTCATCGGCAGGTGATGATGCGCATCTGTCCTTTGCGCAAGAGGCGTTTAAGGCTGTCGTCATAGGCGGCGGCACCGGTGCTCCCGTGTCCATTCGCACGCTGCTTTCGCTTGGCGTGGAAACCAGCGCCGTTGTCGCCATGGCCGACGACGGGGGGTCTACGGGTGCCTTGCGCAAAGAAGCCGATGTCACCGCCCCGGGCGACATTCGTAAATGCATCGTCGCCTTCGCGCGAAACCCCCAGGATCCTTTGGTGAAATCGCTCAAGTACCGCTTCGCCATAGCGAGCGACCATACTTTGGGAAACCTTCTTTTGGCGGCGCTCGAAGATGCAACGGGTTCTTTCCCCGAGGCGATTGCCGTATGCGAACGTTTGGTTGACGCGCGAGGTCATGTGTACCCCTCTACGCTCGATCACGTTACCTTGTCCGCACGCACCAGAGACGGGCGACTGCTCGAAGGCCAGGCTGCCGCATGCAAGTCCAAGACCGCCCTCGAGCACGTGGAGCTTCACGGTGAGGGGGGTGTGATTGCGCCCTATACGCCTGCGCTCGAGGCCATTAAAAGCGCCGACCTCATTGTCTTGGGGCCTGGTTCTCTGTTTACTTCCATCATTCCCAATTTGCTCATCCCCGGAGTGATCGATGCGATTCGCGAGTCTCGAGGCCGCGTGCTTTTCGTGTGTTCGCTTGCCGACGTGCAGGGTGAAACCTGGGGGCTTACTGCACGCGAACATGTCGAGGCTCTCATCGAACACGGCATGGACGGTCTTATCGACTACGTGCTCATCCATTCGGATAAGCCGCTTCGCTCGGAGGCGTGCTCGCCCGATCGTCTGCTCAAGGATTCGGTAGTGCCCTCAGATGCGCCCGGTGGCGTTTCTTCGGCGGTTATCAGCGATGCTGCTCGCGTGCGTTCGGTCGATCTAACGTATGAGGACATGCTGGCGCTTCAGGCGATGGGACCGGTTGTCATTTTGCGCGATCTTGCCGATCGCGATCATCCCACGTGGCATGCGCCCCTCGCGCTGCGTGAGGCTTTTGGAGGAGTAATCAGGTTATGTCGTTCACGTCGCAGGTAAAAGACGAGCTGGCACGCGTGCTGCCCGAGTGTTCTCATTGCGAGAAGGCAACCCTGGCGGCTTTGGTTCGAATCGAGGGAACGCTGTTCGTGAGCGGTCCTGGTCGATATCGCATGGAGGTGGCGACGGATGTGCCTTCCGTTGCTCGCTTGATCATCAAGCTCCTTCATTCGCTCTACCAGCTTAAGACCGAGCTCACGGTGCGTCGCAGCGTGCTTCACAAAACACCGAACTACCTGATCGAGGTTCCGGCGCAGCCGGCGCTTGCGGGCGCTTTGCGCGACATGGGCGTTCTGTCCGAGGACGGTGGCTTGGAGCTGGGTATTCATCCATCGCTTACGAGAAAGCGCTGCTGTGCTGCCGCCTACCTGAGGGGCACTTTCCTCGGCAGCGGATTCATATCCAACCCTCGCAGCGACTTTCACTTTGAGATCACCGTCGAGTCGGAGTCGCTCGCCCGAGACATCGTAGAGCTCCTCGAGGAGCGCGATATTCATGCCAAGATCATGAATCGCCGTAACTCGTACATGGTTTACCTTAAAAGCGGAACATCCATCCTTGAGTTTCTCGCGTGCACGGGTGCGCATCAGGCCGCTCTTCGCATGGAAGAGGAGCGCGTGGTGAAAAGCGTTCGCAATGACGTGAACCGTATGGTGAATGCCGAGGTGGCAAACAGGCAGAAAGCCTCGAATGCAGCCGTTGACCAGCTCTTCGCTATTCGCACCGTCCTTGAGCACTACGGCATGGATAACCTACCGCCGGCTTTGCAGGATTTCATTAAGCTGCGCGTCAAGCATCCGGATGCCTCCTTAAAGGAGCTTGGGGAGTACGCTAATCCTCCCTTGTCCAAATCAGCTGTGTACCATCGCGTTCGCCGAATAGAGCAAATGGCCAAAGACGCCGAGCGTTAAACTCGCATAAGGTGTGCGCAGGCTTGCGCATGCATGCCCTCCTGGGGGCGCATATGACACATATTGCTACGGAATCGTGGTTAAGAGTATCTTTACGAAAGGGGATACGAATGGCAGTAAAGGTAGGCATCAATGGATTCGGGCGTATCGGTCGCCTCGCGTTCCGCGCAATGGTCAACGATCCCGATATCGAGGTTGTTGCGGTCAATGACCTTGGCAGCATTGCCGCCTTGGCTCATCTTCTGAAATACGACTCCAACCATGGCCGTGCTTTCAAGGACCTCGAGGTCACCGAAGAGGGCTTCATTGTTGCGGGTCGTGAAGTGAAGGTCCTCAATGACCGCGAGCCCGCCAACCTTCCCTGGGGCGAGCTTGGCGTTGAGGTTGTCGTCGAGTCGACGGGCGTTTTCACCGATGCTGACAAGGCGAAGGCTCACATCGAGGCCGGCGCCAAGAAGGTTCTCATCACCGAGGCTTCTGAAAACGCTGACATCACCTTGGTCTATGGCGTAAACAACGACGCATATGACGCCGAAAAGCATCACGTCGTCTCCGGTTCTTCCTGCGTTGGCAACGCCCTTGCACCTATCGTCAAGGTCCTCTCCGATGAGTTTGGCGTTGACCGCGGCTACATGAACTCCATTCATGCATATACCAATGACCAGAAGATTCTTGACCTTCCCCATAAGGATCTCCGCCGCGCTCGCGCCGCAGCGATGTCCATGATTCCGCTTGCCAATGACGCTGCTCGCTCCATCGGCTGCGTTCTCCCCGAGCTCGATGGCAAGCTGGACGGCTTCACCACGCGTGTCCCGGTTCAGGACGGTTCCATGATCGACTTTACCGCCGAACTTGCCCGTGAGGTTAGCATTGAGGAAGTCAACGCAGCCGTCAAGGCGGCCGCGGAAGGCCCCCTCGATGGCGTTTTGGTTTACACCGAGGACCCCATTGTTTCCATCGACGTTGTCGGCGAGCCCGCATCTGCAACTTTTGACGCCCAGCTCACCATGGTTATGGGCGGCGGCTCCAACATGGTTAAGTGCGTTGCCTGGTACGACAACGAATGGGGCTACGCTAGCCGTATCAAGGATCTGGTAAAGATCCTTCTCTAAACCGCATGACTATACGAACGGGCGGCTTTGTGCCGCTCGTTCTCTTATGTAAGGAGTTGTTTATGGCTGTCAATACCATCGATTCTATCAATGCAGCAGGCAAGCGCGTTCTTGTTCGCGTCGACTTCAACGTCCCGATCAAGGACGGCGTCGTCACTGACGCTACGCGTATCATCGCCGCTCTTCCCACTATCGAGAAGCTTGTCGAGCAGGGCGCGCGCGTTATTCTCATGAGCCATCGCGGCCGTCCCTCTGGAACCGGATTCGAAGCTGAGTTCACTCTTGAGCCCGCAGCGCGCAAGCTCTCCGAGATCCTCGGCGTTCCCGTGCAGTTTGCCGCCGATACGGTGGGTGAAGATGCTCAAGCTAAAGCTGCCGCCCTCGAAGACGGTCAGATTCTTGTCATCGAAAACCTTCGCTTCGACAAGCGCGAGAAGAAGAACGACCCCGAATTCTGCAAGGAGCTTGCGGCTCTTGGCGAGCTTTACGTCAACGACGCCTTTGGCACCGCGCATCGCGCTCATGCGTCTACCGCCGGTGTCGCCGAGCTGCTCCCCGCTTATGCCGGATATCTCATGGAGCGCGAGGTAGCCACCCTTACCGGCATGCTCGACGAGCCCAAGCGCCCCTTCGTCGCCATCTTGGGCGGCTCTAAGGTTTCCGACAAAATCAAGGTCATCGATGCGCTCATGGACAAGGCCGACACCCTCATCATCGGTGGCGGCATGTGCTTTACCTTCCTTCTTTCCCAAGGGAAGAAGGTGGGCATCTCTCTCAAGGAAGAAGACTGGGTGAGCCGCGCGGCTGACATGATGGCAAAGGCTGAGAAAAAGGGTGTGAAGCTTCTTCTTCCCGTTGACGTCGTCGTCGCAGATCGCTTCGCAGAAGATGCCGCAACCGCCACCGTATCGGTTGATGATATTCCCGAGGATATGATGGGTCTTGACATTGGTCCTGAGACTGCTCGTCTGTACTGCGATGCTATTGCCGAGGCCTCCTCGGTTTTCTGGAACGGTCCCATGGGCGTCTTTGAGATGCAGGCCTTTGAGACCGGCACCAAGGCTGTGGCGCTCGCCGTTGCCGATAACGCTGCCGCCGATACCATCATCGGCGGTGGCGACAGCGTTGCCGCGGTTAACAAGTTCGACCTTGCCGACAAGATGACCTTCATCTCTACAGGCGGCGGTGCATCCATGGAACTTGTTCAGGGCGAGGAGCTGCCCGGCGTCAAGGCTCTTGAGCGATAGGAGGCTTTTATGCAGAAGAGAAGAAAGCTCATTGCCGGTAATTGGAAGATGAACAACACCATCCCCGAGGCCGTTGTCTTGGCTCAGGAGATCAGCAACCGCTTCGAGCGCGATTGGTCCCATCACCTTGACGTGGCCCTCTGCCCGCCTTTCGTTGATTTGAAGCCCGTCAAAACCGTCCTCGAGTTTGATCGCATAGATGTTGCGGTGGGCGCTCAGAATGTCTACTGGAAGGAAAGCGGTGCCTATACTGGCGAGATTTCCGCAGGGATGCTCAAGGATATCGGCTGCGAATACTGCATCGTCGGTCATTCAGAGCGTCGCAACATCTTCGGCGAGACCAACGAAGAGGTAAATCTCAAGATCAAGGCCCTGATTGCTGCAGGTATAAAGCCCATCGTGTGCGTGGGCGAGTCTCTTTCCGTCCGTGATGACCAAAGCTATCTCGAGTACGTATCCGCCCAGGTGCGCGCCGCCTTTGCCGGCGTAGAGGATGCCGCTGCTGCTGAGTGCGTCGTTGCCTACGAGCCCATTTGGGCAATTGGAACGGGTCGCACTGCCACGCCTGAGCAGGCTCAGGAAGTGTGCGCTGCCGTTCGAGCGGTGCTTTCCGACATGTACGGGGATGGGGTGGCTTCCGCTGTGCGCGTGCTCTACGGTGGATCGATGAACGAAGGCAACGCCGAGCTTTTGCTTGCCATGCCCGATATTGACGGCGGCCTCATCGGCGGTGCGAGCCTTAAGTCCCAGTCCTTCATACAGATCGTAAAGGCTGCCCTGTAATGCTAAAGGAATCTTCAGTGAGCAAGGATAAGCTCGTTTCCCCGGCTTGCCTTATCATCATGGATGGTTACGGCCTCTCTGATGCAGGCAAGGGAAACGCTATCTCCCTTGCCAAGACACCCGTGCTCGATGAGCTGTTCGCGCGTCACTCGTGGACCAAACTCGATGCCTCTGGGCAGGCCGTTGGCCTTCCCGATGGTCAGATGGGCAATTCCGAGGTCGGTCACCTCAACATCGGTGCCGGACGCGTGGTATTTCAGGAGCTAACGCGTATTAACAACGCCTGTCGTGATGGCTCGATATGCAAAAACCCCGTCCTTATGCACGCCTTTGAGAAGGCGTGCGCTCCGGGGGCTGCGCTGCACTTCATGGGGCTTTTATCCGACGGCGGCGTTCACTCTTCAAACGAGCACCTATATGCGCTCATTCAAGCTGCGCGGGATGCTGGTGTTCCTAAGATCATGGTTCACTGCTTCATGGACGGTCGTGACGTTCCGCCTTCGAGTGGTGCTCGTTATGTTGCCGAGCTCATGGACAAGATTGAACAGATGTCGTGCTCTGATCCTGCGGGCAGCTGCCATGTGCAGATTGCAAGCATTTCCGGACGCTATTACGCCATGGATCGCGATAACCGGTGGGAGAGGGTCGAGCGTGCTTACCTCAGCCTGGTGGATGCCGAGGGCGCTTGCGACCTTGGGCCTCTCGAAGCTATGGAGGCTTCCTACGCTGCGGGTGTTACCGATGAGTTTGTGGTACCGGTTTCCCTTTGCGCGCGGGGGA
Organism: uncultured Eggerthellaceae bacterium; assembly: GCA_964477115.1. Classification (GTDB taxonomy): domain Bacteria; phylum Actinomycetota; class Coriobacteriia; order Coriobacteriales; family Eggerthellaceae; genus RGIG3135. The sequence goes on along the minus strand of CAYZCY010000007.1, from coordinate 8,664 downwards.
TGAAGGATGGTGACTCCGTCGTATTCTTCAACTTCCGTCCCGACCGTGCCAGGGAGATCACGCGAGCCCTGACCGACAGCGACTTCTACGGGTTCGAGCGCAAAAGAAGGCCTGAGATCAACTTTGTCTGCCTGACCGAGTATGATCCGGAGATCAACGCACCCGTGGCCTTTGCGAAGGAATTCCCCGACAGAGTCCTTGCCGATGTTTTGGCAGAGGCCGGCTTGAGGCAACTGCACATAGCCGAAACGGAAAAATACGCGCACGTAACCTTCTTCCTGAACGGCGGCATAGAGCAGCTGAAGGAGGGGGAGGAACGCGTGCTGATCGCTTCCCCCAAGGTTGCCACCTATGACCTTCAGCCCGAAATGAGCGGTCCTGAGGTTGCGCAAAGCTTGGTTGATGCCATTGATGCGGACAGGGCCGATGTCTACATCGTCAACTTTGCCAATTGCGATATGGTCGGCCATACGGGTGTCATCCCTGCGACTGTCTCGGCTGTTGAAGCAGTGGACCATGGCGTGGGTATGGTCATCGATGCGATCAAGCGCAAAGGCGGCGTGGCCTTCGTTACGGCAGACCACGGCAATGCCGACAAGATGATCGCTGAAGACGGCTCGCCCCATACCGCCCATACCACGGCTCAGGTGCCCTTCTTGCTCGTTGATGCTTCGGGTAAGGAGTTGTCCCTGCGCCCGCAGGAGGGCTGCTTGGCGGATATCGCGCCCACCTTGCTCCATGCTATTGGCCTTGAGGTTCCTGAGGAAATGACGGGAGCAGACCTGCTTGCTTAGACAGTCTCTGGCAAGAACGGACTATATCTGCCGACCCCCAGCGCTTCTTTGGTGGTGCCGATACGGCGTCGATACTCCCGAAAAGGGCTTTATCTCCCTTGCGAACAATAGGAATGATCGATATAATATATAACTTGTGTATTGCTAGACCATTCAATATTGAAAGAAGAAGATCGAATTGAATTTTCTGCTTATTCTCATGCTCATTCTGCTGATTGCCTCCGGCATCGGTCTCATCGTTTTCATCATGCTTCACTCTGGCAAGGGTACTGGCATTAATGAAATGATCGCAAGCTCCATGTATTCCAACCAGACGGGCACCAGCATCGTCGAGAAGAACCTTGATCGCATCACCATTGCCTGCGCAATCGTGTTCGGCATTTCTCTCATCGTTCTGATGATCATTTATCCTCACGGCACCATCGGATAATTTTTTCAAATTACCCCTTGCGCTAATTTTTGATTGCAGTATACTAATCGTCGCTGCAAAAAGCATGTCGGAGTGGTGGAACGGCAGACACGCTAGCTTGAGGTGCTAGTGCCTATTACAGGTGTGCGGGTTCAAATCCCGCCTCCGACACCATAAAACAAATGAGAGTCGCCTAACGGCGGCTCTTTTTGTATTCCTTCCCTCTTTGCTTCTTGTGCTAGACTCTTTCCGCAGATACGACGATCGATGGGGCGAGAAATGATACTTGATGAGATTTCAAGTCAAATTCAGCTTGGAAAGACAAAGCTAGTCAAGCAGCTGGTTCAGCAGGCTCTCGATGAGGGTATTCCGGCGAGAACCGTTCTTGAAGAGGGCCTCATGTCAGGCATGAGCGTTGTCGGAGAGAAGTTTAAGAACAACGAGATTTTCGTCCCCGAAGTTTTGGTGGCAGCCCGCGCCATGAAGCATGGTTCAGCTCTGCTCAAGGATGCCTTGTCTGAGGATGGCGTGAGCGCTAAGGGTAAGGTATGCGTTGGTACAGTCAAGGGCGATCTTCATGACATTGGAAAGAACCTCGTTATCATGATGATGGAGAGCAAAGGCCTCGAGGTGGTCGATCTCGGCACCGATGTACCTTCCGAGCTCTTTGTTGATGCCGTTGTAAATCAGTCGTGTCAGGTCGTAGCCATGTCGGCTCTGCTCACTACCACGATGCCCGTGATGGAAGAGGTCATTTGGGCGCTTCAGGAGGCTGGCGTTCGCGAGCAGGTGCATGTCATCGTTGGCGGAGCTCCTGTGACGGAGGACTTCGCTCGTAAGATCAATGCGGATTCCTATGCGGCTGATGCTTCGACGGCAGCTGATATGGCGGTCACCTATTGCGCTTAATCCGTGAATGGGGAATTGCGAAATATTGCCGTTTCGGTCGGCGCGCATGATGCTCTTGTGATCCCTTGCTCATCACTTGAGCTTAATCCTGCGTTTCGGGATCTATGCGAAGCTAACACCTGCGGAAAGTTCGATGCCTGCTGGGTCTGTCCGCCTCATCTTCCTTCTGCTGAAACAGCTATCAAAGAGCTGAAGTCCTACGATCTTGCGCTCTGGTATCAGTCTGTTCACGCTCTTGAGGACAGTTTTGATATAGAAGGTATGCAAGCCGCTGCTCGAAATCATGCGCAACTGAGCCAGCGCATCGATCAAGCGCTTGAGGGCCGTTTTCCTCGGGGTCACCTGCATTTGAGCTGCGGTGGTTGCCACCTTTGCGAAAGTTGCGCAAAACTTGATGACGAAGCCTGCCGAAATCCGAGACGCGCCCTCCCTTCGCTTGAAGGATTTTGCGTTGACGTGTACCAAACCACAGCTGCGACCCGAATGCGTTACAACGCCGGCCCCAATACTGTCACGTACTTTGGCGCCTACCTGTTGAGGTCTTAATGATGGCCGGGGTTTCAGAATGCACGCTAGATTTGGTGCAGGGCGGAAGGATTCGAAGACTTGGTTTTACTCCGCCTGCTGCCTTGCAAGGCCTGCTGAATGATCATGCGGTGGTGCATGATCATCCCTGTGGTGGGCTTGGTCGTTGCGGCTTATGCCGCATCCACGTTGAGGGAGAGGTGTCTGAGCCAAGCCCTTGCGAGCGAGAGGCTTCCTCAAGGCTAAGCTGTCAGGTCCGGCTGCTAGGGGATGCCCTTTGCGTTTTGCCCGAGCAAAACTGTGCGATTGAGATAAGCGATGCTTCTTGCACGCTGCATGGTCGCCGTGCGCATCGAGGGGCGAACTATGGTTTTGCCGTCGACTTGGGTACGAGCATGATCGAAGCTGCTCTGTGCGATCTTGAAACCGGGGAAATCATCTGCAAGGTGAAAACCTTGAATCCCCAAAGAAGCTTTGCCTATGACCTGATGGGCCGCATTGGCGCCGCCCTAGAGGGAAACGGCCCGGTTTTGCAGCGTTTGGTTCTCGCTAAGCTGCGTGAGCTCTTGGATAAAGCCTGCTTAGTTGCGGGTGTGGGCTTTGACGCGGTTCGCTCCATGGTGATTACCGGAAACACCGCCATGCTCTATCTGCTTACTGGCAAAGATCCTTCAAGTCTGGCGAAGGCTCCGTTTGAGGCGGATTGCCTCTTTGGCCTTGAATGCGAAATCCTGGGTGTGCCCTGCTATCTTCCTCCTTGCGCAAGCGCCTTCGTGGGAGCTGACTTCATGTGCGCCCTTCTCTCCTCAGGGCTGATGGACTGCTGTGATACTCAGATTCTGATCGATGCGGGAACCAATGCTGAGATGGCCCTGTGGAAAGAAGGTCGGCTCTTTGTCTGCTCGGCCGCAGCCGGTCCCTGCTTTGAGGGAGTGGGGATATCGTGTGGCTGCTCCTTTGGCGAGGGCGCTGTCGATTCTGTCTGGGCTGCAGATGATCGGCTTGCTTTTCATGTTGTGGGGGAGAGCGAGCCTAAGGGTCTTTGCGGTTCTGGTCTTGTTGATGCTGTAGCAGCTGGCCTTGAACTTGGTCTGATTGACGCTTCTGGCAAGTTGAGTTCTTCAGTCTTCAGGATTTGCGAAGGGGTGGAGATCACCCAGGAAGATATCAGATCCTTCCAGTTGGCTAAAGCCGCTATTGCCGCCGGCTTGCAGACCATGATTAACCATGCTCAGACGGCACCTGGCGAAATATCGCGAGTCTTCTTGGCGGGCGGTTTCGGGTCCGGTCTTAAGCTGGATCGGGCTTGTGCGGTCGGCTTGCTCCCTCCGCAGGCGTCGGGTAGCCTTAAGACTCTCGGAAACGCAGCGCTCGAGGGAGCTGTAGAGCTGCTCCTTGCTCATGAGGAGCCCTCGCGCGTTTCCGCTTACGCGTCTATGGCACGTTGCGTTGAACTTGGCGGGAACCCTGAATTCAATGAGAGCTATATTGAGCAGATGCTCTTTCCTTTAGATGACGATGATGAACGGTAGGTGAATTACCCGCATGATCAATATGCGATCTTGGGTGGCAGAGCAAATCCTCTCGGATGAAAAAAAGCCGCTGCCCCTCTTGTCCTTCCCCTGCGTTCAGCTGATGGGCTCAAAGGTTTCCGACCTTGTGCGTTCGAGTGAACTTCAGTCGCAGGGTCTGGCCTTGCTCGCCGACAGGTTGGATGCGGCTTGTGCGGTGAGTTTTATGGATCTTTCCGTCGAAGCTGAGGCCTTTGGCGCTAAAGTGCGCTTTTCGGATAACGAGGTTCCATCTGTGATCGGCGCTTTGATATCCGATGAAGATGAGGCGGAGGAGCTCGAGATTCCGCCTGTCGGAGCAAGTCGAACCGGTATATACATTGAGGCCGTTTCCCAGGCTGCGGCATTGGTGAAGGACAAGCCCCTTCTGGCTGGCGTTATCGGTCCCTTCTCGCTTGCGGGACGCCTTTTAGACGTCTCGGAGGCCATGATTTACTGTTATGAAGAACCCGACATGGTTCACGTGGTTCTCAAGAAGGCGAGCGATTTTCTCATTGAGTATTGCAAGGCCTACCGTGAAGCGGGTGCGAACGGCGTGTTCATAGCTGAGCCCTTGGCTGGTCTGCTTTCTCCTGCGATGGCGCAGGAATTCTCCCATTCCTATGTCAAGCGGATAGTTGACGCGGTCCAATGCGATACCTTCGCCGTCTTCTATCACAACTGTGGTGACAGGGTTCACCTTATGACGGAGGGGATATTTTCCATTGGTGCAATGGCCTACCATTTCGGAGACGCCGCAAGCTTAGCCGATATGCTCTCTGCTGCACCCGAGGACGTTCTTGTGATGGGCAATATCAGCCCTGCCTCCCAGCTGCGTGCGGGTACGCCCGATTCGATTCGCAACGCGGTTCATGATTTGCGCGCAAGCTGCGGTATGTGGAAGAACTTCATGCTTTCAAGCGGATGCGACATCCCCTTCGATACCCCTTGGGAAAACATCGACGCTTTCTTTGAGGCAGCGCGGGGTTAGTAAACCTGCATTGAGCGAAAGGATCAACAGATGACGGTAATGACGGGCCGCGAGCGTGTGATTGCGGCGATCGAGCGCAAGCCTCTTGACAGAGTACCCCGTTTCGACGCCTTCTGGGAGGATACTCTTGTTCGTTGGCAGGAAGAAGGATTGGATCTTCCCGATCGGATTTACTTGGATCTCGACGGAGAACAGAAGCCTATCGGTGCTCCCGTGTGGCAGTACTTTGATTTTGACATGGTGCCCCTTTACCTCGACGTTTCCATGCGCTTTCCTACGGGCTTGGTTGCAGACGACGGCGAGAAGATCACGGTTGCGGATCGCTGCGGCTACACCGCCCAGAAGTTCAAGGGCCGTGCTTCTTCGATGCATTTCTTATCCCACATGATCGAGGATGAGGACGATTGGGAGGAGTATAAGGATCGGCTTGTCTTTAACGCGGAAGACACCGCCCGCGCTGACAGCGAGACCTATTACCTCCATACGAAGGAATACCCTTCTTGGGACGACTTCGTGAAGATATTCGATGAGTATCGCAAGCTGGGTAAGTTCATTACCGCAAACGTCTACGGTCCGTGGGAATGCGCATGGCGTCATCACGGATATGAAGACAGTCTGATGGATCTTATCGCCGAGCCCGAAATGATGGGCGAGATGTTTGAGCGCATCACCGATCTTACCATCGCTACGGTTGATCACATGATCAGCTTGGGCTGCAAGCCCGATGCTGTTTGGTTTGCCGAAGACATGGGCGGTACGCATACAACCTTGTTTTCTCCTCAGGTGTATGAGGAGCTTCTCTTCCCCTGCCATAAGAAGCTGGGAGATTACCTGCATTCGCAGGGCATTTACTTCATCATGCATAGTTGCGGTTTCGTGGAGCCTTTCCTGCCGAAACTGATAGAAGCTGGCCTCGACGTGATCCAGGCGCTTCAGGCCAACACCGGAATGAGCCTCGTTGATCTCAAGCCGCGTTTTGGAGATAAGCTTACCTTCTGCGGGAACATATCCGAGCAAAGCTTCAAGATGGGCTCAGACGCTATTGAGGCTGAGCTGCGGGAGAAGATTCCCGTTGCTATGGAAGGCGGAGGCTATATCTATCATTCCGATCACAGCATTCCCCCTGAGGTGTCTTGTGAGACTTATTTCCATGCAATGAAGGTTTTGGATGAGGTGGGTACGTATTAGATTCTCCAGTCTGCTCTCACTTTGTGGCTGCGGGTTTTGAATAGGAATGAGAAGGAACGCGGATGCTGTACAAGGCGGTTTTCTTTGACGTTGGGTCGACGCTCATTCACCCTTCTCCTTCGGTGGGTGAGATGTTCAAGTTGGTTGCTCGAGACAGAGGGCATCTAGTTGACGAAGATCTCGTTGATGGGTCCATGTACGAAGTCGACGAGTACTACGAGAGGGAATATGCTCGCGATGGCGACTTCTGGTGCTCTCATGACCGATCGGTTCAGATCTGGAAGGACATGTACACCCTGCTTGCTCATCGTGCGGGCTTAGCATATGATGCCCGGGGCTTAAGCGATGAAATGTACGGTCGCTATCTGGAGGCGGACAGTTGGGCCTTGTATGACGATGTTCTGCCTTGCTTACGCGCCCTTAAAGAGGCGGGTTGTCGTTTGGGCATCGTTTCAAACTGGGATGCCAGCCTTGAAGGGCTTGTGCGCAAGCTTGGCCTAGACGAGTACTTCGATCTTGTGCTTGCCTCGGCCGCAAGAGGGTGTCGCAAGCCGGATCCGGCAATATTCCAGCTGGCTTTGGACGAAATGGGCGTGCAAGCGTTTGAGGCTGTGCATGTGGGCGATTTGCCCGAGGCGGATGGCGCAGCTTCAGCGGTTGGCGTCAGGCCGGTCATCATAGACCGCAAGGGCCTGTATGCCGACTGCGAATACGACAGGGTGAGCTCTTTGGAGCAAATCGTGGAAATTGCCATATTGGAATAGGATTGTCGTTTGCGTAGCGTGGGAGTAGATTGATATTTCGCTTGAGCATCGACTCTCCCAGGATGGCAGAATCTTTTGAAAAAAGTCAAAAAAATGCTTTGACACAAAATGTGGTTCTGGTATCATATATCCTTGCTGACGCGGAAACGCGTCGTTCGTGAAATACACGGGCGTTTAGCTCAGGGGGAGAGCACTACCTTGACACGGTAGGGGCCACAAGTTCAAATCTTGTAACGCCCACCATGTATTTCAGATTTGCGGACGTGGCTCAGCTGGTAGAGCACGACCTTGCCAAGGTCGGGGTCGCGGGTTCGAACCCCGTCGTCCGCTCCATCGCCATGACGGCCGGTCAATCGTAAGAAAGACCGGCCTTTTAATGGCAAAGACGCCCAGGTGGCGACGTGGCCAAGTGGTAAGGCAGAGGCCTGCAAAGCCTTCACCCCCGGTTCGAATCCGGGCGTCGCCTCCAACTCCTTGAGGGGCATTTGATAAGTGAATATGCGGACGTGGCTCAGCTGGTAGAGCACGACCTTGCCAAGGTCGGGGTCGCGGGTTCGAACCCCGTCGTCCGCTCCACTAAATTTTCAACCTCGCTCATCAGCGAGGTTTTTTATTTCTATGGGTCGTACGAGGGCAAAATAAAGAGAGAGACGCGTGCCTCTCTCTTGTAGCCAATGATCTTTGCGGTTTACTTAAGGTATCGAATGCCTACGTAGTAAGAGTTATCGGGCAGTCCCGACACGGAGTAGATGTCCGAAAGTGGGCAAACCGAAACGCGCCAAGTGTAGCTTTCGCCGTCGGATTCAACTGTGCCAGTCTGATAGGTGTTGCCTGAATCGTCGACGCCGGCTTCCTCGGCCTGCACATCGGCGAGACCCTGCGCGGCTTTTGCGTTTTGAATGACAGCGTCAATGGTCTGCGAGCTGAAATCCGCATAACGTACGCGAATGTTGACACCGGCGGACCTGTCAACCGACAAGGTCCAAGAGCCGTGCAGAAGAAGGCCGGCATCGCTTGGGTCGAGATTGTCGATGCCCGTGACGTACATGAGACCAGCTTGCTCGAGGCTCACGTCGGACGGTAGCTTGATCACCTCGAAGCCGCCTTTGTCGTTGCTTCCTATAGGCGTCTTCTCGTACAGCGTGTAGCCTGAGGACTGCAGCGAGCTCATGATGTCCTGATCGCTCATGGACAGAAAGGGAGCGATTGCAGGAAGATCAAGTGCCACCTCACGCGTAATGTTTGCCTCGAGGGCTTCCTGCTGGCGCTGCGGCTCGCCGATAACGGCGTTTGCGTAGCCGAAGAACACGGCACCGCCGATGAGGCAAGCGGCAACTACCGGCACGAGCATTTTTGTCTTGAGGGACCTAGGTGGGTCGAGAGGCCTGAGAAGAGCGCTCCCATCGGGGTAAACCACTGACTGATCTTCGCCAGGTAAGCCGTTGTTTCGAGAAGGCATTATGAACTCCTGAAGGTTTGATGAACTTATGAGATTATATCATTGCCGCGCATGAGCTACTTTGGTAGCATACTT
>CAYZCY010000006.1:48881-55381 GCA_964477115.1 uncultured Eggerthellaceae bacterium | reverse complement strand
AACCCAAGTGCATCGACTGCTTCCTGCACGACATCTGCCCGAGTTGCGGCAAGAAATAATCTTTCGTCAAGGGGCGGAGGGGAAACCACGTCACTAGTCCTCGCCGCAAAAGGGTTCAAATTGGATGCGGCTGCGGAAACGCTCCTTAGGTTTCCCCTCCGCCCCGCGAGACCCCGCCGCCAGGCCCCGCCGCAAAACAATCCAGCCAGATGCGGCTGCGGAAACGCTCCTTAGGTTTCCCCTCCGCCCCGCGAGACCCCGCCGCCAGGCCCCGCCGCAAAACAATCCAGCCAGATGCGGCTGCGGAAACGCTCCTTAGGTTTCCCCTCCGCCCCCGCGAGAGCCTGATCGCCCAGCCCCCGCCGCAATAATGTATCAATTAGCGCAATTAGGCAGCCTTTTTGCTTAAGGGAAAACCGCGGTTGGAAAGCTCAGCGAGCACGGTTTCAACCAACAGAGGAAAAGCAGCGTCCACCGCGGGCGTGAGGCCTATAGTGAACTCAGCTGGATACATGTTTTCAATCTGCATACCTAAGCAATACCCCTCCGCTTCGTAGCCGAGCAGGGATGCGGCATCAAATAGATCGACAAGCTTCAGGTCATGCAAAGATGCCATGGCTCCCACGTGGCGCGCCATGGCATCGGGAGGGAAGCGATACACCGTGCCAGCGGGATCCCCCGTTCCGTCAACGGCATCAACGGTAAGGATAAGGTCGCACTTGTCCACATAGGGAAGCATGTCAAGGCTCATGCATCCAACGTCAAAGAGAAGCACGTTTTCGGGAATGTCATAGCTCTCTACGAGCTCATCGTAAACCGCGGGAGCCACACCCTCATCAAGCATGAGGCGGTTGCCTACGAAAAACACGGCTGCCGTCCTGCTTGCGGCGCTTTCTCCCGCCATTGCATCTTCTCCCTTCGTCTGCTTATGCAAAGTCATTTACAGCTCCGTACGGAGCACCAAGTTGAAGTACGTGGCAAAAACAAGCATAGCGATAGCCAAAACGGAACAAACCACAGCCCATATTCGCTGACGCTTGAGATATTGCTCCTTGCTCACGCCTTTGGCAGCCGCCCGATGATAAGCCAATGGTTGAGACACTACGGAAAACGCGGCTGTGCCAGCGGCAAGGGCCAGGATCGCCACCACAGCCATGATCACCGTAAAGGGGGTAGGATCGATATAAACCGCATAGAGCAAATTGTCAACGAAGATCCAAAGCGGGTAGAAGAACAGGGTTGCCCAAAAACCGTGCACCGGACCCCAAATAGGAGGCAACAGAAAGGCCGCTAGGTTGAAACGAGGAATGCCTTTGAGAAATTCCTCTTCTTGCTTGATTTGAGCATCTGTCAGCGCCATGAGAGTTCCTAACTATTTAGCGTGGCGTATCTTTCTTTGCCACATTAAACCAAGAGCATAGAAATTGGCTTTCAAACCCGCTAACAGGAACAATTCCTTCATGCGTACGGTGAGAGCCGTATGACTATAAGTTGATGCAATCAACCTGAACGCTCACAAGCGCATGCTCGGCGCACCAATGAACAGGGGCCGTCTATCGACAGCCCCTGAATCAGAATCGGCAATGAGAGCAAATTCTAGTGATGGCCAACCTCGTTGTCCTCACCGTTGATGTTGTGAGTCTTCGGGTCGTAGGTCAGGCCGCCATGCTCCTTATGGAAGAACATGAGCTTCGTGGGCTCGGTGCCCTCGACGTTGGCCAGGTAGATGTGGATCATCATGAAGAAGATGAAGAAGTACATCAGGAAGTAGTGGATGATGCGCATATGCATCTGGCCGCCGACGAGGTCGAGACCAGCAACGCAAATGCCCCAGTCCATGGTGGGACCCCAAAGGCACAGGCCAGTGTAGAACATGACCAAGATAACCACAGGAATCATCAGGTAGCTGATCTTCTGCGGAACACCAAGCTTTGCGCCCAGCGGATGGTCCTTCTTCAGGAACAGGTAGTACTTAACCCACTGGAGAGCCTGATGACGGTTGTCCTTCTGCGGAGCCCAGGTCTTCCAGTCCGGCACAACTTCACGAGTACCGCCGGTAGGAGCGGTCTTGATGAAGAACGCCAGGATAACGCGGAGAACCCAAACGATAGTGATCAGGAAGCCGCAGAAAATGTGGAGACCACGTGCAGCGCCCATGAAGCCCTCAAAGAAGGGATAGTGGATATAGAAACCAGTGAAGATGAGCACGAACATGCAGACTACGTTAATCCAGTGAAGGATAACGAAGGGCAGCGGATGAGCCTCTTTGTAATGAGCGAGATGTGCCATTTACTTCACCCCCCAAGGGCTGGTAACGGTCTCGAAGTGCTTACCGGTAGCCGGCTCGGTCACGTGAACTGCGCAAGCGGTGCACGGGTCGAAGGCGTGGACGGTACGCAGAGCGTTGATCGGCTTGTCGATATCGCCAACCGGAATACCAATGAGAGCCTGCTCCAACGGGCCATGAACGCCTTCGGCGTTGATGGGAGCAAGGTTCCAAGTGGACGGAATGATGATCTGGTAACCCTCGATCTTGCCGTCCTTGACGGACTCGGAGTGGTAGAGAGCGCCACGCGGAGCCTCCCAGAAACCGGTGCCTGCACCAGTGGTGGTAACCGGCTCGCGGAAGTACTCGGAGTCGCCACCCTTGATTGCCTCCATGAGCTCGACAACCCATTCCTTCATGAGGCCGGCGATGTAGAGGGTCTCAAGCTGGCGAACAGCGGTACGGCCGAGCGTGGACTGCAGGACGGCGAGGTTGCCCGGAGCGCCCAGAGTCTCAAGAAGGCCGTCAACCTGCTCGACAAAGAACGGAACGCCGCGCTTGTAAGCAGCGAGCACGCGAGCGAGCGAGCCAGCCTCGTAGGGCTTGCCGGCATATGCCGGAGCCTTAACCCAGGTGTAGCGATCCTCGACGTTGTACTCGGTGAATTCGGGCTCGGTAACGAAGTACGGAGACGTGTAGGTCTCGGAACCCTTGTACCAAGAACGACCCATGTACTCGGTGATGAGGGACTCGTCAACGTCGGTGACGTTGAGCTTCTCGTCGAGAACGGCCATCGGCAGGTAGCGGTCAGCGTACTTCATGCTCTGGCGCTCGAAAACGCCCCAAGCGATGTAGCGGCCGCAGCCCTTGCCCCAATTGAACGCGTCAGCGTAGTACGGAGCGATGGCCAGAGTGTCCTGAACCATGGTCTCTGCAACCCAGTTATAGATTTCGTCAACCATGGTCTTGAGGTCGTCAAGCTTCTCCTCAGTCGGAACGAAAGCGGTACCGCCGGGGATAAGGGTCATGACGTGAGGCATCTTGCCGCCGAGAAGGGCAGCAACCTCGGAAGCACGTGCCTGCATCTTGAGAGCCTCAAGATAGTGAGCGGTGCAGATAAGGTCGAGCTCGGGCGGAAGCTTGTAGCCGGTGCCGTCCTCAGAGTCAAACCAGTTGCCGGAGAAGATAGAGAGCTGGCCGTTGTTGGCGAAAGCCTTCAGCTTCTCGGAAAGAGCGACGAGGTCGCTGTTCATGGACGTACCAGCAGCCTGAGCCAAGTCGATCGCGTCAGCCACGTTGGCGTTGAGCGCGTTCAGCGGGTTGACGTAGTCAAGAGCGGCCAGGTTGTAGAACCACAGGATGTGGCTGTGCAGGAACTGCGCGCCCTCAATCAGGTTGCGGATGATACGAGCATTGTTGGAAATGGTAATGCCATAGGCCTTCTCAGCTGCGATAGCAGAAGCATGAGCGTGAGAAACCGGGCAGACGCCGCAGATACGCTGAACGATCTGAGCAGCATCCTCGGGGGTGCGATCCTGCACGACGAGCTCCATACCGCGGAAGCAGCCGCCAGATACCCACGCATCCTTAACGATACCACCCTCAACTTCCATCTCAACACGCAGATGGCCCTCAATACGGGTAATCGGGTCAATAACAGAACGAGTCATCTAGGCTCACCTCCCTTAGTTCTTCTTGTCGTCGATGATGGGACCACCCTCGACAGGATCAGCGTAAACGCCGATGGCCTGCTCGGGATGTTCCTTGTCCCACTTGCGGATCTTCTCGAAGTCTGCGCCACCGTCCATACGGCCGAACTTCTTCATGCCGAAGCCGTGGACGACGAATGCTGCAGCAGCCAGACCGATGATGGAAACAGCAACGGTGGTGGGCTGGAAGGTCAGCGAGCCGATGCGCAGATCGCGATGACGCTTGTAGAACGGAGTGTTGACCTGGACCCAGTTCTGGTCCGGATCGTTCGGGTTGGCCTCGCAGCAGCCAAGGCAGGGGGAACCGGCCTTGACGCACCAGCTGCGGCGGTTGTTCCACAGGGTGACACCGCAGTTGGACATGGTCTGCGGACCACGGCAACCGAGCGGATAGAGGCAGTAGCCCTTGGCCTCTTCTTCAGAACCGAACTCATAGACGAATTCGCCGTTCTCGAAGTGACCGCGACGCTCGCAGTTGTCATGGATGCTCTGACCGAAGATGCCGGCGGGCTTGCCCTGTGCATCGAGGTCGAGAAGAGACGGGTCCTTCATGAGGACGACGTCAACCAGAACAGCCATGAGCCACTCGGGGTTAGCCGGGCAGCCGGGAACGTTGACGACGGTAGCCTCAACGCCAGCCTTCTTCAGATAATCCTGAACGCCAGTTGCCTGGGATGCGTTCGGGTATGCGGCGCACCAGCCGCCGTTAACAGCGCAGGAACCCAGCGCGACAACCGCGTTGGCATTCTCAGCTGCGTGAACCAGGGCATGAGTGCCCGGCTCTGCGGCGACGCGCAGTGCGTTGCCCTCCCATGCCTCGGGAACAGCTCCCTCGTACACGAGAACGTAATTGCCAGCCTCAACGGTCTGAGCCTTGGCTTCTTCCACCGAATGACCGGCGGCCGCCGACAAAGTCTCCGAATAGTTCAGAGAGATCATGTCCAGCACGACCGTGCCAGCATCAGGGCTTTCGATCTGAGCGAAAGACTCCGTGCAACCAGTGCAGGATGCGCCCTCGATCCAAACGACAGGATAAAGGTTGCCCTTGGTTGCGCCGATGACAGACTGCTCGAGAGCATCAGCAACTCGCGGCATAGCTGCGCAAGACAGACCGGCAGCTGCGGTAACTGCGCCGGCGAGCTTCATGAAGTCGCGACGGGACACTCCGCGAGCCTCCATCATGCTATCGAACTCTGAAATCGTGGCCTGATTTTCCATGTGTACACCTCCTCAGGTGTCCTCGTCCTTTTACACATGCGGTCATTGTCCCCGATTGTGATAAATCTGTGAACCGAAAAAACCGAAAATGTGTTTGCGGTGACGCCAATGGAACAAAAATGTTACGACCCGTTTACGACGTAACAAATTCGCAGGTTAATCGGGCTTTATTGATTGACTAGGGGTATCATAATTTTTTGGCTCACAAGCCGCATGCAGCCTAAACACCTAACCGAAAAGGACCCTTCCATGACCGACATCGAACGCTCCATCGCCTTCTTGGCGCCCGCTGGAACCTACTCCGAAGAAGCGGCGCGCTTCTTCGCCGGAAAACTCGGTCTGGACGATCCCATTTTTGTAGAATGCGCCACCTTCGACGAGGTATTCGACTGCGTCGACCGCGGCCGCTGCGCCTTTGGCGTGGTAGCCAAGGAGAACTCGCTCGAGGGCCCGGTCACCGCGACGCTCGACAACTTCGCCTTCCGCAGCAACGCCGTCATCCTTGCCGAAAAGTCCATCGAGATCCACCACTGCCTGGTCATGCATCCCGAAGCCAAGATCGAAGACATCACCACAGTGGCCTCCCACGCGCAGGGCCTCGCCCAATGCAAGCGCTACCTCAACGAGAAGCTTCCGGGTCGCGTCACCATGGCAACTTCCTCCACCGCAGAAAGCGCCCGCATCGCCGCGCAGGACAAGCATATCGCCGGCATCTCCAACGCGCTTGCAGCCGATCTCCACGGCGCGCGCATCGAGGAGCGCGGCATCGAGGATCACTTCGGCAACCAGACCTGCTTTGCACTCATCGGCCGTCCCGGCAGCAGCGTTCAGTTCAAGGGATCCAAGCACAAGACCACGCTGGCGTTGTTCTTGCAGGTAGACCGCGCAGGATCCCTTCACATGATCCTGTCCGAATTTGCCTTCGCCGGCATCAACCTCACCATGATCCAGTCGCGCCCCACCAAGCAGCACCTGGGCGACTACATGTTCTTCATGGAATTCGAGGAGCCGGTGGAAACGCTTTCAGTGCAAACGGCGCTCAACTGCCTGCGCATGAAGCTGCGCGAGGTCAAGGTTATCGGCAGCTACCCGGTCGACTAAGCTCTCAGGCCCCAAAGCACCCTCAAAGCCCGCTGACCAGGCCTGCAGCCAATAGCGTCTTTCCGCTCAGCCTGACTTAAAGCTCAATACCCAAGGCCCGTCTACAGCTTTGGAGCCGTCCAGGCATCCTCACCTGAGGATTCGGACCCAGAGCCCGAAGATCCTGAGCCTGACGACCCAGAGCCCGAAGATCCCGAACCCGAAGA
>CAYZCY010000006.1:0-48781 GCA_964477115.1 uncultured Eggerthellaceae bacterium | reverse complement strand
AGCCCGAAGATCCTGAGCCTGACGACCCAGAGCCCGAAGATCCCGAACCCGAAGAGCCGCCGTTTGAGCTGGAACCAGTTGAGCCCGTTGACGCGGAGCCACCCGTAGATCCGCTCGCAGATCCAGATGCACTCGAATTACCGGAAGATCCGCCCGATGCTGCCCTGTTAGCGGAAGGATTAGATGCAAAAGCTGAGCTCGTGCTGGCAGCGGACTCATCTTCCCCTTCTTCCTCTACCACCTCAACAGGCTCGATGCCAGTTGAGCTAGCCGGCAGGTAGAACAGCCCGCCTTCAAACTCAACGACAAGAACATCGGCTATCTCATCAAGCACCTTAAGCTCAGCGTTGGCCTCAAGTTCGCGCGATGCACTCTCAAGACCGTAATCAGCGTAAAGGACCGCCCCCTCGAGGGCGTAGGCAAAACGCTCCTCAAAAGCCACTTCATCATCAAGGCGAACAAGGCTCTCGGGGATCTGGGCCTCCCGCCCATTGATCTCGATAGTGCACAGGTCCTCGCGCGGCTCGCTTTCGTCCGCCAAAGCCTTGTCCTCGGGGCTTAACTGCATGAGGTTTTCACTTGCCGCATCCTCGGATTCAAAGGTATCGGAGTCTGCATCGGCACTCGCCTCATCGCCTTCGCTCGACCCGTCCTCACCCGTCTGCACGACGGATGCCGCGACACGCTCGGCTTCGGAGCCTTCCGCAAAGGTTCTATCTGCAAAGCCAAAGTCGTCGTCGACCTTCACGGTAAGCTTGTCACCGCGGTTGAGCATGGCCACGTAGCTTTGCGCGCCGTCGATAAGGATCACACCCGTCACGTCAGAGGCATCAGCTTCATCCGCATAGGCCACGCCCACGCCGAAGAGGAAGGGGTCGTCGGGAAGCTTGAAGCTAACCGGGAGCGTCATCTCGTCGCCGTCAACGGAAGACCCGCCACCTGAAGAGCTGTTCGAATTGCCGGAGCTACCCGAATTGCCACCTGTAGAGGGAGATGTCGTGGATGCAGAATTGCTCGAACCGCTCGAGCTTGAACCGCTTGAGCCTGAAGATGACGAACCGCTCGAAGAACTCGGCCGTTTTGAGCTCGAGGAGCCATTCGATGCAGTGTCGGATACGGAGGACGCGGATTCCTCGGCGGGCGAAGTCGCTATCTTGGACGCCGAGATATAACCTTCGTAACCATCGGCGTTTCGAACGAAGAGGGTGTCGCCTATGGCGTCGAGCACGGTGACTTCCTCGTTGAGGGAAAGCGTCAGCAGGTCATCGCCCGTGAAGTCGGGGCGCGCGAAGATAATGGCGTCAGCTGTTGCAAAACCCGTCCACTGCTCGTAGGCGGGCTCAGCAGACGTGCGCACCTGCGCCTTGGCGACATAGATGGTTTCCCCTTCGTACACGGCGCGATAGTACAGGCCTGCGTAGGCCCCCGTTAGCTCACTTGCCTCCTCGACGGAGGACAGCTCGCTGCCACGCGCGAGATGCGGACCCTCGATCAGCACGCCGTCAGCCTTCACCGTAGCCTGCAAAGTGGTAGGAATCGGCGACAGGGGCTCTTCGGCCGGCTTACCCAAACTGAGCGCTGCGGCCACGGCGGCGCCTGCTCCGATCAGCGCGCAGGCGCTCACGGCAACTATGGCGATTTTTCCGAATTCGAATCTCATGGCTACCCCCTGCACGCATCTATGATGCCGTGGACAAAGGCATAGGCCGCAGTTCCTGCTTGGAAGGAATCAGCGTTTTGCTCGGCAATATAACCGATGCTGCGCTGCACTGTCCCACCATAAACAGCGAACTGTTCACCCGATGCGTCCTCGAGGATCGCATAGGGCCTCATGGACAGGTCGCGCTTGTACTGCTCGGCGCTGTTAAAGCCCACGAGCACATTAGTGTAGTACTCGATGCCGCCCGAGGCGCTAAAGATCGGGTCCTTCTTCCCCTCGACATAGGCCGCGCCACGGCTTACACCGGACGTTTCAAGGGTGAGGCTGCCGTTTTCTACCTTGTCGCTCCAGGCGATGAGCGTGCCTGTTTCGACCAAGGTGTAGCCGTTGACGCCCGGGCCGGTGAGCAAATCCTTCGTCTGTTCGGACATGCCCGTGATCATACGAATGCCCTTGGTGCCGCTGATGCGGATGGAGCTGCCGGCGTACACCAGCAAATCATCGAGAGCGTAATAGCGCGTTACCGTATAGGTGTCACCCGACTGGGAAACCAACCAGGTGCTCATGTGCACCGGATAAACCGCATGCGGGTCAGAAGTGTTCGTGGTGTTCATCTCGTATATGGTGATGCTCTGCGCCCCGCTGTGCGCCAGGGACACGGTGGCGTAATCGCCGCTGACCTCGATCGGCATAGCTACACCGTCAACGTAGGCAACTAAGCCCGAAGCATTCAGATCAGAAGAGGCCAGGTCCTCGAGATTGAACCTCACCTCACCCGTAATCTCCTCGGGAGCAAGCGGGATAGACGAATAGCCCAACAGGTCGGACACAAGCTTGGCCAAGCCCTCGCCGTAAGCAGGGTCCGTTGCCCACTTGCCCGCAAGGTCATGCACCGTGGGCGCAACACCACGCGACACGAGGTTAAAGCGCGGGTCGACGCAGGCGTTTACCAAGCCATCGGTGGAGGCATAGGCCTTCAGATGCTGCACCTGGGCGCGAATGCCCATGCGCACGCCGTCGGTGCCGTAAACGCTGAAGTCGGCGCTGCCGCCTGTGGCCCCATCAAGGGCACCAAGGCCGCAGAAGTTGCACTGCCAGTTCTTCACCTGGCCGCCGAACTGCAGCCAGCCGGTTTCCTTCATAGCTTGGGCGAAAACGATCTCCGGACGCACGCCTTCGGCCTTCGCCTCTTCGATGACAATCTGAGCGAAGGCATCAATGCTGGAAGCGCCGTAGCTTGCATACACGCTTGACGGGTAGGCCTTGTTCTTGCTGTTATACCAAGCGGCCAGGTCGGATGCGGTAATGGAGGAAGACCCCATGATGGCGGGGTTGTAGCCGGCAACCACCGTGGTGGACACCGCCTCGCCGCGATCGCCCGTGACCTCGCCCGCCTTGACGAGCCCGTAGTACTCGGCGATTGCCTGAGCATCGGCCACGCCCATCTTCTCGCACCATTCGCTGCTGGCAAGCTTGGCGGCGTCTCCTTCGTTGGTGACGAAGGCGTGCTCGATGATGATGCCCGGGACACCGCTGAAGCGCGGGTAGTAGTTGATGCCCAAATAATCGATGAGACCACCCGGATCGGGATAGCTCGTATTGGTTTCGCTCGACCTGGTTTTGAGGCCCCGGTTGTTCAGGCCCAAAGCTTCAAGCTTTTCGAGGACCTTCTTACCCAAGGCTGCGCCGGGAACGTGGCACTCGTTGTACATGTAAGCGCTGCTGTTGGGGATCCACACCTCGGCGCCGTTTGCGCTAGGTGCATTGGCAACCGAATTGCAATGCATGCTCACGATGAAGTCGGCACCCTGGGAAATGGCGCGCTCCACGCGCTCGGCGCGCGAATAGTTTACGGAATTGTCCTGCGTGAGGATGACGGTGACGCCCGCATAGGTGCGAAGCTCGTTTACGCAGGCCTGGGCAATCCTCCAGTTTGCATCGGCTTCCCGAACACCGTTAACGCCGATGGCGCCGGGGTCACTCCCGCCATGACCGGGGTCGATGGCGATGACCAAACCATCGGATTTGTCTGCGTAAGCTTGGAAGGAAGATGAGGCGACGGGCCAGCAAACGCTGGAAAAGGCCAGCGCCAAACTCAGCAAGATTGCTGTGATTATGTGTGCCCGGGAACAGCTGAGCTGTCCTTGCGCCTTACCGTGCATTGCGTGTCCGATCTAGTGTGTTTAAGTTGCGTTTCGGAACATCACGTTTCTTCTGTTCAAACAAAGGATTCTACCACAGAAGATCCAGCCGACACGTCTGCCCGGCCGCACGCACACAAGCAGACAACAAAAAGAGACCCCCTTCTCGCGAAGGAGGCCTCCCAAGATCCAAATGGAAAGATCAGCTCAAGCAGATCTTAGCCGAAGAAGACGCCGATCTCGCGCTCAGCGGACTCGGGGGAGTCGGAGCCATGGATGACGTTCTCGTCGACGGTCAGGCCGAAGTCGCCGCGGATGGTGCCAGGAGCAGCATCGGCCGGGTTGGTTGCGCCCATGAGCTTGCGCATGGTGGCAACAGCGTTCTCGCCGGAGATGACCATCTTCACAACCGGGCCGGAGGTGATGTAGGCGATGAGACCCTCATAGAAGGGCTTGCCCTTGTGCTCGCCGTAGTTAGCCTCGGCCAGCTCGGGGGTGACCATGCCGAGCTCCATGCGCTCGATCTTCAGGCCAACGCGCTCGATACGGTTGATGATCTCGCCGACATGACCGTTGCGAACACCGTCGGGCTTGATCATAGAGTAGGTCTTCTGGATTGCCATTGATGGCTCCTTTCGGATGAAACTTTTATCTCACAAGACGGCGGCGGATACGCCGCCACCGATATTGCCAACACAAAACCTAGCTTCGTCAACTCAATCAAGAAGACGAAGCCAAGGCGTCCTTAGTTCTGGCTTACGAAGAACAGCTCTACGTTGAGGATCTTCCAGCCAATCATGTCGCGAACGAGCGACACCTTGTAGTCGATGTCTCCACCCTGCTCGGTGGTAGCCGAAACGTAGACGGTGGATTCGCTCATGGATCGGTTCACGCCGTCGATGGTGGCGTTTGCGTCCTTCACGACCGGGTCGAGCATGGTGTCGATGTCATCAGCATCAAGGCCTTCGGAGAACACGGTGGCCTTAGCAGCCTCCGGGTCAGCGAACAGCTCCTGGACAACCGTTTCCTGCGTGGGGTAACCGTAGCCCTGCGTGTAGGCGAACACAGCAGCGCCGAAGGCGAGCAGAATAACGATGATAATGCCGATCAGAACCTTCAAGCCGACGTTGCGGCGCTTGCGATCCTGTTTGGCCAGATCCTTAGACCACTGCTCGAGCTCTTCGTCAGAGGAGTTGAAGAAATGCTCTTCGCCTTCTTCCTCGGCGCCGTAGTAGCCAGGATAGGCGTTCTCGTCGTACTGCTCGTCATAGTAGAAGGGATCGTTCGGATCATAGCCCTCAACGTATGCCCCGTCAGCGGCCATATCGAAACCGGACATGTCGGCAACGGGCAGAGCCTGGGTAAGCTCAGCTCCCGACTGACCCTGAGCAACAGCTCCCACGGCACGCTGATAATCAACGCTTGCGGAGTCGGACAGGAAGTAGGTCTTGTCGGCGATGGCCTCCTCGAAGGCCTCGACCGCATACTGCATCTGACCGCATGCCACATAAGCCTGTCCCATGCTGGCAAAGAGCTTGTTGCGGGTTTCGGGGGCCATATCGAACTGAAGGGCGCTGTCGTAAGAAGCGATAGCGTCAGCCGGTCGATTGAGTGCCATAAAGCACACGCCCAGGTTGAGCAGGGCCTTAGCCGGATCGGGATTACCCTCGTCAAGGGCAGCCTCGCGGAAGGCCACGCCCGCTTCAGCCGTCTTGCCGACCTTCATGAGCGCGCTGCCCATGCCCATGTAGGCCTTATGGGGCGTGTCATAGTTCGGATCGGACACGGCAAGCTCGAAGCAGCGCACGGCGTTTTCGTAGTCGCGCAGGGAGGCGTACGCCATGCCAAGGTTGCACTCAACCGTGGAGAGAGCGCCATAGGCGGCATCTGCCGTAGCCTGCGTGTAAGCGTGAATGGCCTCGGTGGGGTTCTTCAGCTTAACGAGGCAGTTGCCGATCTGGTGGTACAGAAGGCCGAGCTCGCCCGGGGCAAGCTGCGTGGCTGTCTGCAGGCACTCCGTGAACGCCATGAGGGCGCCCTGGTAGTCCTTCTGCACATATAGCTCGTACGCGTGATCGAATAGCTCGTTGTTCATGAGGGTCCTTTGCTCGGTGTACCGCTTTTTTGCGTGAATCCGAATTTACTCGGCAGCGTTCTCAATCTCGATGCTCTCGATGACGTCGCCGGCGCGAAGAGCCCAGATGACATCGAGACCCTCAATGGTCTGGCCGAAAACAGTGTAGCCAGAGTCAAGGAAGGGCTGATCTCCCAGGCAGAAGTAGAACTGGGAGCCTGCGGAGTTGGGGTTGGAGGAACGAGCCATGGCAAGCGTGCCGTCAAGATGCTCGTTGTTGGGGTTGGTGGTGTACTCCTCCTTGATGGAGTAACCCGGGTTGCCAGTGCCGGGCTGGCCAGCCGGGCCGCGACCGCCGTTGGCCACCTGGGAAGGGCTCATCTCGCGAGTGTTGGGGCAACCGCCCTGGATGACGAAATTAGGCACATAGCGATGGAATTTCAGGTCGTTGTAATAGCCCTTCTGAGCGAGCTCGACGAAGTTGCCAACGTGAATGGGGGCATCCTTACCCGCAAGCTGCACGCGAATGGTGCCCTTGGAGGTGGTGAGAACGGCGATCTCTTCGCCCGTCGGCTGATATTCCGGAGTATACATAGCCATGATAGGGTTCCTCTTTTTCTCTCGTCCGATACGCATGAAACTGCGCATCATTCGACGAATGAACACATACAAAAGTAAATTTTAACAGCTAAGCCTAGATTCTTGAAAAAAAGCTTACCGTCTCCACGTGATACGTCTGCGGGAACAGGTCGACGGGCTTCGCGGCCTCAAGTTTATAGCCGCAAGTTTCGAAACGAGCCACGTCGCGCGCCCAGGTTTGCGGATCGCAGCTCACATAAGCCACGCGCTCGGGGCTTGCCGCCGCGATATCTTCCACAACCCCCTTAGCCAAACCCGCACGCGGGGGGTCAACCACCAGGGCATCAAGTTCACCGAGCTCGGGCAACTCATAGGCCGCATCTCCGCCGATGACCTCGATGTCAACATTGTTGCGCTCGGCATTGCGGCGAAGATCGCGCACGGAGCTGCCAGCCGATTCGATGGCTGCCACGTCGGCGCCTGCCTTCGCCAGCGGAATGGAGAAGGTACCGCCACCGGCATAGAGGTCGGCCACAAACATGCCCTCGATAGAGCCAAGGCCATCTATCACGAGCTCGCACAGCTTTTCGGCCTGGGCGGTGTTTACCTGGAAAAAGGACGGCGCGCTGGTAAGGAAGCGGATGTCACTTGCATCAAAACGCTCTTCCCAACAGCCCTTGCCCGAAAGCGCCTCCACCTTCTTCACGCTGCGAGCCTTACCGGGATCTGCCACCACACGAACGATGCTCGTGGCCTTGAGCGCGCTTGAAAGCGTCTTGGCAACCGCCGCGCGCGGGAAGGCGCCGGGTTTTCCCCAGAGGGCGATCTCGAGGTCTTTGGTGCGCAAGCTGCCGCGTACGCCCACGCGGAACAGACCGAGCTCCTGCGAACCCTGCAGGAACCTCAGCGCACCTCGCAGGGCTTTGGGAGCGCGTTCGATGTTGCGGTGCGCAACCGGGCAGGAATCGGGCTGGGCGAGCTCATGCGTGCCCTCGGGACGAAAGCCAAGCGCAAAGCGACCCGCCTGATCAAAGCCCACGCCCATCTCGATCTTGTTGCGATAGCCCCATTCGCGTTTGCTTCCGATGCAGGGAGCAACCAACTCCTCGGCTCGAGCCGCATCGAAGTGAGCAGTCCTCACCAGCGCCTGCACCACGTGAGAACGCTTGGCCTCGCACTGCGCCTCGTAGCTCAAGTGAGCCCACGGACAGCCCCCGCAAGACTGAGTGCAGGCAGGCGCCTGAGCCGAACGCAAGCTGGAAGGTTCAAGCAAGCGTTCGACACGAGCGCGGGCAAAGCTGGGCTTTTCCTCTACAAGGCTTACCTCAACAACGTCGCCTGGAGCTGCACCCTCAACGAATACGGTTTTTCCACTTGCCAAACGACCAACGCCCGCAGAGCCATAGCTCATGCGATCAACGGTGACGAGCTCCAACATGCCTCCCCCTTCGCGCCCGAGCAAACCGGTGCCGGAAACAAAACAAGCCAGATGAATCATCTGGCCTGCGAAGTTCAAATGGTGCCCCCAACGGGAATCGAACCCGTGTCTCAGCCTTGAAAGGGCCGCGTCCTGACCTCTAGACTATGGGGACAGCTTAAAACAGCTTGAACATTATGCCAGACAGCAGCAGTGCACGCAAGAAAAAAATGCTCATTTTCGCAATTAAAGGCTCATACCCTTGCGAGCTTTGGGCCTTTAGCCCCACAATGCTTAAGGTTGCGAAGCTAAGCGCACCGCTCGCGCATGAGGCGGCAAAGGCAAGATGAGAGGCACCACCCTTGAAACGGCTCCTGGAACAGATTATGAAATTCGGCATCGTGGGCATCATCGCCTTCGTCATCGACTACGGCCTGATGATCCTGCTCACGGAGCTTTTCGGAATCGACTACCTCGTAAGCGCTAGCGTCTCGTTCACGGTTTCCGTGATCTTCAACTACCTCGCCTCCATGCGCTATGTTTTCTCTCACAAGGAAGGCATGTCGCGTCGGCGCGAGTTCATCATCTTCGTGGTGCTGTCTGTCATCGGCCTGGGTATCAACGACGCCTTCATGTGGCTTGGCACCGATCTTTTGGGCGTCGATTATCGCATCACCAAAATTGTCGCAACGGCGGTTGTGATGGTGTGGAATTTCGTCACGCGAAAGAAGTTCCTCGACGGCGGCAAATAGGAGCGCTGCAGCGTCAAGACATTCGTTCGTTGCATCCGAACTAACTAATGATCAAACATGATCTAGCCTTGTTAATAGGCATATCTAGCGCTTTCCCCGGTTAATCAACCGCTATTCGCGCATGCGCCGTCTTTAAGGATGCCTAAGACGCAGAAGCGGAATGCTCCGTAATCTATTCGTCTTCCAGGGAATCTCCTTGAAGATTACCCGCTCAACGGGGCAAGAATTCGAATGAAGGCCCTCGCCCCGTTGTTCACGGGTCTACAGCCTGCCGTCACCACCGCAGCTGCCGCAGTTGCCGCTTCCGTTGCACTTGTAGCAGTTGCGATCCGTCTTATCTGAGGCGCTACTGTACAGATAGCCGCTGCCACCGCACTTGCTGCAGTCGCCGTCACCGTTGCACACGCCGCAGATGGGGTCGTTGTCGTAGAGGTCGCGATTGAGCGAACCGCTCGATGACGAGCTGGAACCCGAACTCGAAGAGCTGGAGCTTGATGAATTTCTCTCCTCCTCGGCCTTCTCCCTTTCGTTATTCTCGCGCCATTCCACGTTCCACTGCCACTTGTCCTCGTAGTTCTTGATGCAGATTTCCTCGGGCAGCATGAAGCTCACAAACGCGGTGTCGCCCGTGGAGTTGACGTGGCCTTCAATGTAAATCTGCGCGCTGGCCGCATCGGGAAGGCTGGGTGCGTCCACATCGGGGTGATACAAGTAGAAGGTGTTGTCCTCATCGATGAACTCAATCTGCCAGCCCAAATCCTGGAGCATTTCGACGTAGCGATTCGCCTGGTAGACGGCGCTGACGTCCTTAGAGCTGTACGAGAAATACAGCCTGTCCACATCGTAGGCGGTGGAGGCGAAGAACGAGGTCGAATAGCTGAACGTGCCCGTCTGATCGAACTCGGCGAAGTCGGGCAGCACGGTAAGGTCGCCGGTCGCATAGCTCGCGGCGGCGCCCGCAGACCCGGACGTCCCGGAAGAAGTCGAGGCGTTGCCGTTCGCATCGGCCTTTGCCGACGAGGAGCCCGACGATCCGTCGTATCTCACGCCTCTCACCAGGCGGACGTCGTCCGTGGTTTTCACCGTTACCGTGTTGCCGTACGAGTCATGGAGATAGATTACCTGCACCTCGTTCAACGCATCGTCGCTGAACAGGTGGGTGTTTATGTAGCCGTCGCTCTCCTCGTTGTCGTTGAGGATAAACCCGTAGTCGTTGCGCAGGACGTCGATGTAGGCGTACACCTGGTCGCTCAGGTCCTCGTCGCCGTTAGCCTTGATGGTGTAGGTGACGAGGCCGTCGCTCCTCTCGGTGCTGGCCAGGGGCAAGGCGAAGTAGAACTCGGGATCGGGGATTTCCGCATCACCCTCGGTAGACGAGCCGCCGCCGAACAGGGCAACGGCCAAGATGGCCACCACAATCGCCACGCCGGCTATCGCGACGACAAGCTTCTTGCTGGGGGCAGGCGAAGGAGCCTTCGGGGCCCCAGACGCCTTGGAGGCCTTCGCGGCTCTGGCTTCTCTTATCCATGTCGGGCGATCCTCGCCTGCAAAGGGCGCGGGGGTCGGCTCGGCAGCGGGCTGCTCGTCGTAGGATACCGGCGCGGCAACAGGCTGGAAGGCGGGCGATGTCGCCGGCTGGGCAATCGGCTCCGCCTCAGGCTGCGGGGTCGGCTCCGTTTCCGGCTGGGGGATCGGCGGCTCGGCCGGCTGCGGGACGGGCTCCTTAACGGGCTCGGGGGTCGGGGAAGCCATCGGGCTTTCAGCGGGACTCACGCCAGGTTCGCCGCCGGCTTGAGCCTCCGCCACGACACGAACATCATCAGGAAGCATCTTCTTTCCGCATCTGGAGCAAAACGCCGCGTCGTCGGGAAGCTGCTGTCCGCATTGCATACAGAACATGGTGTGGCCCCTCTCTCGCTGGATGAGCCTCATTATGTCACATGGCGTTCGGCAACAGAAGGATCACCTGATGGAGGCGTGCAGCTTTTAGCCCTTGTTCTTTCGGATGCCAAGAGCACCCGGCATCAGCTCGCTTTGACGAGGCCCCCGATCGGCGCTGACAGCAATGGGCGCTTCCAGGTGGCGCGTTGCACGGCTGAGCCTACTTCGTTAGGCGAAGGCAAGCGCAAAAGCGTTAGATGGGAGTGTTGCGGCGATCCGCAGCGTCGAGCTAGGAAAGCAAATGGTGCCCTCGATAGGAATCGAACCTACGACACCCTGCTCCGGAGGCAGGTGCTCTATCCACTGAGCTACGAGGGCACGTCGGCCATTATATCCCAAAGCATTTAAAGCTCGAGATAAGTCTGCAATTCCGAAGAATTGCCCCAGAAATGAAAAAGGACCGCGTTAACGGTCCTGGAAATGTCTGGTAGCTCCGAAGGGATTCGAACCCTCGACCTCCGCCTTGAGAGGGCGGCGTCCTAAACCGCTAGACGACGGAGCCACGTTTAAGCGCCTGATCAGTATACACTAACCGATTGCCGTGTCAACAATTTTTTTGGCTGGGCTGGAAGGAGTCGAACCCTCACATACGGAACCAGAATCCGCTGTCCTACCATTAGACGACAGCCCAATCACATTCCTGACACTCTTTCGTTTCCGAAAGCTGCAAGCGCAAGTGGATATATTACGGGTCTTGACCTAAGACGTCAAGGGGTGATTTGAGAAATTTCTTAACAATGCTCCTGAAGATAGGCAATGCAGGCATCATTTCCGTTGATGAGCTGGCCTTCCACGTACAGATAGGGAATGAGGTTTGCATCGCCGCCCAAAGCGAGCAGCTCGTTGTACGGAGCCTCGAGTTCGACGTCGCGCTTGTCGAGCTCGATGCCGTGCTCGTCAGCGAAGTTCACCACCACAGAGCAGGTGGAGCAAGGTGCCCAATAATAGAGGATCGGCTTTTCCATGAGGTTTCTCCTTCCTGTCGGATCCGAGTCTATTCTACAGCGCGGCTCGCGCGATACCGCCACATATGGTCGAGCGGACCGCTTCCCGCTCCAAGATCAAGGCCGGCGCTCAAGGCGCCCGCCACATAGGCCTTGGCATCCGCGACCGCCTGATGTACGGGCCTGCCCAAGGCCAGGCCGCAGGCAATGGCGCTCGACAGAGAGCAACCGGTTCCGTGTGTGTTTTCGGTCTCTATGCGCACACCGCGCAACCACAACCTGTGGCCGTCGCTTAGACGCAAAAGATCGTCGGCCTTATCTTCTCCAGCCAAAGCATGACCGCCCTTCACCAAAACGGCGGTCGACGGGCCGCAAAAGCACGCTATGGCATCCGCCGCGCGCTCGACGGCCTCGCGGCTCTCGATGCGAAAGCCAGCAAGAACTTCCGCCTCGGGAATGTTGGGGGTCACCACGCTGGCCACGGGGAACAGCAGCTCCTTTATGGCCAACACCGCACCGTCGGCGATAAGAGACGATCCGCTCGTCGCCACCATAACCGGGTCGACGACGATGTTTTCCGCTTCGTTTTTCGCAAGGCCCTCAGATATGGCGCGCACGATTTCAGCGGAGGACACCATGCCGATCTTCACGGCATCGGGTCGGATATCATCGAACACCACGTCGATCTGCTGCCTCACGAAATCAGGAGACACGCCCTCGACGCCGAATACACCCGTGGTGTTCTGCGCCGTCAGAGCCGTGATCACCGTTTCTGCAAAGAGCTGATGAGCTGCAATGGTCTTAATGTCTGCTTGAATGCCCGCTCCCCCACTTGAATCGGAGCCGGCAATGCTTAGCACCGCCTTCACGAAAGCACCTTAAGCCTCGATGAAGGCCACGGCCTCATCGGTGCTGACGATGGCTGCCGCATAGCACACCCTCATATAATCGAGGCCTTCGGCCTGGTTGCCAACCAAGAATGTTGCGGTTGCGTCATGGGCAACAACGATGTTGAAGTTGTTGAAATAGGCGTCGGCAACCGTATGGCGCACGCAGATGTTGGTATCCATGCCGCAGCAAACGAGCGTCTCAACGCCGAGCTCATCGAGAAGAAGGCGCAGGCCCGTCTGGAAGAAGGCGCTGTAGCGGCGCTTCTCAATGAGGAAGTCACCTTCCTGTTGCTCAAGCTGCGGAGCGGTCTGAGCCTCGGGCGTACCGGCTATGCCGTGGTTGCCCCACAGGGCAAGCTCGTGATCAAGCCCGAGGATATGGGCATCATTAGCGAAGATAACCGGCACGCCGGCCTTGCGAGCTGCACTTGCAAGTCGAGCGGCGTTTTCGGTGGGCTTCAAAAGCACTCCCTCAAGCGGGCCTCCCGTAGGGTCACCCAGCACATCGATCACCAGAAGAGCAGCCTTCTTGACGTCAAGTTCGTCAAGCTTGATAAGGTCCTTGTTGTTTTCATCTCCGAGCATAATCTTTTCCTCTCCAGCCCAATGCTTTCATATCACAGCCAA
Organism: uncultured Eggerthellaceae bacterium; assembly: GCA_964477115.1. GTDB lineage: Bacteria > Actinomycetota > Coriobacteriia > Coriobacteriales > Eggerthellaceae > RGIG3135. The sequence continues at coordinate 35,756 of CAYZCY010000006.1, read as the reverse complement.
ACGCTAACAGGTCTTCGTTAAGATTCAATGACAAGACGCGAAAGCCCAGCAAGCTTGCGGCTCGCCGCCTCGATGTCTTCGGCGGCAAATATCGCCGATACGACAGCAACGCCGTCTATGCCCGTTCCCACGAGCGCAGGCAGGGTTTTTTCGCCTATGCCCCCAATGGCCACCACGGGGATATCAACCACTTCGCAGATGCTTGCAAGCTCTTCTAGACTCACCTCGGCGGCGTCAGCCTTTGTTGAAGTGGTAAACACCGCCCCAACCCCCAAATAGCTTGCGCCCGCCGCTTGAGCAGCAAGGGCCTGCTCAACCGTTTGCACCGATACGCCCACGATAGCATCGGCCCCGAGAGCGGCACGCGCATCTTCGCAAGCCTCATCGCTTTGCCCCACATGCACGCCGCAGGCCCCGGACAGGCGCGCGGCTTCGACGTCGTCGTTGATGACGAAGGGGACGCCAGCCTCGCGGCAAAGGGGAATGATCGCCTGAGCCTGGGAAACGAGCTCGGCGGTAGTCGCCTGCTTGTCGCGCAGCTGGACGAAGGTCGCGCCCCCGCGCAAAGCCAAGGCCACGCAGTCTTCAAGCCTGCGACCCTCAAGCCAAGCATTGTCGGTGACGGCATACAGCAGCATGGAGCCCCTCAATGATCCGGACTTCACCCCGCTTACCTTCTCGCCCATTTCAACATTGTCGGCCATGCGATCCACCCAAACCTTCGTCTCCAGTTGCTTGCGGTTTAGTCCAAGTCCACGCGCTCGACCAGAGCGCCCTGCTCAAGGCCCTCCCCCGTCAGGTGATAGAGGGCGTCGAGAACATAGTTGCAAAAGCTTCCGTTTCCGTCTTCAGAGCTCATACGCGCCGCCGCCAGCTGCCCGGCGAGGCCCATGGCAGACACGGCTGCCACAGCCGCCTCGAGGCGAGCCTCCTCCTCGCTAGCCACGATAAAGGCAGCGACAAGGCAGGAAAGCATGCAACCTGCACCCGTGATGCGCCCCATGATGGGACTGCCGTTGCGAATCGCATAGGCGGCATGCGCGTCGGCAACGATGTCGATAGCGCCCGTAATGGCCACGATAGCCCCTGTCTTCGCAGCAAGCCGGCAGGCAAACTGAGCACTGGAGCGAAGGTTCTCCTCGGTTACAACATCATCGGGATTGACGTCAACTCCACGGGTTGCAGCGCTTGCCCCTGCCAGGGCTTTTACCTCGGACATGTTCCCGCGGATAACGGCAATGGAAAGCTCATCGAGCAAGCTTGAGGCGGTCTCGGTTCGAAGCTTCGAGGCGCCCGCACCCACGGGATCCAAGACGATTGCGTGTCCGAGATCGGCAGCTTTCCTGCCCGCCAGCTTCATCGACTCGATTGAGGAGGCGTTCAGGGTGCCGATGTTGATAAGCAGGCCGCCGCAAATGGAGGTGATGTCCTCCACGTCGGCGGGCTCATCGCTCATGATGGGACTTGCGCCGACAGCCAAAAGGGCGTTCGCGCAATCGTTGACAGTGACGTAGTTGGTGATGCAGTGGACGAGCGGAGATCCGTTACGCACGGATTGCACCGCGTCATGCAAGGCAAAAGGCCTCATGACCATGCTCCCTTCGTTGGCATTATCCAGACAGGTTCAACGGGTCGAGGCGATACGCGCCTCCTCTCAGCCTGCCGTCCTTCGCGTCGAAGGATTTGCAAGCTCCCCTGCGCTATGGTGCTGCGCATTTACAGCTTTAGATTAACCCATGCGGGCTTGACTGACTACAAATCTTCGTCGAACGGAACGATAACGACGATAGTGCCGCTTTCAACACCGATCAAAACAGGCTCACCGATGAATTCGTTTGAGAGACCGAGCGAGGTTCTATTGGTCAGGGTAGCATCGTCAAGTTCGTACGCCAAACCGCGCTCGAACACGCCCTTCGCCTCGTCAGACATGGAGAACACCGAAATGGTACCGCTCTCCTGAGCAGGCATTTCGTACGTGTCGGGGCCGGTAACGTAGGTAGCGGCTTCATTTACGCCAATGGCGTTGACGATAGCACCCTTTTCGGAATACTTGGCAAATAGATGCAGGTTGGCAAGCGTGTGATCCAGCCTGCCGCCAAGGGCGCCGTAGACGAAGATCTCGTCATAGCGCATGTTGCGAGCTCTCTCGAGCGCAAGATCCATGTCGCTTTTGCTCTTGTTTGCCGAGAATCGAGCAACGCGCATTCCCTCAGGGACATAGCCAAGCGAATCAAAGTCGCCGAGAGCCATGTCGGGCATACGGCCAATGGATTCGAGGTGCTTAAGGCCAGCATCTACCGCAATAACGTACTTAAACGTATTCTGCGCATCCATTGCCTGGAAATGCTCCGCGTTAAACTCAGATGCCCCAATCAATGCACATGCCTTCATGATCGAACACTCCCTCATGGCACAAGAACGAAAATACTATGCACGCCGTCAAGAAAACGACGCAATTTGTTAGAATACCATACGCGAGTGGGCCAGACGGCCGCGTGAAGCCTTGGGCTTCATGAGGAAAGTCCGGGCTCCAAAGGGCAAGATGCCAGCTAACGGCTGGGCGGGGCGACCCGACGGAAAGTGCCACAGAAAAGAAGACTCCCCTGCAGGGCGCTCGCAACTCACCCGAACACGAGGCTTGAAAGAAAGCTTCGCCAAAAGGTGACTTGCGAGCGCTTTGCAGGAGAAAAGCTGAAACGGTGCGGTAAGAGCGCACCAGTGCGTCGGCAACGGCGTAGCTTGGTAAACCCCATCTGGAGCAAACGCAAATAGGAACGCGATACGGCCGCCCTTCCGTGCGTTCGGGTTGCGCGCTTGAGATGCGCGGTGACGCGCATTCTAGATAAATGGCCGTCCTACGACAGAACCCGGCTTATCGGCCCACTCGCCTCTTTCGCACAATGCATTACTTCATAAATAAATCCGCCCGCGACAAAGCGCGGGCGGTTCGTTAAGGCAAAAGCTCTACGACAGGCTAGTCGATCTCAAATCCGAAATCGTCAGCGTCGCCAAAGCCAGAGAGGTCCTTCTCGTAAGCAGAGGCAACAGGGACGGCCGGAGAGATGGCGCCCGTTGCAGCCTGCGGCGTGGTGTAGTCGAGAGGAGCCTCCTCGTAACCGTAGTAATCCTCGGCCGGAGCGTCGAGGATCTCGACCTGAGGAGCCGCAGCGTATGCATGAGCAGCTACAGGAACAACGCCTACGCCGATAGCGGCCAGCTTGGAACTTGCATCATCGATGAAGTCACGCAGGAGGTCGGCGTACTCTTCGCGAGCGTCCTCGCGGTCATCCTGCAGCTTGCGGATAGCCTCAACGACGTCCTGACGATCGGCGTTAGCGCGATCGAGGATGCGCTGTGCTTCCTCGCGAGCGTCCTGGATAGCCTCGGCAGCCTGAGCATTGGCGCGCTTGACGATGTCATCGGCAGAACGCTGAGCGATGATGAGGGCCTGAGCGATGGCGTTGTCATCCGCACGCTTCTCCTCGAGCTGACGCTCGAGGTCGGCGATGATCTCGTCGCGCTCGGCAATGGCGGCCTCGTACTCGGACACGTCGAAGTCTGCGGCGGGCAGCTCCTCCGCAGACTCCTCGACAGGAGCGGCGGGGGCATCAAAGCCAGCGAACGCGTCTTCGTCAAGCTGCTGCTCAAGATGCGCGATCTGCTCGTTCAGGATGTCGATCTCATCGGCGACATGCTCGAGGAAAACGTCGACCTCGTCGACGTCGTAACCCTTGCGGTCAATCGAGAAGCTCTGATTGTGGATGTCGGCAGCGGTAATAGCCATGTTGTTTCCCTTCGCCTTTCCGGGGTACGCCTCACTGCCTTCACGTGCAGCATTGCGCTATTGCCAAACTTAAGGGGTTAATACACTAAACCCACGAGTAAACGTACTGCGAATTGTAATACAAGCAATGCAATGATAGGTGTTATGTCCACCATTCCTCCAATCGGAGGAATGAGCTTTTTGAACAAATTAAGATACGGATCGCAAATACGGCCGAGAACGGTGTAAATGTCCCCGATTATTCCGCTTGTGGTGGGCAGCCAGGACATCATGACATACACGAAGATGAGTATGCTGTAGGCGTCAACAAGCTTAACGATCAAATAGATCAACATGAAGCCAACTCCTTCGATCTGCGAACAGCCGCCGCAACGCCGGCGTTGAACACATCGTCAAATCCCGCTTCGTTCATAGCGGAAAGCGCGGCAAGCGTTGTGCCGCCAGGACTGCAAATAGACTCGCGCACGGCAGCAGGGCTTTGCTTCGTCTCGTCAATGAGCAAGGCAGTTCCGAGCACGGTTTGCAGAGCGAGGCCTTCCGCAAGATCTGCATCGAGGCCCTGCTCGACACCAGCAGCGGCCAAAGATTCGATCATAGCCGCGACATAGGCGGGACCGGACCCGCTGATTGCGCAGACTGCATCCATGTCGGCCTCATCAACGACTACGGAAAGTCCCAAAGCCGCAAAGAGGTCTCTGACATAATCAAGGTCGGCATCGCTTGCGCACGCGCCAGGTGCAATGGCGCTTGCACCCGCGGCAAGCTGCAGGGGCATGTTGGGCATAGCGCGCACAAGACGCGATGAGGCGGGAAGCATAGCCTCGAGGGCCGCAGTGGTGAGCCCGGCTGCGATTGAAACAAACAGAGGGCCCGCCTGACCCCCGCCGAAGGCAGGGTTTTCAGCCAAGTCGGAAAGCACGCCCGCCATTATCTGCGGCTTTACCGCAAGAACTACGATATCCGCTCGATCAACCTCGCGCACGTCAGCCACGCAGGCGACACCATATCGTTGCTCGAGAAGACAACGACGGGCCTCGCCCGGATTGACCACCAAAAAATCGCTCACGCCGAAATCCGCAGCAGCGCCCTGATTAGAAGCAAGCCAGCCGGCAAGGATGGCCTCCCCCATCTTTCCGCCGCCAACGATGACGACGCGCGCGCGATCAGCCAAGCTCACAGCTAGAGCACCCCTTGGCTGCGCAAAGAGAAGCGCTCGGCATCGGAAAGCTCCTTGCCGCGCGTAATGACGAACACCTTGTCAGCAATGCAATCAACGCTTGCATCGAGAGCGCTCGCAACACCGAAGGAGAAGTCAAGAACGCGCTTGGAAAGGTCGTCCGGAGTTGCCGCAAGAGCAAGCACCACCGCGTCGCCGACCTTAAGGGATCGGGACACACGCTCGACGTCGCCATAACTCATAGGCTTAACGACAACGACCGAACGCGAAGAGCTATAGCCGATCGAGGAAGATCCGGAATAGTTGTCATAGGGATCATAGGCACTACGCGTGGTAACAGCCGGATCCGACGTCAGGGAAGACTGCGGGCGAGAGGGCGTCTCCGTGGTGGGCTCGAACAGGGAGTCAAGGCCCTCGGAGCTACGACGGCGAGACGCGGCAACCTGAGCAGCAGATCCTTCGGGGGTCAACTGATGAGGAAGGGAGGCGTCCACCAAGGTACGACCGCCGCGCGTCGTAGATGAGGGAGTCACATGGCGGGTTGGCAGCGGATCGCGATTCAAACTCGCGGGAACCTGGGTATTTGCGCGGACGTCATCAATAGAAACCAGACGCGGAGCAGATACGCCGCTCGAACGCGAGCTCGAATACGAGGGACGCGTGGTGTAGGAGTCACGAGAGGAACGGGAGGAACTGCCCTCAAGGCTGCTGTCGTAGCCGTACTCGCCGTAGTCTTCGTACTCCTCGTCGTAGTCGTCGTACTCTTCGTCAAAGTACTCATCATCATAGGCTTCGTCCTTGCCCTTGCCACCGAAGCCGAATTTTGATTTAAGATCGCCGAACATTCTCTTACCGTCTTGCAGACCCATTACGTCTCCTGATCTGTTTTCGCACGAGCGATGAGCTCGCCCGAAACTTCGTCGCATGCGAACAACCGCACGGACCTTAACCTAGCTGATTATACTGGAATAAAGCGAACTACTCGAATTCATCAGAGAATATCATGCGACCAATGCGCACCATCGTGCTACCAGCCGCCACCGCCTCACGCCAGTCATCGCTCATGCCCATGGAAAGCTCGCAAAACTTCGCAGCACGCGCGGGATCGAGCTTGCCTCGGATGTCATCGGCCAAAAGCCTCAGGCCCTCGAAGCTAACTCGCGCGGTGTCGAGATCGTCGATCGGCGCCATGGTCATAAGCCCTCGCACGGAGATGTTCTCGAGCTTTGAGCACTCAAGCACGAAGGCACATGCCTCCTCGGGCGTAACGCCGCTCTTACTTGCCTCCCCCGAAACGTTTACCTCCACGAGAACGTCTTGCACCTTTCCCAGGCCACGAGCACAGGCATCAATCTTGCGCGCATGGGAGAGATCGAACAGCGAGTGAATGAGGCCCGCGGACGCAACGATATCGGGAATACGACGCGATTGGATGTTTCCGATGAAATGCCAGTTTGCCTGCGGAAACTCGCCCGATTTAAGCGTAATCTGGTCGGGTCGGTTCTCCCCGAAATCAAGCGAACCTCCGGCAAGCGCCTCGGCCACGCCATCGGGGCCTACGGTTTTAGACACGGCGATCAGCTTCACCTCGCGCGGATCCCTGCCCGCAGCTTTGCACTGATCCGCGAGCTCCTTGGCCACGCGAGCATAACGCTCTTGAATTCCCATGCAAACTCGTCCTTTCCCTAATTCAAACGCAGGGCAAGCGCCCCGTGGCGACCACATACGCCGCCCGATGCGCGATACGAGAAGAAGTCCTCGTGCGAGCAGACCGTGCAAATCCCTGAATCCAGAATACGCTCAGAGACGAGGCCCGCACGAGTCAAATCGACCTTAAGGGCGCGAGAGAGGCTCACATGCCGCGCATCGGCAAGGCAGGATTCGCCGAAGGCCTCGGCGAAGCGAGCGCTCACGTCTTCGCCCGTCTCAAAACACTCCTCGTGGATATGCGGTCCGATGTAGACGTTGTACTGTGCCAGCGCCTGAGCCTCGCACTCAAAACTATGGCAGGCAACATCATGCGCCGCCAGAGCGCACGCCGCCTTCCCGGCAATGCCGGCCACGGCCCCACGCCAACCAGCGTGCGCCACGGCAAAGCAACCCGTCGGAGACACGATGATCACCGGCGCGCAATCGGCAAAGCAGAGCAGGGCCGCCACTCCGGAAACGCCAACAACCACACCATCCGCCCCAACGGAGGCCTGAGCCCTCTCACAAGCCGCGTCGAGCTCAGCTTCGCCATCATGAAAAATCTCCACGAGATCGGTCCCATGGACCTGGTTGCACACGACAAGGCGCGCATCGTCGGCGCCAAGAGCATGCAGCAGTCTTCGGCGGTTCTCGCTCACCGCGGACAGGTCATCCCCCACATGCGATCCCAGGTTCAAAGCGTCATAGGGATGTGCGCTCACACCGCCCGATCGCCCTGTAAAAGCAACGCGCACGCCCGTTTTCAGGGCGAGCGCGTCATCAGTGAGAATATGGAGCGAATCGAGCATGCGCGCCTTCAAGCTAGGCGCGGGCAAACTCAATGCCGTCATAAGGCAGCTTTCTAGCGCTGGCGCTTCAGGAAGTCGGGGATGTAATCCTCGTCTGCGAAGCGGCTGCCCGACGGAGAGGTGGAGAAGCTCACCGGAGCGGAGCTCATGGAAGTCTGCGAGACGGGCTCGGTAGATGCGAACAGGTCCTTGCGAGAGAAGTCCATGGCGGGCTGAGATGCGTTCATCTTGAAGCCGGTGGCGATGACGGTGATGCGGACTGCGTCGCCCATCATGTCGTCGATGATCTGGCCGTAAATGATGTTGGCGTTCTCGTCCGCGCAGGCCTCAACGACGCGAGCCGCCGCGTCAATCTCAGCAAGGGTGATGTCAGGACCGCCGGCGATGGAGAACAGAACGCGCGATGCACCCTGAATGGATGCCTCGAGCAGGCTGGAGTTGGTTGCCTGCTGGGCTGCCTCGAGAGCACGGTTCTCGCCGGTTGCGATGCCGATGCCCATCATAGCGGTGCCGGCGTCCTTCATGACGGTGCGGATGTCAGCGAAGTCGAGGTTGATGAGACCGGGAATGGTGATCAGGTCGGTCACGCCCTGAATGCCCTGACGCAGGGTGTCATCGGCAATGCGGAAGGCCTCGAGCATGCTGGTCTTCTTGTCGACGATCTCGAGAAGGCGGTCGTTGGGAATGACGATGAGCGTGTCAACCTTGCTTGCCAGAAGGTCGATGCCCTGCTCAGCCTGGTTGCGACGCAGACGGCCTTCGAAGGTAAAGGGCTTGGTGACGATGCCGACGGTCAGAGCGCCGATTTCCTCGCGAGCGATCTCCGCGACGATGGGTGCAGCGCCGGTACCGGTGCCGCCGCCTTCGCCCGCGGTGACAAAGACCATGTCGGAGCCTGCGAGGGCCTCGCGGATTTCCGCGCGGCTTTCCTCAGCCGCCTGGCAGCCAACCTCGGGGTTAGCACCGGCGCCGAGGCCGCGGGTAAGCTCCTCGCCGATATGAATGGTTTTATCTGCAGCAGACTGGAGCAGCGCCTGACGATCGGTGTTGACGGCGATGAACTCAACACCGCGCACGCCGGCCTCGACCATGCGATTTACGGCGTTCGTGCCGCCGCCACCTACGCCGACGACCCTAATGACCGCCAGATTCTCAGAGCCCATATAGTTTGCCATTGTAGTTTCCTCCACACGTGCTGCGTTTAAGCTGCTACTAAAGTTGATAAACACCCGCTGTGCGGGCACAAAAACTACGCCAGTTTGGCGTGGTCAGATGGAATTTATTGTACACGAAGGGATGCCCGATGCAACGCTCGATAAAGCATAAGAGGGCTCTGCGTCCACGAATCCGACAGATTAGGTAAGCTTCTTGCCCGCATAGATGCGCAAAGAGAGGCTCTCGCGGTGCGTAGGCGTCGCGTAGCAACGGTTTCCTAGATGCTTCGCCAGGTGGGTCTGTCGGGCACGCGCACGTTGATGTAAGCCACCTGACCGGGATACTGCTCCATGAGCTCGAGGCAGATGCGCTCCTTGTCACGGATGTCCTCGGCAGTGCCGAAGGCAATCTCAACGCCGGAGTCAAGCGTGAGCAAGGTCGACTCGGCGTCGGTCGCCGAGACCACCCTCACCCGATCGGCGAGGTCGGTGGTCATGCCGGCGACGATGGCAAGAGCATTGTTCACGTTGTCGTCAGTGCAATAGGTGCCCATCTCGGGAACGATGCCGTAGGGGACGTCGGTGATATGCAGGACGGAATCGGCGCTTTCGTAGATCTGCGGGCTGATCATCTGGCCGATTTCAGATTCCTGATCGGGGATGGCCATAAGCCACATGCCGTCAGAGGCAATGGCCCAGGGCTGGACCGTCTTGGCGTCAGCCGAGGTCACCTCTACCACAGCGCCGATCTCGCGCTCGGTGATGACGATCTCGACCGTAGAGGGAAACTTGCGCTTCACCTGGGCATCCTCAACCCAGGCATCGCGCTCGATGCTTTTCTCAAGCGTTTCAGTGTCAACGCTAAACAGCGCCGTTCCCTCGGGGATGGGAGCAAGCGCCGCGAGCTCGGCATCGGTCAGATGCTCGGCTCCGGTCACCTCGACATTGCTTACCTTGAAAAAGGACGAGTTGGCAAGAACCAAGCCGCCGACCACGAAGGCGCACACCAAGACAACAGCGAGCACCGCCACGGCCACCACGCCGCGACGACCGCCGCCCGAACCGCCTTTGCGCTTGGGACTTGGATCCTGGTTCATGTCGCCGATGCGAACGGAGCTCACCTTCGACCGCGACGCGTTGCCGTAGGACGAGCGAGTTGACGCAGCGTTGCGGGAAGCATGAGGTGCGCTGGCACCGGACACGCCTACCTTGGGCACGGATCCCAAGTTGCGGGATTTTCCCTTGGCGTTTCTCGGGTTATTGGAAGATGAGCGCGCAGAACGACCGCGCGCGGAACCGCTGCGCGGTGCTTGATATCCTGCAGATGCGCCCCTACGCGAACCCGAGGAACCGTACTTCTGGCGTGAGTTCGATGCCATGGGCCTCGTTTACCTTTGCTTGAATATGCTCGATAAGATCGCGAACGTCCTGAGCCGTCGCATCTCCCGTGTTGATGATGAAGTTGGCATGCACGTCCGACACCTGAGCGCCGCCGATACGCAATCCCTTCATTCCCAAACCCTCGATGAGCGCTCCCGCGCTTTCCCCTTCGGGGTTGCGGAAAACACTGCCGCATGAAGGTACGTCCATGGGCTGGTTCTTCTTGCGCTTCGTAAGGCTTGCCTCCATCTTACCGCGAATGAAGAAGGGATCGGATTTCTCTACGATAAGTTCGCACTCGAGCAGCGTTTCGTCAGCGGCGAAGGACGAGCGGCGATACCCCCACTCGACATCGGCGCCACTGCAACGAACAAGGCCCTCTCCGGGTTTGTAGGAGGTGACCGAAAGCACGTGCGACCCTATCCACTCCCCACGCGAACCCGCGTTCATGCGAAGAGCGCCGCCTACGGTACCCGGAGTTCCCACCGCAAACTCAAGGCCCGCAAGGGAGCGCCTGAAAGCCTCTTGGACAACCGTGGACAGAATGCAGCCCGCACCCGCGATGATGCAGTTGCGATCTTCGTCGACGCGCAGGGACCTGAAGTCACGGCCAAGGGAGATGGCAACGCCGGGAAAGCCCTCGTCGGCAACGAGGAGATTGGATCCGCGGCCGACCACCACCCAGGGCACGTCCTCCTGGTCGCACACGCCGATAAGCTGCGTGAGCGCGCCGATGGAATTCACGCGCACATAGAAGCGTGCCGGGCCGCCGATTCGGTAGGTGGTATGGCGAGCCATGGGCTCGTTGGGGTAGATGTCGCCGTCGAACCTATCGTCGACGAGCAGTGCCTGCAGAGGCGATGTATGACGCGCTGCCATAGAAGAGCTATCCGTTCCCTAGCGACGATTGATCTCGTCGATGATCTGAGAACCGAGTTCGGTCACATCACCCGCGCCCATGGTGATGACCAGATCTCCTTCGCCGGCGATGTCGGCGATATGGGCGGCAGCGTCGATGCGACGCGGTACGTAATGGCAGGGCGGATGGCCCTCGTGATCGAGGATGACCTGAAGGAAGGTCTTGCCGTTGACACCGGGAACCGGAGCCTCGCCCGCTGCATAGACGTCCATGAAAGTCACGGTGTCGGCTGCATCGAAGGCGCAGGCGAACTCGTCCTTGAGGACCTCGGTGAACAGGTTGACGCGGGAATAGCGATGAGGCTGGAACAGCACGTGAACGCGCTTGAAGTCAAGTTCCTTCGCCGCGCGAATGGTGGCTGCGATCTCTGTGGGATGATGGGCGTAGTCGTCGACCACGGTAGTGCCGCCGGCCTTGCCCACCAAATCGAAGCGACGCTTGACGCCGGCAAACTCGGAGAGCTTCTCAGCGGCGAGCTTCACGTCATAGCCCAGGGCGTCGATAAGCGCGAGCACGCTTGCGCCGTTGCTCACGTTGTGAATGCCGGGGTTTTGCTTGATGGAGCTGGCAACGCGACGACCGTCGGCAAACTCAAGCACGAAAGAGGAGCCGACGCCATGGGGCTTCGCCTCAACGATGCGAACATCACAGCCCTCGGCGAAACCGTAGGTGACCACGCGCTTTACGCTTTCGCGCGCGAGGCGCACGAGGGGCTCGTCGTCGCCGCAGACAACGGCCACGCCACCGTCGGGAATGGACTGCATGAACAGGCGGAACTGCTCGTAAATCTCGCTCAGGCCCTCGTAGTGGTCCAGGTGATCCGCTTCGATGTTGGTGATGATGGCGGCTGCCGGGGACAGGTAGGTGAATGACTTGTCGCTCTCATCGGCTTCGACAACGTAATACTCACCTTCGCCGGAATGCGCGTTGGTTCCATAGGCGCGCACGATACCGCCGATGAGGAAGGTGGGGTCTAGGCCCATGGCGTGAAGCGTGCTTGCCAGCATGGAAGACGTAGTGGTCTTGCCATGCGTGCCGGCTACAGCCAAGGTGTCCAAATTGCGGCCGAGGTAGGCAAGCATTTGGGCGCGATGGCGAATGTCAAGGCCGCGGCGACGTGCCTCGATGAGCTCGGGGTTGTTTTCAAGAATGGCGGTGGACACCACAACGATGGGGTCTCCCTCGGGAATGTTGTCGGCATCCTGACCGATGTGAATGGTAAGGCCCGCATCCTTGAGCTGCTTCGTGTAACGGCTCTCCCTGATGTCGGAGCCGCTTACCTTCATGCCCTGATCATGAGCCACGCGGGCGATGCCGCTCATACCGACACCTCCGACGCCGATGAAATGCAGCTTGTCGGTGCTCACGTTTTCCATTCGTTTCTCCATCCTCAGAATGCCTTCGTCGTTTAGCGCCGCGCTATTGTAGCGCATGGGCAGCTTCGCCCGCTGCCTCCATCACAACATCTGCCAAGTTTGCAGCAGCATCGGCCGTCTTCTGCTCGCGCGCAGCTGCAGACATTGCCGCACGAGCGGATGCGTCATTGAGCAGGATGCGCACCTTTTCCTTAAAGCCTGCACCTAAGGCCTCGGAGTCGGGAAGCATGAGCGCGCAACCCGCTTCGACGTAAGCCTTCGCGTTGGTGGTCTGGTGATCCTCGGTCGCGTAGGGGTAGGGAATCAGGAGCGCGGGGATAGCGAGGGCAGATATCTCGGCGAGCGAGGTTGCCCCCGCACGGGAGACGATGGCATCAGCTGCCGCAAGCGTCTGGCCCATGCGATCCTGATAGCCCATGAGCTGCCAGCGCGCCGCCTCACTTTCGGTAAGCGCCATCTCCTCAGTCACGCGGTCAAGCTCCTTCGGGCCGGTGATGTGGACCACGCGCAGCTTTTCGTTTGAGAGGATCTCGTCCTTCATGGCGGCAATGCCCGAATTGATCTGACGCGCACCCAGGCTGCCACCAAACACGAGCAGCATGAACTCGTCTTCGGCAAGTCCGAGCATCGCGCGGCCCTCTGCGCGGTCTGCCTTGAGAACCGACGAGCGAACGGGATTGCCCGTCACGCGCACCTTCGATGCGTCCTCAACGGCCGAAGCGGTGCACTCGTAGGTCAAACACACGGTTTTGGCCCGTTTGGAGAGGTACTTGTTGGCCATGCCCATGACGGAGTTCTGCTCGTGCACCACCACGGGAATACCCATGGAAAGCGCCGCGCGCGCAACGGGGATGGACACGTAGCCGCCAAAACCCACGACTACATCGGGCTTGATTTCGGCAAACCAGGCCCCAGCCGCCTTGGTGGACCTCATGATCTTGCCAACACCCGACACGATGGTGGCCGGCTTGCGGCGGTTGAAGCCCGAAGCCTCGAAAGCCTTGAAGGGAACGCCTGCCTGGGGCACAAGACGAGCCTCGACGCCCTGCGGCGTGCCCGCGAAGTCGACGGTGCAGCCACGGTCGGCGAGCACCTCGGCCAAAGCCAGCGCGGGATTGATGTGACCTGCGGTTCCGCCACCGGAAACGACAACGCGCATGTTCCTACCTCCTGCTCGAACGTGTTGGGTTGGCGTGAGAGTTAAAAGACGCGGTGCGCGGCAGGGACTCAAAGCTACGCACCTTGTGCGAGCCGTGCCCGTAAGAGTGCCGGGTGTCCGCGTAATCAGTCTGAATGAAGGGGTCATCGCCTGCGGCCCTCACCACGAGCAGGTCTTCGCGCCTGCGCTCGTACATGGCATGCTCTTCCTCAGCAGCGCGTGACACCGAAAGGATGAGCCCGACGATGATCATGGAAGACATCATCGAGGAGCCGCCGTGGGACACGAAGGGCAGGGGCTTGCCCGTGGTGGGAAGCACGCCGATGACGCAGCCAATGTTAAGGAAAGCCTGGAAGACGAGCATGATGACCAGTCCTCCGGCAATCATGACGCCCAGGTCATCCGGAGCGCTGCGCGCGATGCGCAGGCCGGAGTAGAGCACGGTCAGGAACAGGCCGATGACCAGAAGACAGCCTGCCATGCCAAGCTCCTCGCCCAAGATGGCGAAGATGAAGTCGCTTTCGGATGCGAAGAGATACTGGTACTTCTCGTGGGAGTTGCCCAAACCCACGCCGAAAAGCCCACCTTCCGCAAGGGCGTAATAGGACCTGATGATGTTGTAGCCCGTGCCGTAACCGCCCCGGCCGTCATCCCAGGGGTTGAGATAAACCATGCGATCGGACCTGTAGCCCGTGCCGAAAACCGCGTACAGGGCAAACAGAACGCCCGCGACGGCTAGGGCAACCATGACCTTGCTCGGCACCTCGCCCAGCCACATGACCGCGTAAACGCCGATGAGGATGATGAGCGTGGTACCCAGGTCAGACTGCGTTAGGTAGAGCAGCATCACGGGGACGATGATCAGCACGATAGCCTGAGCAAGCGCGGCGGTTGAGGTGATGGTTTCGTTGCGTGCATCGTAAAGGATGCGCGCGGCCATGAGCACGAAGGCGATTTTGACAAACTCGGAAGGCTGGATGGTAAAGGATCCAACGCCTAACCAGCGCTTCGCGCCGTATTCCTCTATGCCGATGAGCGCCGTGAGGACAAGCAGGACAAGGGCTACGCCCCACACGATCCAAACCCACTTGCCACCCCACCAACGATAGGGAATGAACTTGTACAGAACGACCGCGAAGCCCAAGCCGATGAGGGTAAAGGCCACCTGTCGCACGATATAGTGCGTAGTGGACAAGCCCTCCTCGATGGCGTTGACCGACGAGGTGGAATACACCATCACCAAGCCGATGAGCACGAGCGCGAGCACCGCCAGCATGAGAATGATGCGCGGCCCGAGTATATCGGCTGGAACGCCTGTGTTCTTTCTTCTGCCTGCGGCCATGAAAATACCCGACCGCCTAGTTCTCGCCAGCGGACGTACTAGCCGAAGCACGCTGCGCTACCAGGCGCTTGAACACCTCACCGCGCTCTTCGTAGCAGCTGAATTCGTCAAAGGATGCACATGCGGGAGACAGCAAGACCACATCACCCGCACTCGCCGCAAAAAGAGCAGCGTCAAGCGCATTTTCCATGCGATCCGCCAGCAAAACGGGAACGCAGGCGTCTTTCATGCGGGCATCAGGCGCAAAGGAGGCTTCGAAGCGGTCTCGGGACTCGCCGAAGAGAACCACGGCCTTCGCGGAGGTGGCGCAAGCGGCTATGAGAGGCTCAAGGTTGGTGCCTTTATCACGACCGCCGAGCAGGATGATGGGCTTCACGTCGCCAAAGGCAACGAGCGCCTTCAGCACAGCGTCCACATTGGTGGCCTTGGAGTCGTTGTAGCAGGAAACACCCGCCACTTTGCCGCAGGGCTCGATGCGATGCTCCAAGGGCGCAAAGCTCTCCAAACCCCGCTTCACCAGCTCAGGCGAAGCGCCGAGGGCAAGGGCTGCCGAAGCTGCCGCAAGCGCGTTTGCGGCGTTATGGTCTCCCTTGATCTGCAAGTCATCCGCGCGAGCAAGATCGGCTTCAACGAAGGGAGCCGCCACGTGAAGGCAGCCGTTAGGCGCAATGAACGCGGCAAAGTCGCTGCCGCAGGCTTCACGCATGTCAAAGCGAAGGCCGCGCTTCGTGCCAATGGGAATGTAGTCGAATCCTCGCTCCTCGCGCGAAAGCGCGCGAAGCTCGCGCACCTTAGCGCGCACCTCGTCATCCGTGGCGTCAAGAACGGCCACAGCACCATCCACCTTCGCCTGGTTGGCTATAACCTTCCACTTCGCTTTAGCGTAAGCCTCGTGGCTTTTGTGCCAGCTTAAGTGGTCGGGCGTGATGTTGAGCATGACAGAAACCTGCGGTGCGAAATCAATGGTGGAGGCGAGCTGATAGGAGGACACTTCGGCCACGTACAGCTCAGTCTGACCGGCTGAAACCGCCTCAATGCAGGTGTCGCCGATATTTCCCACAGCACGCGCCTTCATACCCGCGACTTTGAGAAGGTGTTCGGTCATAGCGGTGGTGGTGGTTTTGCCGTTGGTGCCGGTAATGGCGACCCACTGAGAATCCGCCGCGCTTTCGCGCCAGGCGAACTCGACTTCGCTCATGATTTCGTTGCTCGCCGCAGCGGCGTTGAGGTAAAAGTCCGAAAACTCCGAGATGCCGGGGCTTGCGATACAGAGATCAAAAGCGCGATCAAATTGCTCGAGATCAAATTCTACGCAAACGCCAGCCTTACGCGCGCCTGCCGCCCAGGCTTCGGCCTTTTCATTGGATTTGCCAGCTGCAACCGTCAGACTCGCAACGCGCGTACCCAAAAGACGGCTCAGGTAATCCGCGCAGGCAAGGCCGCTCTTCCCCAAACCAAGGATCAGGACGTCACCCAGTTGCACGGGGGCATGCTTTCGCCCTTCGAGAAGCTCAATGTGAGTCATAACAGCTCGCACATCCTTTTATTCTGCATTTAAATGCGAGCGTTTGGCATGGGCTTTCAAGGCAGCCAGACCTCGCATGTCGTACGTTTAAGCTTAACCAAGTTAGCTTAACAGCCAATGGCAAAACGAGGAAGATCGAACGCATAAAAAACAAGCGCCCCTTCAAAATGGGGCGCTTACCTTCGCCACGCAAACAAAGCCTTAGGCGAACATGAACTCCGCGAAGTAAAGGACAAAACCGCAGGCGGCCAGAACGCCGGAGACAATCCAGAAGCGGATGACGACCTTGGTCTCGCTCCAACCCTTTTTCTCGAAGTGGTGATGCAGCGGCGCCATGAGGAAGATGCGCTTTCTGGTCTTTTTGAAGTAAGCGACCTGAATCATAACGGAAAGGGCCTCGGCGACGAACAGACCGCCGATGATGATCACGATGAACTCGGTTTTGGTGACCACGGCAAGGCAACCGAGCGCCATGCCGAGGGCAAGGGATCCGGTGTCGCCCATGAAGATGTCGGCCGGATAGGAGTTGTACCACAAAAACCCGATGCAGGCGCCTGCGAGGCCGGCGGAGAAGATGGCCGCCGAAAGCACGTTGGCGTGGTAGGCGATAGCCGCCATGACGATCATGACGATCATGACCGTGCCGGAAGCCAAGCCGTCAAGGCCATCGGTGAGGTTGACGGCGTTACACATACCCACCATGAGAATGTCGACGAAGATAAGATAGAGCCACGGAATGACCAGGCCGTCTTCGCCGATGGGCAGGGTGGTTTGCAGAACGCCCAGGTCGAAGGTGTAGATGAAGGGGATTTCAACCGTGGGGGCGATGCCAAGCACGTTGACGGCGGCCAGCGCAAACGCCGTCGCGATGGCAAACTGGCCGATGAGCTTTGCCTTGGGGGTCAGGCCGAGGGAGCGCTCATGGGCAACCTTGGAAGCGTCGTCAATGAAGCCGAGCACGCCAGTGAGAACCGTTGCGCCTAAAAGCAGGTAGGTATCGGGTGTTGGCGCGCACACGAGCAGCGCGCACAGAATGACGGCCACCAGCATGATCACACCGCCCATGGTGGGTGTTCCCTGCTTCACCAGATGGCTCTCAGGGCCATCAGCACGCACCTGCTGGCCGATCTGGCTCGACTTCAGGAAACGAATCCACATGGGCATGAGGGCGATAGTGATGACAATGCCGAGAACCACCGCCAGAAACACCAGGAAAGTCGGATACTGCGCAAAGACCGAGAACATAACTAGTTAACCAATCCTTCGACAATTCGCGTTAGCTCCATAAAATGCGAAGCTTTGACGAGCACGGCGTCGCCCGGCTCGAGCAACACGTCCAATTCTCTCAGAACATCGGGGACAGCGCTCACGTGACAAACCCTGTCCGCACTCATTCCCGCCGCAAGCGCACCTTCGGCGATGTGTGCGGAAAGCTCTCCGACGCAGATCAGAAGATCGATGTCTCTAGCTGCCGCATATTCGCCCACACCGCGATGGCAGGCCGGGGCATAGTCGCCCAACTCGCCCATGTCGCCCAAAACGGCATAGCGCTTGCCCTTCACCGCCAGCGAGCTGAAGGTGGCAAGGGATGCGCGCATGGAGTCGGGGTTGGCGTTGTAGGCGTCGTTGATGATGGTGAAGCCGCCGCGAGCCTCGACCACTTCCTGGCGACCGCTCTCGGGAACCGAAGCGGCAAGCGCGCAGGCTATGGTTTCGAGGGGAAGATGCAGCGCAAGGCCAACCGCCGCAGCCTGACAGGCGTTGGATACGTTATGCATACCGCGAAGGCCCAACTGCACTTCCTGACGCAAGATGCGAGAATCATCCACATCGGGCAGACATTCGTCGGAAAAGCCGCGGCAGCACAGGGTGAAACGAGGACGACCCTGGTCATCAAGGCTGACATCCTCGGCCCACACGGCCGGATGCGCACGCCAGGACCCCGCCGCCTCGGCGTTGGCGTCTTGCGTACGGTAGTTGCCCGAGCCATCGCAGCACACCGCGGTACACGAGCGCTCGAAAAGGCGTGCGTGCTCCACCATGAAGTCCGCCATGTCATCCATTCCGTTGACGAAGGCGATGCCACGTGCAGCGGGCAGGGCCTCGAAGAGCTCGGCTTTGGCACGCGCGATATTTTCGCGGCTGCCCAGAAGCTCGATGTGGCATTCGCCCGCGTTGGTGATGATGCCCCAATGGGGCTTCACGATCTCGCACAGCTCCTCGATCTGGCCCAAGCCGCGCATGCCCATCTCGACCACGATGACCTCGGTTTCGGGATTGGCGTTGAGCAGGGTCTTGGGGACACCGAGCTCGTTGTTTTGGTTGGCCAGGGTGGCAACCACCGACTTGCCCGCGGCGACCACGTCGCGCACGAGGTTTTTGGTGGTGGTCTTGCCCGTAGAGCCGGTCAAGCCCACGATGGTGGCCTTGAGGTGACCTCTCCACTCGCGCGCCAGATCGGTGATGGCGCTTTCCGTATTGGCTACCTCGATGATGGCTGCGCCCATCTCGCGCGCAAGGATCATGGCAGGCTCATCGGGAGCGCGCATGACCAAGGCACCAGCCGCGCCGGCTTTGAGTGCAGCACCCACGAAATCATGACCGTCGACGCGCTCGCCCACGAGCGCTACGTAGAGCCAACCGGGCTGAATGTCGCGGGAATCCCAGCTGATGCCGCTCATGAGCGCAGAAGCGTCAATGGGCTGCACGAGAAACTCTCCGCCCGTATAAGCGGCGATTTGCTTTGAGTTAAGACGCATGTTTGTCCTTGGCTTTCATTTCCGATGACCGGGTTTACCTGGAGGAGCTCAGGATACGCTCGAGCTCTTCCGCCGCAACGAGGCGATCATCGAAGGGAAGAACCTGATCGCCGATGATCTGATAGTCCTCATGGCCCTTGCCCGCCACCAGCACGGCGTCGCCGGGCCTTGCAAGCTCGACGGCGCGGGCGATAGCCTCGCGACGATCGGGTACGACTTCGAAACGGTTCACGCCATCGGCCATGCCGGCAAGGATGTCCTTGATGATGGCGTCCGGGTTTTCGCTTCGGGGGTTATCGCTTGTCACAATTGCGAAATCGGCCTCAAGAGAGGCGCGTCCCATGATGGAGCGCTTCGAGGCATCGCGGTCACCGCCGCAGCCGAAGACCACGATCGTGCAACCGTCAGACAAAGCCTTGATGGAGGCTATGGCCTTCGTTAGGGCATCAGGGGTATGGGCGTAGTCGACGTAAACGGCAATGTCCGCATCCGCCGGGGCCTTCACGCGCTCGAGACGGCCGGGAACCTGCGGGACTGCGGACAGGGCGCGGGCGATGTCCTCGGCGGACACGCCGAGCTGCAGGCCCACGCCAAAAGCGGTCATGATGTTCTCGACGTTAAACTTGCCCACCAAAGGATAGGTGAAGGCAAGGCGCTTGCCGCGCACGTCGAGCACGATAGATGTTTCGGCCAAGCCGTAGCTCACCTCTACGGGGTGAATCTGGGCGGAGGAGTCAAAACCGGTGGTGATGACGCTGTCGCCCGCGTCAGAGCAACGACGGAACAGTTCGCGACCCCACTTATCACCTATGCTGATGACGCGACGGGCCGGGTAGGCCTTCGAGAACAGCAGCGCCTTCGCCTCGAAATAGGCGTCGAAGGTGTGGTGGTAGTCGAGATGATCCTGCGTGAGGTTGGTAAAGGCGGTCACCGCGAACTTGGTGCCCCAGGTGCGCACGAGGTCGAGCGCATGGGAGCTTACCTCCATGGCAACCACGTCGCAGCGCGCATCGCGCATACGGGCGAACAGATGCTGCAAGTCGGGAGATTCGGGCGTGGTTCGCGCCGACTTCTCCGACACGTCGCCCAAGCGGTTGCCTACCGTGCCGATGACGCCGGTGCGCTTGCCGGCAGCACGGGCAATCTGCTCGACCAGATAGGTAATGGTGGTTTTGCCGTTGGTACCGGTGACACCGACAAGAGCAAGATCAGCAGACGGATTGTCATAGAAGGCAGAGGCCACCAAAGCCATGGCCTTGCGGCTGTCGGCAACGACGACTTCGGTCACGTCGGTGGCGTCAGCCAAGTACACCTTGCGCTCGACGACGAGCACTTTAGCCCCACGGTCGATGGCGTCCTGAGCATAAGAGTGGCCGTCGGCGGTAAGACCAACGATGCAGAAGAACATATCACCGGGTTTTACGCAGTCGCTTCGGTACGCAAGCCCCTCGACCACTTCGTCGGGATTGCCCAAAACGGTGCACTCCATGCCGGCAAACAGCTCTGCGCAGGTCTTGCTCATATATGTATCGCCCCTTTGGTTTCGGTAAGCTTGTTGCTATGCGGGCGTGATATGGTATTGCTCGATAGCATTCGACATTATATCCCTAAAAATGTGGGTAACCTGCCCCATGCCGTAAACCTTGTTAGCTCCCACAAAACAAACCAAGGAGCTTGACGAATTGTCGATAAAGCCAGTAAAGCACAGGTTATACACGCCATTGAGGTACACGCCGCCTTCGGCGATCTCTGCGGTGGAGGTCTTGCCGCATACTTCATAGCCGGAGATGTCGGCCTTCTTGCCTGTTCCGTCAGTGACTACGGTGCGCAGCATGCTCTTCATATCGGCGAGCGCCTCGACGTTGTCCACCACGAGCTCGCTTTCGTATTCCACGACCTCGCCCGTCTGGGGCTTGCTGATGAGGAAATGAGGGGTCACCTCGTAGCCGTCGTTGAGGATAGCGCCGTAGAATCGGGCCATCTGCAGGGGGGTCACGGAAATGCCCTGACCAAAGCTTACGTTGTAGCCCGTAATGCGCGCCCATGCGTCGAAATCCTGCATGTAGCCGGACGCCTCGCCGGGGTAGTCGACGCCCGTAGGCTCGTTGAGGTTGTACTGGAGGATGTTTTCGTAGAGGACGTCGAAACCGGCGTTCTCGGCAACAAGGGACACGCCGACGTTGGACGACTGGTCGAGGATCTCGCGCAAGGTGAAGGTGGCGTCATCGCGCTCGTGCGCGTCGGACACCTTGTAGCCGTCAGCTTCAATATAGGAGGGGCAGAACAGCTCGTCCTCGGGAGACATGATGCCTTCCTCAAGAGCCGTAAGCACGGTAACCGACTTGAAGATAGAACCGGGCTCGAACTGCTGGGTGATGGCTTTCACCTGATCTGAGCCGATTTCTGATTCGCTCATGTTGCTCGGATCCATATAGGGCAAGGAGCAGATGGCAAAGATCTCGCCCGTTTCGGCGTCCATAAGAACGGCGCTACCCTCGGTAGCACCCATGGGCATAAGGCCCTCGACAAGCGACTGCTCCACGGCATCCTGCATCTTGATGTCGATGGACACCATGATGTCGGTGCCGTTGACGGCGGGAGTCTCCTCCTTCACGCCGCCGGGGATGGGAATGCCGTTTTCGCCGCGCTCGGCCGTATAGGTGCCCGGCGTGCCCATGAGGATGTCGTTGTACTGCAGCTCAAGACCGGTGATGCCCTCGCCATCGACGTTGCAATAGCCGATGACCTGACCGCCGATCGAGCCGTTGGGGTATTCGCGACGTGTGTCTTCGAGGAAGTAAATGCCGTCGAGGTCAAGCGCCTTCACACGCTCAGCAAGCTCCACGTCGGCCTGGCGCTTCACGTAGGCGAAGGTGGTCTCGGGGCTCGTCAGGATGGATACGTAATCTTCCACCTCTCCCCCGAGCACCGCCGCAAGCTGCGCGGCTTCGCCTTCGACATCGGTGACCTCCACGGGATTGACGTAGATGGTGGTCGCATCAACGCTGGTAGCCAGCACGATGCCGTTGCGGTCGTAAATGGTGCCGCGGCGCGCCGTTGTGGTGAAAGACACCGTGCGCGACTCCTCCGCCATGGCAGAGTATTGGTCGCTCACCACCACCTGCAGGTAGAAGAGCCTGCCGAAGAAGATGAGCGCCATGACGGCAAACAGGATGAGCACCTTGGCCATACGGCTTGAGTTGAGGGAGGCCACGATGGAAGACGCCTGGCCTACCGCGTTGGTGGTGATAGCACCCGCTGCATCCTTGGCCTGCGAAGAGGCGCGGGAGGCGGCTTTAGCAGCGCCATGGGTTTTTCCGCCAAGGCTGCCCTTGCCCGCGGATTGCGCTCGGGCAGCGTGTTTGCGGTCGGCGCGGCGGTGCTCGTCTGAGGTGCGGCCAGCGCGGCGGTCGGCGCGGCGGCCGGAAGTAGAATCGAGGCGGTCATGCTGCGATGAGGACGACCCGCCGCGAGTGTTGTAAGAATTGCTCATGGAGCCTTGCCCTAAACCTGCGCGAGCACTGCCGCGCTTCCCGCCAGGGAAAGATTACCCGCGGCATCAACGACGACGACGTCACCTGAGATATCAATATTGGCGACGTAGGCGGGGGCGTACATGCCCAGCGCGCCAGCTGCGTCCTTGATACGCGTGGGATTGGAAAGCGAGCTCTGTGCGACCTCGAGCTTGCTGCCCTCGGAGCGAGCGGATTCGATCTGGGAGCTCAGCTCGCGCGTCTCAAGCGCCGTGGTAACCGTTGCCGAGCTGAGCGCGATGCGCACGCAGCCGAGCAGGGCAAAAACAACGAACACCACAGCCACCGTCTTAGCGATAAAGATTGCGCTGGAGGGAAGTGTGCGCGTCTGCGCCTTGCTGCCAGGCACGACGGAGACATCGGTGCGCAGTTCACGACGCGTCCGACGCACGCGCTCGGGCTGTGCGTAGGCATAGCGATCGAAACCCGATCGATCGGGCTGCGCGTAATGCGGGTATGCCGGAGCTGCGCTCATTTTCCCCTCCTTTGCTTTGTTTAGACTTCGTTTACGGGGCGTGATGCAGGTAATTCAAATGTCAATCGCCTCGGTATATGAAAAGACGCCTTGCGGCGCCCCCCTGCCCTGCAGCATGAGCTGCAAAGCCATATCCCGAAGCTATCTTTTAACCGCGACTCGCAGTTTTGCGCTGCGCGCGCGAGGGTTACGCTCGATCTCCTCCGGGGTGGGAAGCAGAGGTTTGCGTGTGACGATGTCGAGTATCGGCTGTTTCCCGCAAGCGCACATGGGCAGGTCCGGCGGGCAGGTGCAACGGTTTGCAAAGCTTGCGAAGGCGTCCTTCACGATTCGGTCCTCGAGGGAGTGGTAGCTGATCACCACGATGCGGCCGCCGGGATTGAGCCAACGGATGGCCGCGTCAAGGCCTCGACGGAGCACGGTGAGCTCCGAGTTGACCTCGATCCTCAGAGACTGGAACGTGCGCTTGGCGGGATGCCCGCCGGCACGTCTGGCCGAAGCCGGGATGGCCGCCTTGATGATCTCCACGAGTTGCTCACTCGTTTCGATGCGCTCGCTTTCTCGGGCGCGGACGATGAAGTCGGCGATGCGGCTCGCCCACTTCTCGTCGGAATACGCACGGATGACCCGAGCGAGATCTGCTGCGTTATAGGTGTTGACGATCTCTGCTGCGGTAATGGTTTGTTGACCCGGATCCATCCGCATATCAAGGGGGCCGTTCTCCTTGAAGGAGAAGCCACGCGAAGGCGTATCGATCTGGACTGAGGAAACGCCGAGGTCGAACAGTATCGCATCGATACCGGGCACCTCAGCGGATACCAAAAGCTCGTCCAGATCCCCGAAGTTGCCGCGCAAAAGCTCGAGTTTCGGGCGATCGCTCACCGGAATCGCTTCGAGCGTATCAGTTGCCGTAGCCAAAGCCACTTCGTCCTGATCGATTCCGATGAGCGTGCCCTGAGGCCCCAGCAATTTTGCAGCCTCTCGGGAATGCCCCGCAAAGCCGAGTGTTGCATCCACGAACGTGTGGTGTGTTTTGAGTGCGAGTTGTTCGAGGCACTCGGCTAGCAGGACAGGGATATGATGCCGATATTCGCTTGTCATGTCGCTCACGTCTTACGACTTAGCTGCAGAGCAGCCTCAGGTCGACACCTTCGTCAACCTGCTCGTAACGCTTCGCATCCCAAATCTCGAAACGACCCGTGTTGCCCACGATGACGACTTCCTTGTCGATGCCGGCAGCGTTGCGCACATCTGCGGAAAGCATGATGCGGCCGGATGCGTCGACCTCAACATCGTTCGCGCGGGCCTTGAGCTTGCGGCGGAGGTTGACATGGGAGCGATCGGATTCCTTGAACTCACCAAAGTTGTCAACGAAAAGCTTGTTGACCCAGTTGTTGAAATCAGGAGTCTCGAACACGTAGATGCACTCATCGCTCAGCTCGAGGGTGACCACGAGATCCTTGGAGAGAACCTTGCGGAACTTGGCTGGGAGGGCAACGCGGCCCTTGGCATCCACCTTGAAGTGGAACTCACCGTTAAGATCAACCGCCTCACGCGGCTGGACCTGCACGGTTTGCACCTCTTTTTCGATGGCCTCAGTCAAGGAATTGCCTTCCAAACCCAGTTACACAACATGTTCT
Source organism: uncultured Eggerthellaceae bacterium (assembly GCA_964477115.1). Taxonomy (GTDB): domain Bacteria; phylum Actinomycetota; class Coriobacteriia; order Coriobacteriales; family Eggerthellaceae; genus RGIG3135. Next base: position 11,035 of record CAYZCY010000006.1, on the reverse strand, counting down.
GTGACATGCATATTACCCCACTTCGACCCACATCGCAACATTTTGCATCATCTTGTAACCACAATTAGCCCACAAACGGCCACGAAAACGCGCCGAAAATACGTACGGGACGGAGACGCAAAAAGAAACGCGCAGATCGGGCGCGGGACGGACGCGAGGGGAAACGCATGCGGGACGGAAATGCGGGGGAAGATGATGGCGAGCGCTGGCAGAGATGCGGACGGTGACAGACGGCGGGGTGCGCAAGTGGTAGCAGATGGCAGAGCGCGGTGCGAGCAAGTGGCGTTGGTGTTGCTGGTGGTGCTGGTGTTGCTGGAGCCGATGGTCAAATGGGTCGCTGCGGGGTATGTTTGCTGGAGCCGATGGTCAAATGGGTCGCTGCGGGGACGGCTTTCCGCCGATCATGGTCAAACGGGTCGCTGCAGGGGTAGTTTTCCGCCGCCAATGGTCAAAGACATCGCCTCAGGGGTACATTTGCTGGACAAATACATCGCCCCAGGGGCATTTCGTGGCCAAACACCTCACGTGAGGGTGACTTTTGGTCAAATGAGTGATCCCAGGATCACCTGTTTGACCATCAGCTCGACAAAACCACCCCCAGCGCGAGGTGTTTGACCATCGGCTCGGCACACAGCAAAGAAGGTGGCCGCCACGCCAGGCGAACCACCCTCTCAAAACATGTATGACAAAAGAACGCCGCCGATGAGCTCAATACCATCAGCAGGCGCGAGGCCAGGTCGCGCGTTAAACGATCTTCTTGCCCAGCGCCGCCGCAAGCACGCGAAGCTCGGCAACCAGCTGCTCGAACTGCGCCGGAGTAAGCTGCTGCGGACCGTCGGAAAGCGCCACCGGCGGATTCGGGTGAACCTCGATCATCAGCGAGTCAGCACCCGCAGCAACAGCCGCCTTGGCCAGCGAGGGAACCAGGTCGCGCTGGCCTGCCGGATGCGACACGTCAATGCACACCGGATACAGAGACTGCTTGTGAATCACCGGAACAGCCGCGATGTCAAGCGTGAAGCGCGTCGCCGTCTCGAAGGTACGAATGCCGCGCTCGCACAGCACGACGTTGTCGTTGCCGCAATCGGTAATGTAGTCGGTTGCGGCCAGCCACTCGGCAATGGTGCCGGCAAAGCCGCGCTTGTAGAGCACCATCTTCTTGGACTCTGCGGTCACCTGGCCGATCTTCTTCAGCAAGCTGAAGTTCTGGAAGTTTCGCGCGCCAACCTGAAGGCCGTCAACATAGGAGTGAACCAGCTCGCAGTGCGCGGAATCCATAACCTCGGTCAAGGTGAGAAGGCCGTGCCTCTCAGCCGAATCTTTCATGATCTGCAAGGCCTGCTCGCCGAGACCCTGGAAGGAGTGCGGGTTCGTACGGGGCTTGAAGGCGCCGCCGCGAATCCACTTGAGGCCAAGGCCCGCAACGCACTCGGCAACCTCTTCGAACTGCTCCACCGACTCAACCGAGCAGGGGCCAGCGTAAATGGTGATCTCGTCGGTGCGCGTACCGAGATCGGGAATAGCGGGGATTTTTACTGCACTCATACCGACGGAGTCTCCTTCATAACTTTCAGAATGGTGGAATAGATTTCTCGCAGGTTCTCGTTATAAAGGGGACCCTCGTTGAAGCTGCACAAACGTGCGAAAATCTGCTCTTCGCGCTTGGGGTCGTACAGACCCATGCGCGCCTCGGGCTTAAGGCCGCGAATCACCAGCGAGTGGCCGGCGCGCTTGTTGAGGAGCTTGACGATTTCCTGATCGATAGCGTCGATTTGCTCGCGGTGCTTTTCGATTTCCGCAAAGGCGCCGTTCTCTTCAGACATCGCTTCATCCTTTCGTAACTATCAGGCTGTAACGAGTTTTAGCCAATTCTGCTGGCGAAGGTAAGCGCATAAGGCAACCGCCAGATGCGCAACGCCAAAAGGCCCTCGTGTGGCGTTAATGATAGCACTGTTGTTGCGGCACTTGCTTTGCCAGCATTGCCTTGCGAGTCGCCCGGCCGCAGAGAAGGCCTCAAACCGCAGAAAGAGTCGGCCCGAATAGCGGATCGACCAACCGTCAGGCGGGTCGATTTGCAAAGCAAGTTGTACGACTTGCTAACAAGTCAGCTTAGAAAAGGCCGACGGCCTTTGCACCGAAGTAAGCCAGAACCACGATGCCAACAACAATGCGATACCAGCCGAAAGCGGCAAAGTCGTTCTTCTTGATATACCCCATGAGGAACTTAATGGAGATGACCGACACCACAAAGGCGGTTACGATGCCAACCACCAAAACCGCAATCTCGATGGAAGTCATGGTAAGGCCGATGGCGGCAATGTACTTGATGGTCTTCAGCACGCCCCATCCGAACATCACCGGAATGGCGAGGAAGAAGGTGAACTCAGCTGCAGCGGTACGGGAGCAACCGCACAGCATGCCGCCGATGATGGTAGAACCAGAACGGGAGGTGCCGGGGATGATGGCAAGCATCTGGAAGCAGCCGATCTTGAGCGCCGTCTTCCAGTCGATGTCGTCAACGGTGCGCACCTTGAAAAGGGAATCCTCGTCGAAGTCATCTTCGGCATCTGCAGCATCAAGGCGCGCATGCTTGCCGCGCGGCGCAGACTCGGCCACGGCCAGGGCGCGCGCCTCAGCCACGCGGCGGCGATTGCGGCGCTCAAGCACGATGAAGATCACGCCGTATACGATAAGCGCGATGGCAACGGTCCATGCGTTGTAGAAATGCTCGTTAAAAAAGTCATCGAGGGTCAGGCCGATAGCGGCAGCGGGCAAGCACCCGATAACAACCATGCCCCACAAACGCCACGTGCTCTTTTTCTCCTGCGCGCTCTTGCGCGGAGAAAAGGGATTGAGCTTGTGGAAGTACAGGATGAGAACCGCCATGATGGCACCGAGCTGAATAACCACGAGGAAAAGCTCGAGGAATTTGTCGCTCACCTGCAGCTTGACGAATTCGTCAACCAAGATCATATGGCCGGTAGAGGAGATGGGCAGCCATTCGGTGATGCCCTCAACTACACCGATGAATATCGCTTTGATGACTTCTATGAACATTTCCACGGGAAACCTCGTTTTATCTCGGAAAATAAAGCCGAAGTATGGTACCACGGCATGCGCGGCGACATACTATCTTCAAGAAATACGCACGTTGGAAAGCAAAGCCCGAGGCCAGGGCGGCACTCGGTGGAAAAACGCGAGAAATAGCCCGCTCGAAGTTTGCCGCATTTAACGAGAAACCCCAGCTAACTTAGGCTTTTTACCCTAATCCCAAAGGCGGGCAAGCCCCTTTAAGCTATCCTGTTCTCAGTACGAAACCAAGCCAAAACGAGGTGCCCCATGGCCAATGAAATATCCTCCGGCAACCGTGCCGTGCTCTTCGACATGCACTGCCACCTTGACTTCGTCGAGAACAAGGCCGACTTCGAGACCTTAGCCTCTCGATGCGGCGTCAACTCGCTTTCCAACACGGTAAGCCCCGAAGACTACGCGAGGCTCAAGCCCGCTTTCGAAAACGCCGCCTATGCGCGCCTCGCGCTTGGCGCCCATCCCTGGTGGATAGCCGATGGCCGCATCGGCGAAGAGTCCCTGGCGCTTTTCGAGCAGCTGGCCGTCGATGCTCAGTTCATCGGCGAAATCGGCCTCGACCTCACCGGGCATCGCGCCGAAGACGAGGAAGCTAAGGCCGTGCAGACGGCCGCCCTTGAGCGCATCCTTAAAGCCGCCGGTCCCGGCAAACTCATCTCGCTGCACGGCAGCGGCGCCGAAAAGGAGCTCCTCGACATCCTCGAGAAAACGGGTACGGCGGCAAGCTGCGACTGCATTCTGCACTGGTACGCCGGACCTTCCGACCAGCTTCAGCGCGCCATTGAGCTCGGATGCTACTTCTCCGTGGGCAGGCGCATGCTCAAAACCAAGCGTGGCCGCGAATACGCGCGCATCATCCCCACGGAGCTTCTGCTCCTTGAAAGCGACATGCCCTCGCGCGACCACACCAACTACTCGCCCAGCCAGTGGAACGCCGACCTCACCGAGGCCTTGCTCGACATTGCGGAAATCCGCGGCGTGGGCACGACCTGCATACTCGAGGCCATGGACGCCACCAGCGAAGGCCTGCTCAATCGATAGACGAAACACGAGGAGATACACCATGCAAGTCCGCACACCCATCAAGGTGCGCTACGCCGAAACCGACATGATGGGCGTGGTCTACCACGCCAACTACCTGCTCTACTTCGAAGAGGCGCGCACTGACTTTTTGGAGAAGATCGGTCACCCCTTTACCGAGTTCGAAAAGCGCGGCTACCTGTGCCCGGTCTACGCCGTTGACCTGCAATACGGCGAGCCCCTGCGTTACGGCGAAGATGCCTTCGTCCTCACTACAGTAGTCGAAAACCGCCCCACGAAAACAAAGTATCTGCAGCAGGTGTTTCGCGCCGATGCCGACCCCGCAGTAGACAAGCCGCTCGTATCGGGTCACGTGACCGCATGTATCGTGGAAAAGGAAAGCTTCAAGCCCATCAGCATCAAGCGCCACTTCCCCGAGCTCTACGAGTACTACAACACCATCGTGAGCACCAAGGAATAGGACCATGCCCCTCATCGAGCTCGACGATGAGCACCTTGCCGACCCTCGGCTCGCCGTCTTCTCGCGCATGACCGACTCAGAGCTTAAGGACCCCAAGCAAATGCTTGGCCTGGCCTTAGCCATGGAGCGAGAAGGCCATATCGCAGACCGCGCCCGGGCAGTGCCGGCATTGCAAACCCCCGATGGTTCTGGGGTAAGCGCGCGCAACAGCCTGCAGGACGGGCTTTTCATAGCCGAATCCAAAAACGTCATCGAGCGCGCCCTCAAAAGCGGCTGCCGCTGCTTCGCGCTGTTTGTCGAGCGGTGCTGGCTTGAGCAGAGCACCGAACTCATCGAGCGTTTGTTAGCCGACGACGAAGACACGCCTATCTTCGTAGCTAATGCAGAGCAGCGCAAAGCCATCACCGGCTACCAGACAACGCGCGGCCCCCTCGCGGCCTTCGTTCGCCCGAAACCCGCGCGGCTCGAAGAGCTCCTGCAGGGAGCCCGCAGGATTGCCGTGCTCGAAGACATCACCAACTTCACCAACATAGGCGCCATATTCCGATCCGCCGCAGCTCTTGGCATCGATGCAGTGCTCGTAACGCCTTCATGCCACGACCCTCTCTACCGTCGTGCTGCGCGCGTGTCCATGGGCACGGTTTTCCAGGTGCCCTGGACCTACATCGGCAGTTCGCGCGATTGGGCAAGCGAGGGAGTGCCGCAACTGCAAGCACTCGGCTTCAAAACAGCGGCGCTCGCGCTGTCGGATGACTCCATCCCCCTGCAGGACAAGCGCCTTCAAGCCTGTGACAAGCTCGCTCTGGTTTTGGGTACGGAAGGTGACGGCCTCGCAGCGCGCACCATTGCGGCCTGCGACTACACCGTGCGCATTCCCATGGACCACGAAGTCGACTCCCTCAACGTTGCCGCTGCAAGCGCCGTGGCTTTCTGGGAGCTGCGAACCAATCACCGCAACTAAGCGCAAAAGAAAAGGGCAGCCGCACCGCTTTGATGCAACCGCCCCTCGTAAGCGTGACGCAAGCTGACTAGCCGATGCCACCGTAGAAGATGCCCAGGATGATAACCGCCGCAGTAATGGGCACGAACACGTACTTCGTCATGATGTCAAACCACGGACCCAGCTTCTTGCCATAACCCAGCTCAGCCTGAGCCTTTGCAAAGCCCTTCGGGCAAACCCAGAAGAACATGACAGCAGCCATGAGCGCGCCGACCGGCATAACGTAAATGGACACAATATCCATCCACGTGGATACGACGTCGCCGTTTTCAAGGAACAGACCGACACCGACGGCAAGTATGGCAACGATGGCAACTGCAGCCCAGCGCGGGATCTTGAACTGCTCCTCAAGCGCCTCGATAGGCGGCTCAAACAGGTTGACCAAGCTGGTGATAGCGGCAAAGCACACTGCTACGAAGAAGATGATCATGAACAGGTTGCCAGCAGGCATGGATTGGAAGATACCCGGAAGCGTAATGAACATGAGCGGCGGGCCGCTGGAGATGTCCAAGCCAAAGGCAAACACAGCCGGAACGATGGCGCAAGCAGCCACGCAAGCCGCGAAGGTGTCGAAGATGGCAACGTTGCGGGCGGCAGTCACCACATTTTCGGACTTCTTGAGGTAGGAGCCGTAGACAACCGTACCGCCACCTGCAAGGGATAGACTGAAGAAGGCCTGGCCGAGGGCGTAAACCCAGGTAGTGGGATTAGCAAGCGCCTCCCAACGCGGAACCAGCAGATACTGGTATCCAGCAGATGCACCGGGAAGGAAGGCAACGCGAACCGCCACGATGACAAGCAGCACAAAGAACACGGGCATGAGCACCTTGTTCATGCGCTCGATGCCTTTAGACACACCGATGATCATCACGATGAAGGTAAGCGCCAAGCCCAACATATGGAAGAAAACGTTGCCGAAGTCACTCGTGATGGCGCCGAAGTAAGCGCCCACGCTCTCAAGAGCGATGAGCTCGCCGCTAAAGGAGGCGAAGGCGTACTTAAGCGCCCAGCCAAGCACGACGGCATAACCGATGGCGATACCCAACGCGCCCAAGGTGGGAATGAGGCCAAGCGCACGGCCGATCTTGTTTCCGTTTTTGACGCCGCGCATCTCAAGCGCCTTGCCAAAAGCACCCATGGGACCAGTGCCCATAGCGCGACCAAAAGCCATCTCACCGATAACGCCCGTGAAGCCAAGCAAGGCTACGAAGATAAAGTACGGGATCAGGAAAGCTGCGCCGCCGAACTCGGCAACGCGATACGGGAACAGCCAGATGTTAGCCATGCCAACGGCACTACCCACGCAGGCCAAGATAAAGCCCGTACGGGAGGCAAAGGTGTCACGCTGCTTTCCAGCAGCGCCCACAGCCTCGCCCTCTGCGAGAACTGCGTCGTCAGCAGAATGATTAGAATTGCTCATACATACTCTTTTCCTCGACAAGTCAACTCATTGTAAGACAATGAATCACGAGGTCAAGAAGGCATTCGCTCTCGCGGTATACGAGCCTCCCGCAGGCTTACAGCATATGGGCGCGCAAATCCTCGGGGCTCAGAGCGCTCATCATGGCAGGCGGGATATCGAAAATGGTCTTGCAGCCAAACTGCCCCGCCTCAGCCATACGATAAGCCGCACGAGCACAGGCCAGAAGAACGCTGCCGGTAAACTCGGGGTTGGAGTCAAGCTCGAGCGAGTACTCGATGACATGCTTGTTCTGGCCATCGAGCCCGGTGGTGCCGGTGCGAATCACCGATCCGCCATGAGGAAGGCCCGCATGGTTCACGGCAAGATCTTCGGCAGACACAAAGGTAACGGTGGTGTCGTAGTCGGCGAAGTAGTTGGGCATCCCCACAATGGCCTTCTCAATTGCCGCGGCGTCAGCGCCCTCCTCGATAGCCACAAAGCACTCACGCGTATGCTTCTCGCGCGTGGAAAGCTGCGGGTTTTCTCCCGCGCGAACAGCCTCGAGCGCCGAGGGCACCGGAACTGTGTACTGACGAGCGTCGATCACGCCGGGAATGCGACGGATAGCATCGCTGTGACCCTGGGACACGCCGCGACCCCAGAAGGTGTAGTCGGCACCGTTGGGAAGAATGGCGTTCGCGTACACGCGAGCAACCGAGAACATACCCGGATCCCAGCCAGCGGAGATGACCGCAACCTTGCCGCCCGCGCAAGCCGCCTCGTCAACGCGGGCGAAATGAGCGGGAATGTTTGCGTGCGTGTCAAAGGAATCGACCACGTTGAACAGCTTTGCGCAAGCGGGCGTCTGCTCGGGAAGGTCGGTCGCGCTGCCACCGCAGATCACCAGCACATCAATGTCGCCCACATGATCCTCAAGGGTAGCGGAAGAATAAACGGCAAGGCCCTCAGTCTGCGTTTTCACCGAAGAGGGATCTCGGCGCGTGAACAGGGCCACCAACTCGGTATCCGCATTGTCGCGACATGCCAGTTCAACGCCACGACCAAGGTTGCCATAACCGAGAATACCAATACGAATCGTCATAAACGCCTCCTTGAGGGCAGAAACCAAAAACTTGATCCTATGTATTTGAAGACAAAAGCTATGCTCGCGTTCATTATGAACAAGAGCACTTGGGTGCAGTTCAAAACTTTACAGCGTCGTAACCCGTCGGTTCCTACGACGCCATTGCAGCGGCCGCATCAGCAATCTTCGCACTTGAATCTTCGATCTTCGCCATGATGCGATCGGCCTCAGACCCTGTTGCAGGAGTTGGCTGATAGTTGTTGTAAGAGCTCGTCGAAGAGATGGAGCACGGGATGATGTTCACCTGCTTGTCCAGAGCAACATCGTCACCGGTTACCGTAAAGGTCTGCTGGAAGATCATGCAGTCCTTGTCGGAGGGATTTGAGTTGCCGCCAAAGCAGAAGTTGCCCAAGCTGTACACAATATAGCGATCCTTGTACACCTCATAGCCTTGGATAACATGCGGGTGAGCACCAACAACCAAGTCGGCACCAGCATCAATGGCGGCGTGGCCCAGGTTCATTTGCGTACTGTTGGGCACGTATTCACGCTCAAGTCCCCAATGCATGTACACCAAAACCAACTGGGCACCTTGTGCACGGGCCTCGGCGATATTGGAGACCATCTCATCCTTGATGCCCTCGTGGATAGCAAGCTCATAGGTGCCAATGAGGGCAACCTTGATGCCCTTGACGTCAACATAGGCAATGCGGTCATAGCCAAAGCTGGGAACGCCCGCCGCGTCACATGCGGCAATGGTGTCGGTGTAGCTTTGCTCGCCATAATCCTTGGAATGATTGTTGGCCAAGCTTACAGCCTCAATATCGCCCGAAGTCAAGATGGAGGTGTAGGCCGTATCGCCCTTGAAAGCGTACTGCTTGTCAACGCGCGTGGTTGACCCAGTCAAAGTGCCCTCAAGGTTGACCACCGTGAGGTCATCGGTGGAGAAGATGTCGTAAACATTGGCCATGAAGTAGGCGGGGTCGCCCACTTCGTCATACTTGGCCGGTAAGCTGGTGGACTTGTTGAAGTTAGCGTCGGTGCCAAGAGTGCAATCACCGGCGAAGGTAACGGTCAGGCTCACGGGAGCCACGGCATCGTCTGCCACATCGAGGCGGTTGTCGCTTCCGCCACTGCTCACCTCGCCCGCGGAAAGCATATTCTTAACGAAGGGAACAACGCCAAAGGCGATGCCGGCAACCAGGGCAAGCACCACCACAAAAGCAATAATCTTGGGAAGGACAGAGGGCTTGTTGTTTCCGGAAGCAGGAGGAACGGATGCGCCGCGCGATGCGGGCGGATAGTTGTAATCGACAGAAGCAGGGGTAGATCTGCGAACCTCGACTCCCTTCGCCTTGCGGGAAACATCGGCAGCATGATTGCGCGAAGATGCGCGCTGGGCCCGCTGAGGCGAGGGTGCGGGCATGCGTTGATCGTTCGGAGAGCTCATGGAGGGAGCACGACGCGAGATGCGGTCAACGCGGCCATCCGGGTTTACCACAACGCGGCCAGAGGGCGCATTGCCATCATCGCCCGACGCGGGGGCGTGTTGACCGGCGGCCGCCCGAGCGTTCTGACGAGCGGCCAAGCGCTCGCGTGCGGCAGCGCGGCGTGCAGCCAAGCGCTCATCTTCCGATGCATTCATTCCTCGCTCCTGGCGATCGTCGCTCACGAAGCCTCCTTCCCCATCGACTCGTATTCACGCCCATCATACCCTGTCATCGTATTGGCAAGACTTGGAATGTCGGGGGGTTTTCTATAGATAGGCTCGCGGATGTAGCAAAGCTTGTCCTTGCAGTTAGCGCAAGCCAAAGATGCGTTGGTCCTCTCGTCGAAGCGCTCGGGATGACGCGCGAAAGCAAGCTCCCAACGCACAAGAATCACGAAGGCGAGAAGCAGCAAAGGCCAGACAAACCATGCGCAGCTCAAGTCGCCCACGATAAGCAGCAAGGGAGTTACGGTCATGATGGCATCCCAGTTGAAGATCTGGCAGGTGGTACAGCAGCGATTCCTCATGACCAAAAGCTGCACCGGGCACCACAAAACCACGCAGATCATATCGAAGAGGAAATAGATCAGAACCCACATGACAAGGACCTGCTCCTGGTAGGGCGCACCTTCGCCAATGAAACCGAGCCGGCTAAGTGCAAGCGCTATAGCCACGTTGAACACGACCCAGAAAGCACCCGCGCGACCAGTCTGGCTGAAGCGATCGCGACGAATCTGCTCACGGGCCTCACTGTCTACGGACAGCTGCGCTTCCTCGAAGGGAATGAGGCGCAGGAAATCGATGCTGCGCAACAGGGTGCGGATAGAGTCGCGCGTACCCGACACCGTTTCCTCCCATGCCGTTCGCAGCTGCTGAGAAAAGGTGGAGGGGAAACGCTCGATGGCAATGCGGCCCTGGGCAATCATCTCGCGCACGTAGGCCAGCACGGCCTCGCGGCCACCTTGAAACATCTTGAGCGTGGGCACGTGAAACTCACCGTACTGCTTCAGGCTGCCCATGGAGATCTTGGCGCCGGGAAAGAACTTGCTCAGGTTGTCGAGCACGATCAGAATGAAAACGGCATCGATCAGGTCAAATCCTCCGCGAAAACCGAAGCTCTCCGACATGGAAAGCTGCTCGGGGGCAAGCGCGCAAGCGGCTATGCCCAAACCGAACAAGACGAACCTGAGCACGAGCTGAGCCGTATACGATAGGAACATTTTCGTGGGTTTTTCGGCTCGAGCCATCAAACGCTCCCTGGAAAAGCGATGCCAAACACAGCCACCAATTATCGCACAAGCCCGTTTCGCAGTTCGTCAGCTACCGCCAAGATGAAGTCGTGAGTGGAGAGCTTCTGCGGATTCTCAAGCGTGGTGATAAGCGCCAGGTCGCCCGTCATGCGACCGCTTTCGATGACGGCCACGGTGGCCGCCTCGAGGGCATTCGCAAAGTTCACCAGATCGGGCAGGCCG
>CAYZCY010000005.1:45163-57632 GCA_964477115.1 uncultured Eggerthellaceae bacterium | reverse complement strand
AAAAAGGCCAGTCGCTTGGACTGACCTGGAAATTCGTGGTGGAGCATAAGGGGATCGAACCCTTGACCTCAGGCTTGCAAAGCCCGCGCTCTCCCAGCTGAGCTAATGCCCCACGTCTTCGGCACTTTTCATTAATAAACGCTCCACCGGCTAACTCGGCTCACGGTGGAGCGTTTATCTATAACAATGGTGGGCCCGAATGGATTTGAACCAGCGACCTCACGCTTATCAGGCGTGCGCTCTAACCAACTGAGCTACGGGCCCTTAAAAAGTGCTTGAATATCTTATAACAGTTTACGGGTAGTTGACAAGAACCTTTTTTGAAAAATTTTTTCAACCTACCTCAACCTACTCCGGTTCCCGAATTTCGAGTTTTGATTTCATTCCTTTTTCGGGCCGCTTTTCAGCTTCTCTCGACCGCTCGATTCAGGGCGCCTACAATGAGCACAGGCAAAGAACGCAACGAGGCGCATCCGAGGAAGGCACGCATGGTTCCCTTACGAGTACTCACCCTTATCGTCATCGGCCCCGGCCATCCTTCGGTCCTCGTGCTCGAACCCGTCGAGGACACGCGCGAAGGCGCGGCGCGCGTGGTGCCCATCTGGATAGGCCCTAACGAGGCGGCTCAGCTGGGTGCGGCTATCGAGCACGCAAAACTGCCCCGCCCCATGACGCACGACCTGTTCCTCGACGCACTCACCAATCTCGATGCACGCATCGACCATGTTCTCATCAATGACCTCCATGGCAGCATTTTCCACACCAAGCTCGTCATTCGCCAGGCGGATCGCGCAATTGAGCTTGATGCCAGGCCCACCGACTCGCTCGCTTTGGCCATACGCCAAGACGCTCCCTATTACATCGACGAAGACGTGCTCGAACGGGCTTCCTTTCCCTACCTGTTCAAGCAGCAGCGCAACGAGGAAGAGGAACTCGAACAGTTCCGCAGCTTCTTGGAGGAACTTGCCCCGGGGGACTTCAACGACTAACGCCCCTCACCGCAAATCGCCGCAAATAAAGAGCCCGCCCTCAAGCATCGTAAGCTCTAAGGCGGGCTCGAAATCTTTTGTTTCGCTTTGACTACAGGGCGAAGTCTGCCTCACCGTTGAAGACGGCCAGGGCGTCTGCGACGGAGTAGTCAGCCAGGGTGATGGCGCTGATGGCCTTGGTCAGGCGCACAGCCTCATCGAGGGAGCGCTGGTGGATGTTGCGGCCAGTTGCGTTGCCGACAGCACCGCCAACATGAATCTGGTCATGCAGCTGGGTGAGGAAGGTTTCCGCATCAACGGTGGAACCGCCAGCGCAAACCAGACCGCAGCGGCCGGATGCCATGGAGGCAACCTTGAGAGCCTCAGCCGGGGTGCGGCCGTCCTCGGGCTTCGGCGGGTTGACTTTAACGAAGTCAGCACCGAGGCAAAGAGCAACGCCAGCAGCGCCGGCAATGAGATCGGGATCCTTCTCAGCGGGAACAGCCTTGCCGCGCGGATAGATCCACAGAACAACAAGCAAGCCCTGGGCATGTGCCTGGGCAATAAGCTCGCCAGCCTCAGCCATCATGGTGGACTCGTACTCGGAACCGAGGTAGATGGTGTAACCCAGGCCAACGATGTTCACGCCGTTTTCGCGCATGCTGAGAACGGCGTCGAGGCAGGTAAGCTGCGGAGAGTACGGATCCTCCTGAGAGGTCTTCACCAGGTGGGTCTTGGAGTTCATCTTGACGAGATAGTTGATCTCGGGGTAATCGGCTGCATACTGAGCAATCAGGCCGCGCTGGCCGGCAAGCACGCCGCAAACGCCCTGATCGCCAATGCGGAACAGATGCTCCGGCTCGGCGTCGGCGATGTCGATACCCTCGCCGTAGAAGTCCATGTTCATGTGCTCGATCTTCTGATCACATGCGAACAGCATGAGACGGCCGGTTCCGCGCGTTGCCTTCATATAGTTGTCGATGTAGACCTCGCGCATCTCCGGCATGACATCGGCCGGAACGCGGACCTGATCACGAGTGATCTTGGGCATGACGATCCTCCTTCAAGGTGTATATCCACGACGGCCCCTGCCGCCACAAAGCCCCGGGCAGCCGAGGTGTCCATGCGCGCCACCAGAATGAGGGCGCACACAGCCAGCGTCGTGTCTGACGGGATGGAGGCTATTGTACCCAATGGGAAAACCCGCGCTCGGCGCTTTCACAAAGAAAGCGACCGTCCGTAAAGGCGACGGGCGAAATAACAGGCCGAACGGCATCGGCGGCGCGCGGGCAGGCGCTTATCCATGAAAGCGGAGAAACTCGAGCGGCAAACGATGCCGAGGTGAGCCTACTTGTGTATCCTTCCCTCAAGCGCGTCCATGAGCGGCTTGCGCAAAAGCAGGCCCGCAGCAGCCAAACCCGTTGCGACGAGAAAGATTACGGCGCTTTCCACGATGCGTCCCTCGATGAGTCCGCTTGCGGCGTATGTTGATACCACCACTCCGGGAATGCGGCCCACGTTTGAAAGCACCAAGAAGGTCTTCATCCTCATATCGGTCAGAGGCACGATGTAAGCGAAGACGTCCTTAGGCAGGCCAGGGATGAGAAAGAGCACGAACACGATGATGTTGAGGCGGCCGGTCTTCTCGAAGTTTTCAAACTTCTCCATGTACTTCTCGGGAACCATATGCCGGACAAAGGGCGCGCCAAGCTTGTGCACCAACTGGAAAACGAAAGCACTCGAAATAACGCAGCCCACGAGGATGATGAACGCGCCCAGCCACGGACCGTACATCATGCCCGCGGCAATCTGCACCACCTCACCGGGAATAAGGGCCACCACTACCTGCAAAAACTGAATGCCAAGCAGGATGAGCACGCCTCCTGGGCCGGCGCTTTGAACCTCGGCGATAACGCGGTCGGCGCCGCCTTCCTCGAAGAGGTCCTTGATGTAGGGCCACACCAGAAAACACACCAGCGCCATGATTGCGAAGAAGGCCAAGAGGCCGACGAATTTGAACACGTCGGCTGCCTTCATGCCGTGACCAACCGTCACAGGTTGGTCCGCACGCTCCTTTATCCGCTGGCGCTTCAACTCAATCGAGTTGCGCGCCCGGTTACGCTCTTCGTCGATCACGTAGCCCTCTCCGCCCTTTCGCAACGTATCTAAGAACGACCAGCAACGATGACGAAGTCATCATCGTCCTCGTCGATGTCCACCACGTTGCCATCTTCGTCAACGTAGATGATCTCGTTTCCATCCTCATCGACATATACGATTTCGTTGCCGTCCTCGTCGACGTATACGACTTCGTAGTCGATTTCACAGTCCTCAACAGGGGTTGTTTTCTCTTCGACGAGCTTAGCACCTGCGGCCTTGATCGCGCTCACAGCGGGAGCAGCCGTTTTGGCCACAGCCTTGCCCGCCGAAGCGGACAACTTGGCGGCGGTTTCGGCGGCTGACGAGCCCGCTTTGCCCGAGCTTGTGGAGCTCTTGCCCGAGGCTTTGTCGTATTCGCTCTTGAAGTTGGAGAACATGCCCTTGGCGCGAGAAATCTGGCGGCCGGTGACGAAGGCGCCCTTGTTCACGGCCTTGCCCGCCGCCTGTGCCGCGGGTTTTACCACGTCATCGGCAACCTGATGCGCCTTGTTACCCATCACAGCCGTAGCTTCGCCGGCCTTCTCCGCCAAGCCGCCTTCGGAAGCGATGGCCTTTGCGGCATTGTCCACCAAGATGGCGCCCAAGATGGCGTTTTCGCCCTCTTCGTCGTAGGTGGTAAGCTTGTCGCCAATACCCTGACGAAAGCCCCTGATCATGGAGCTCGGAATCTCACGAACGCCCAGAAGCGCATTGGCCGTGGCCCCTGCGTTCACCACCAGGCAGTCGATGGCGCCTGTATGGCGATCGAACACGATGTCGCCCACCCTGCCGAGGTCGGTTCCATCCTGTGCGATAACGGGAAGGTCGACCCACAAGACGCATTCGTCCCAATTGATGCCCATAGCCCGACAAGCTGCGGCGTCAGTTGCCTCCGGTTCGTCGTGCACCACCATGCGTCCATCAACCATGTCGTAGCCGTTATAGGCGACGAAAAGATCCTTGCGATGAAACATCATGGCCGCATCGGGGCGCTTCACGATAACGCCGACGAAGCGCTTCTCCTTGGGATGAAAAACGCACGCGCGGACCTTGCCGATCTTGCGCGTGGCCTCCGGATCCTTCTTGCTAGGCTTTGAGCCCATTACGCGAAGGCCGGTCAGTTCTTTGGTGCTGATAAGCTTTCCCGCCATAGCTCCTCCAAACTCAAACGACAAAAAAGATCGGGTCGCAAGCTACTCGCAACCCGATCGAAGCAATATGCCTAACAAGCAGTCACTACTGCTGTTCGTCCGCAGCGGCCTCTGCGGCCGCTTCAGCTACCTCGCAGGCAACTTCCTCGGCAGTCTCAGCAGAAGCCTCAATAGTGGCAGCGGCGGCAGCTGCGGCCTCCTCGGCGTTCTTGGCTACCTGAGCGGCAATGCGCTGACGGGCTGCTTCGATCTTGTCGCGCAGCTCATCGTTCTTCTCGACGAAGGAGGGCTTGACGCCTCCGGCAACCGCCTGCACGCGCTCGGACGCCACGTCAACCACCTGCTGGCCCTTGACGGCGACATCAGAGACAAGCTCTTGGCCGCGAACCGCAGCCTGCTGGTACGCCTGCTGCGCGCTCTGAGCAGTTTGGGTGCCCCAAACCTGAGCCTCTCCCCAAACCTCGTTTGCCTTTTCGGCAACCATGTTGCGGGTTTCCTCACCCTTACGCGGCGCATACAGCAGCGCTGTCACAGCGCCCACAAGACCGCCGATAATAAATGTTCCAATTCGGTTGGCCATTGATGCCTCCTCTGTTCGTCTAGTCTGCGCTCGTCGCGAGCTTCTTTTTGCTGCCATTATAGGGCAGAGCGAAGGTGAGTCCGAAGAAGCGCTTGACGGCTCCACGTTTTCGTCAACACCTGGTAGACGCTTTGACGAGACGGCCTCGAGTCGCTGGCCTGTTGCGCCTGCGTCCTGTTCTACTACTCGTACTGCCTAACCAAGCTGTCGAGGACCGAAGGAAGCGACAGACCGGCCGCCTTGCATGCTGCCGGGAACAGCGAATGCTCGCCCATACCCGGAGATGCGTCCACCTCGAACACGCGAGCCTGGCCACCGTCCCAGATCATATCGACGCGACCGAGGTCGCGAATGTCGTAGGCACGGTACACCTCAAGCGCGGCACGCTCGATTTCCGCGCGCATGGCCTGAGCCGTCGCCTCATCAGGAGAAAGGGAAGATAAGCGCACGGGCGTATGGTAGGTTACGGAATACAGCTCCTGACGAGCCTCGGCGTCGAAGAAGGGGCGGCCCTTCGCCACAATCTCAACCGGCGGAAGCGCATAGGCGTCCCAGCCAGTGCCCAGGATGGAAACCGAAAGCTCGACGCCCTCGACCCACTGCTCGACAACCACGGCTTCGTCATAGGAGAGTGCATCCAGGATGGCCTCGCCTACGTCTTCAGCCTTGTCAACTCGATGCACTCCGATTGCGGATCCACCATGAGCGGGTTTCACGCAGACGGGGTATCCGCCGATGATGCGATCCTCGATGAGGTCGAGCGCAGAGGCGGCTCCCATAAGCTTGAAAGCATCGCGGGCTACGTAGATGCCCTGCGGCCAGGAGGCGACGGGCTCCTCGCCCGTGAGCAGTCGATACTTGGCGAGGGAGGAGTGCATGGCGTCCTTGTTCCAGGTACGCTGGCACACGCTAGCGGGTGATCCCACGTAAGGGATGCCCACGAACTCGAGAAGGCTCTGGATGGTGCCGTCTTCGCCGTGCTTGCCGTGGAGGGCAATGTAAACCACGTCGGGGCGCTCGCTGCGCAGCGTGGGAACGAGGTCCTTGTTGGTATCAAGCGGCACTACGCGATGACCCGCCTCCTCAAGAGCAAGGCAGACCTGCTTTCCGCTGGCAAGGGAGGCTTCGCGCTCGTACGAGCTTCCACCCATCAAAACCGCAACCTTCATCCTGTTTCTCCTATCCGAAAACCTGTAAACCCTTAAGTCCAGGTGACTTGACTTCTTTTCGAACCCTTCTCAGGGCGCTTTCCCAGCTGCTCGCCGCCTCCTTACAGCGAGCTCTTAAGCGCGCCGGCTTCGAGGAACACGCGATACAGCTCAAGGCGCTCCTCGATGACAACTGCCAGACGGCGGATGGCCTCGGCGATGTTTTCGGGAGACTCGTAGCTGAAATTGATGCGCAGGCAGTTCTTGCCCGTCTTCCCGTCGGGAAAGAAGCTGTCGCCGGGGCAGAAGGTAACGCCGGCGTCGAGCGCAGCTCCGAGCATGGAACCGGTATCGACATATTCGGGAAGCGTCACCCACACGAAGAATCCACCCTCGGGCTTGGTCCACGTGGCCTCAGGCGGGAAGTACTCCTCGAGCGCGGCCAGCATAGCGTCGCGACGCGTGCCGTAGGTCTTGATGAACTTCTGCAGGGTGCGCTGCCAAGGGGTGTCGGTGAAGTAGTGCTCGACCACCACCTGATCGAAGGTTGATCCGCACAGGTCACCGCCCTGCTTCACCAGGTTGATCTTGGACAGCACGTCGCGGGGGGCGGCAATCCAACCCGTGCGCAAACCGGGGGCGAACATCTTCGAAACCGTTCCCAGATACACCACGCGATCATCGAGGGCTTTGAGCGGAATCATGTGACCGCCGTCATAACGCAGGCGACCGTAAGGGTCATCCTCGATCACCATGAAGTTGTATTCATCGGCCAACTCGAGCAGACGATGGCGACGGGCGGAGGACATGGTGATGCCGGCGGGGTTTTGGAAGTTCGGGATGACGTAGCAGAACTTTAGGCGAGGGTTACCCTTGCCGATGCGCTGCAACTCTTCCTCCAGAAGGTCGGTGCGAATGCCCTCTTCGTCAAGGTCGATGCAACGCACATCGGGTTCGTAAGCCGAAAAGGCCTGCAGGGCTCCAAGGTAGGTGGGACCCTCGGCCAAGATGATGTCACCGGGGTTAATAAAGGTACGCGCGATGAGGTCGAGTGCCTGCTGGGCGCCCGAGGTGATCATGACCTCATCGGGCTTGCAGCGCACGCCGATGTCACGCATGACATCGCAGAAAACCTGGCGGGTTTCCACACGCCCCGCGGTACCGCCGTACTGCAGCGCCGTGGCGCGCTGATCTTCTAAGGCCGCACGCGTTGCCTTCTTGACCGCCGAGGCGGGCAGCAGGGAAACGTCGGGCATACCGCCTGAAAGGGAGATGATATCCGGACGAACAGCAGCCGCGAAAAGATCGCGCACCGCACTCGAGCGCATTTTGCGCACGCGGTCGGCAACGCGCTCGTCAGCTGTGTCAAAGGTGAGATGCGCCGTACTCATATCGATGGCCCTCCAGTCCTTTATTCAGAAAAGCCAGGGCGGTGCGAAGCGCCCGCAACGCCACAAGATCATCCGAGAAGTTTACTTCAATGCGCGCAATCCCAGCGCTCTCATCCGTCCATTCGGTCGTTCCGACCAGAGCGACGTCACGAGGGGTCCTCGGATCCGCCACCTGCTCGTCAATGATCATATGCTCAAAGAGGTGAGCGATCGAGGTATGCGCCAATACCGCTCCGAAGGTAGGGCCCTCGTCGTTGAGGCACACGTGATGCGGCAGTGCAGGATGCTCGGCAAGTACATAGGAGACGATTGTCTCGTCTGTCAGGCGCGGGCACCATGGGGCTACGCGCACAACGGCAGAAAGTCGACCGGGCCTGACGGCAACGCGCTCGAGGACAAGAGCGTCAGACATGATCGCTCACAGCGCCGCCAAAGCTTAAGTCAGAGCCAGAACCTCCGCTGGCAGGACTCTCCCCCGCCGCGTCCGCGCCACCCGAGGCGCCGTTGTCGGCCGTGTCTTTTGAAGCGGTGCCACCAACAGCGGCATCAGCTTGCGAACCTTCCGCGTTATCTGCGCCCTCCGTTGACTGATCGCCCGAATCGTCCCCAGCAACATCGACGTCTGCGGCGGCATCATCCTGTGCCGAAGCATCGGCATCGGCATCGGCAAGCTCAGCCTCTGTCCCCGCAGGATCAAGGTTGTCAGTCGCCGGCTCTTCCACCACGCGCGTCAGAAGCGTGACGCTTTCGGCATCAGCTGGCACAGGAGAGGGGTCCTCGCCCTTCATCGCGCACACAAGCGCGCCTAAAAACCAGGTGAAATCGGCTTTAAGCGTATCAAAGGCCGAAGCATCTCCGTCGAAGATGGCGAGAGTGTTGCGATCGAGAGAGAAACGGTAGCTCCCCGATCCCGTCAGATCGCTGAAGCTGAAGCTGATGGTTTTGTCGGCGCCATTGAGGGCGTAGCCGTAGGAGACCTCGTCGTTGAGAATGATCTCGCTTTCAGTGAAGCTCATGGTGGCCGTGCTTTCGTTGACATACCAGGACCCCTGAATATCCTGACCGTCATTTCCATACAGCCATCGATAAGCCGCGAAGGAGCACAGCAGCACAACGAGCAGGGCGCAGGCGGCAATCGCAAAAGCCGTCAGGGCCTTAGCTGCCGGGCTCTTGCCAGAAGCCACTCGGCGCCTGCGGGTTGATCCTGCAGTCGCGGATGTCTCTTTGGCGGGGTGCTCACCTTGTGCA
Source organism: uncultured Eggerthellaceae bacterium (assembly GCA_964477115.1). GTDB lineage: Bacteria > Actinomycetota > Coriobacteriia > Coriobacteriales > Eggerthellaceae > RGIG3135. Next base: position 49,007 of record CAYZCY010000005.1, on the reverse strand, counting down.
GCTGACACGTCGCCCGCAACGGGGTCGGCACCATTCGCCAGAGGATCGTCTTCATGCGCAAAAACAGAGCCCGACGCCGAAGCATCTGGGCTCCAGGCGGCGTTTGCCGCCTTCTTTTGCTCTTCGGTTACGCGTTTGCTGCCCGCCACGCTCTTACGACGCGACTTGGAATCAGCTCCGCCCTTTATGACGCGAAACTCCGGCATCGAGGACTTGGCCTAGAACTCCTCGGGGCCGATTACGGTCACGCCGCCCATGTAGGGAACCAGCACGTCGGGCACGCGGATGGTGCCATCAGGCTGCTGATAGTTCTCCACGACAGCTGCCATAGTGCGGCCGACGGCAAGACCCGAACCGTTCAGGGTATGAACGAAACGGGTGCCCTTGAAGTTCTCGGGGTCGCGGTACTTGATGTTGGCGCGACGTGCCTGGAAGTCGGTGCAGCAAGAGCAGGAGGAAATCTCCTTGTAGTCGCTGTAGCAGGGCAGCCAAACCTCGAGGTCGTAGGTCTTGGCGGCAGAAAAGCCCATGTCGCCCGTGCACAGGGTGATCACACGATAGGGCAGGCCGAGCAGTTGCAGAATGTTCTCGGCGTCAGCAACCATGGCCTCAAGATCATCGAAGCTCTCCTCGGGCTTGGCGTACTTCACCATCTCGACCTTGGAGAACTGATGCACGCGGATGATTCCGCGCGTATCGCGACCTGCAGCACCCGCCTCGGAACGGAAGCAGGGGGTGAAGGCGCAGTACTTGAGCGGCAGCTTGTCGGCGTCAAGAACCTCGCCGGCATGGATGTTGGTGAGCTGAACCTCAGCCGTGGGGATGAGATAAAGACCGTCGGTGGTCTTGAAGAGGTCTTCCTCGAACTTCGGAAGCTGAGCGGTACCGGTCAGGGTCTCAGCGCTGGCGAGCGCCGGGCACCACCATTCCTTATAGCCGCGGCTGGCGTGAGTGTCGGCCATGAAGTTGATGAGGGCGCGCTCGAGGCGAGCACCCAGACCGCCGAGCAGGTAGAAGCGGCTCTTGGCAAGCTTCACGCCGCGCTCGAAGTCCATGATGCCGAGCTCGGGACCGAGATCCCAGTGGGCCTTGGGCTCGAAGCCCTCAGCGGCGAAATCACGCGGGATTCCCCAGCGGCGAACCTCAGGGTTGTCGTCTTCGTCCTTGCCAACCGGCGTGGTGTCGGAGGGCAGGTTGGGTACGCGCATGAGCATGTAGTTGAGGTCGCCATCAAGCTCTGCGCGGCGGGCGGAAAGACCCTCGAGCTCTGCCTTGATGGCAGCAACGCGAGCCTTGACCTCTTCGGCCTCTTCGCGCTGGCCGGCCTTCATGAGTTCGCCGACCTTCTTGGAAAGCGCATTGCGCTCAGCCTGCAGAGCCTCCTCTGCCTGGATGGCCTCGCGACGTGACTCTTCAAGCTCGGAGAAACGCGCGGAATCCCAAGAGGCGTTACGGTTTGCCATGGCCTCGGCGACGAATTCCTGGTTTTCGCGAACGAACTTGATGTCTAGCATTGCTTGCTCTCCTTGCATCCAACCGAGATGCGCAGCTGATCGCGCACCTGGCTATTATCGGTTTTCCACGCCCGGCTTTGGCTCCAGACGCAACTTTGAAGTATACCTCACTCTTGGAGTTTGATCTTGCATAGTATACTTCCCTTTGTGAAACACGCCCGAATGTGCGCGATCTGTGCGCAAAGCTTGCGAAAGCTGTGCAGAAACGTCGGGCTAACAAATCGGCCTTAGAATGAGGTTTTCCAATGGACATCATGGAGATCTACCACTTCCTGTTCGAGACCATGCCCGGCATTGGCTGCTTGATCGGCGCCTGCCTCGTCATTGGCCTTATCGTGTGCGTTGTTATGGAGCGCCGCACACGCAAGCAGTTCAAGCATCGCGAAAAGGGTCCCGATGATTGGTCTCTCTTCGATGATGATGACGAGGAAGAGGAAGAGGAAGGCAACTAAAACCCTAAGGAGCAATGCCTATGTGCACCACGCAAAATCCACGCCAAGATTCACCCATCCTGTACGAACGCCGCGGAGACTACATCCCCCGCATAGCCGCCGTGCATGATCTGTGCGGATACGGAAAATGCTCACTCGGCGTTGCCATTCCCGTCCTCTCCTCCGCTGGCTGCGACGTCTGCCCCGTTCCCACGGGCCTCTTCTCCTCTCACACGGCATTCCCCGGTTGGTACATGCACGACACAACCGACATCCTGGAGGACTACCTCGCCGCCTGGCGCGGCATCGACGTTGAGATCGATGCCATCTACTCCGGATTCCTCGGAGCTCCCGAACAGGTCGAGGTCATCCGCAGCCTCTACGCTAGCTACCCGCAAGCGCTTCGCGTGGTAGACCCCGTCATGGCCGACCACGGCAAGGTCTACCCCACTTACACACCCGAGCTCTGCCGGGCCATGGCCGAACTCGCCTGCGAAGCCGACATCCTCACGCCCAACCTGACCGAAGCAGCCATCATCCTTGACGAGCAGTGGCAGGGCACCAGCATCTCCGACGATGAGGCCCGCCGCATCGTAGCCGCCCTTGCAGAAAAGGGCGCGAAGCACGTTATCCTCAAGGGCATCCAGCGCGAAAGCGAAAGCGTCGTGCGCAACTTCGTCGGCGGGCGCAACATGGAAACCGTCGAAGTCAACAACGCCTACCTTCCCTTCATGCTCCATGGCACAGGTGACGTGTACGCATCCTGTCTGCTTGCCGCCGTCATGGCCGGTCGCACGCTTGAGGAAGCCGTGCGCTTTGCCGGGGACTTCGTGCACGACGCCATGATCGTCTCAGCTAAGCAACCGCACTTCCAGGAACGCGGCGTCAGCTTTGAGCTTTTGCTGGGGAAGGTAAGCGCCCTTCTGCCCCAGGAGCAGGCATGACCCTGCAACAGCTTCGCTATCTCATAGCCATCGCCGAATACGGCTCCATCAACGCTGCCGCGCAGAACCTCTACGCCTCGCAGTCAAACCTCTCCACCGCTATCAAGGAGCTAGAGCAGGAGCTCGGCATCACCATTTTCACGCGCAGCAACCGCGGCGTTACCTTGACCAACGACGGCACCGAGCTGCTCGGCTACGCACGGCAGGTTATCGAGCAGGCCGATATGCTCGAAGACCGCTATGCGGGAGCGGGCACCAATCACGCGCGGCTGGCCGTATCCACTCAGCACTATGCGTTCAGCGTTCAGGCCTTCATGGAGGTCGCCGATAAGTTTGCCGGTGACGAATACGACTTCATCCTACGCGAATGCAGCACAGGTGAAATCATCGAAGACGTCCGCACCTTCCGCAGTGAAATGGGTATTCTCTACACCGATGAATTCAATCGTCGAGTGCTGAGCAAGGCATTCGCTGATGCAAACCTCAGCTACTACCCGCTGTTCGAAGCCGAGGTCCACGTGTTCGTCGGAGAGCACCACCCCCTCGCGCAGAGCAAGATCCTCAAGGTGAGCGACCTTGAGCCCTATCCGCGCTATTCCTTCGAGCAGGGAACCACTAACTCCTTCTACTATTCCGAAGAGCCCTTGAGCCACCTCAGCCACCGGAAGAACATTCGCATCTCCGACCGAGGAACGCTCACCAACCTGCTCACCAACCACAACGGCTACACGCTGTCCACCGGCGTTCTTTCTGCCGAAATGCACGCGGGCATTGCATCCATCCCCCTCGAATCCGAGGCAAAGATGCAGGTCGGCTACATCATGCACAACGAACGAAAACCAAGCGCGCTGCTCAGCGCCTTCATCGCTGAGCTTCAAGCTGGCATCAAGGCCAACCCCACCGTCACCGCCTACCTCGGCGACTAGACACGGCGATCAAGCTGCGGCCGAAGTCC